>JAGMAI010000018.1 GCA_023130895.1 Thermoplasmata archaeon
GCGAGAGAGATCGAGGAGAAGTTCGGAGAGGAGGGTCTCGAAGCTCTCAAGTTCTTCGAGAAGATGAACTTGGTCGAGACGAAGTGGCAGACTAGCGAGTCCGACCCAGAGCCCGAGAAGTCCTACCATGCCTTTTACACGTCGTTTCACATAAACGCTTCATCGCCCGTGAACGAGATGTGCGACATCCTGGCGGCAGTCGTGATGCCGGAGAACGAGTATCGCAAGATCGAGGACAAAATACTAAAGGAAGTGGACGAAGAGGGGAAGTTCTCCGGGGACATCGCCGACGACCTGGGAGTCTCGCAGACGATGCTCAAGGGTCTCATAAAACGATCCGCCAAGCTGGAGTACAAGGGTCACCAGATTAGGAAGCTGAAATAGGAGCACCTGATATGGAAGGCGATTCCGAGAATCCGTTCGAGAATCGTCCTACCGACGATGAATCGTCATACGAGGAGAGCCCTTTTGAGAACGCTCCTTCCACGGCAGAGGACGAGTTCGACGACCTCCCAGTAATAGCGGACGAGTTCGACAGGAGCAAGCTCGCCATGATATCCGGGGTCGGTTTCGTGTCGCTTGCCATATTCCTCTACTTCTTCGTCATCCTCACATGGGACACGATGCTGATGATGCTGTCCGTCACGGCGATTGTCGTATCCGCCCTCGTGGCCCTCTTCTACATGCTCGACGATCTGAGGATCAGGCCCAAGTCCATGACGGAGAGGGGTGCGCACTTCCTTGCGGGAATGTCCCTCGGCGTCCTCGTACTTCTGATCATTTCAACCGCGATGGTCTACCAAAGCGACGTACTGATGGCCATGCCCGTATTCGTGGTCATGATCGTGACCAACGCCAGCGTCGCACTGTTCCTCTATTCCATGATGTGGGAAGAATGATCTCCGTCCTACGGCTCGGTCACAGGATTCCCAGAGACCGCAGAATCACGACCCACGTTGCCTTGGTCGCGAGGGCCTTCGGCGCGGACTGCGTCCTGGTCTCCACGAAGGACTCGGTACTGGAGAGGAGCGTGAGGAATGTCGTGGAGAAGTTCGGCGGGGACTTCCACATCTCCACGGGCGTCAGCTGGCGCAAGACGCTCAAGGAGTGGCAGGGGACGGTCGTCCACCTCACCATGTATGGAGAGAGGCTGAAGGACGCGCTGCCGAAGATCGGAAAGAAGAACCTGATGATTGTGATCGGCGGGGAGAAGGTCCCTCCCGAGGTCTACGACATCGCGGACGTCAACGTCTCCGTGGGGAACCAGCCTCATTCGGAGGTCGCCGCGCTGGCCGTCTTCCTCGACAGGCTGCTCGAGGGCAACCCGCTCGAGCGGGAATTCGGGGGGAGGATGAGCATCGTCCCATCCAAGAAGGGCAAGAATGTAATCGAGAGGGCAGCAGAACTCCCGTCCCGGAGGGATTGTCTCGAAGCCCTCCGAGAGGCCGGATGCGACAGTGCGGTTGTCGAGCACTGCAAGAGGGTCTCCAGGCTGGCGAAGAAGATCGCCTCCCTGTGCGGTGCGGACGAGAGCCTGTGTGAGCTGGGCGGGCTGCTCCATGACATCGGTCGCGGGAGGACCCACGATATAGACCACGGACACGCGGGCGGGCAAATCCTCCAGGAGAAGGGTTTCCCGGCGGTTCTGGCGGGAATCGTGGAGAAGCACGTTGGAGCGGGCATCCCGAAGAACGAGGCCAAGAAGATCGGCCTCCCCGCCAAGAGCTATGTCCCCAAGACGCTGGAAGAGAAGGTCGTGGCCCACGCGGACAACCTCGCGGAAGAGGGAAAGATAGATTTGCTCATCGACCGGATGGAGGAGCGGGGTCTCCCGGCCGCCGCGAAGAGGATAAGGCGCCTCCACGACGAGCTCAGCGAGAAGTGCGGGATGGACCTGGACGACCTGTGAGACAACGTACTTATATCCCCGCATCAATCCAAACACTGGGTCGAGAAAGAGATGCCACTTAGGTCCCGCCTATCGGTTCTTCTGGTCATTATCCTCTACCTTGGGACAGCGGTGAGCGTGACCGCCGAGGCCGAGGAGCCTGCCCTCTCGGTGGGCAACGAGTGGGAGTATTCCGTTCACATGTCGCTGGATAATCTCATCGGCCAGGTGGAGGGAGGGTTCGAAGACGTGTCCATCCAGGGGACGATCACGATGGCCGTCGAGTCCAGACGGACGGTCGAGGTCCTCGGCAGGACGTACGATGCATGGGTCATCGCCCTGGAAGGGGATTTCGAGGTGACGTTCACGTACACGATCCAGGACCTGGGCCCTCTCACGATGACCGCGCCAGCGAACTTGAAGGGGTCCCTCTTCCTCGACAACGAGTCCTTCGAGTACGTCAAGTCGTCGCTTGAGATAACGTCGAGGTTCTCCAAGTTCTCAATGCTCTTCGAGATGGCCGTCGAGGTGGAGACCTCCTTGGACATAGAGAGCGACACTTGGCATTTCCCATTCAACGCCGGGGACACTGGGATGACCACGGGACAGGGTCAGAGCCATGTCCACTACGTGGCAAAGGTGAACGGCGACGTGGTTGAGGAGGACGAGGCGACGGTGCCATTCGCATACAGCTCTGCCTATGAGTGCTTAGGACTCCAGCAAGTGGATGTCGAGGCGGGCAGTTTCCAGGCGTACGAGCTGAACGTCTCCTCCCCCGGGATGTACCTCTTTGGCTACTCCGAAGGCTACAGACACGAGTACTTTTCGAACGAGGTCAGCAACAGCGTCGAGGTCGACATCTATGACAGCGGGGACGAGCTTATAGGGGAGTGGAGCCTCGTTTCCTACGGGGAGAGCCATGACGGATCGGGCGACTGGACCGCTGGTCTGCTAATCGTGCTTGCGCTTCTCCTGATCATCGGACTAATCGTCGCCCTCCTGCTGAGAAGGAGGTCCCGACAGGCAACAGCTGAGCGGACTTCATCCTCCGGCAAGAGGGTGTGCAGAAGGTGCGGAACGGAGATCGGGGAAGGGCAGGGCGCGTGCCCGGCCTGCGGAAGAACAATACGGTGAAATAGCGGTAGAGGAATAACAGGTGAGCACAATGAACGTAGGCAAGTCCCCCATCGGAACGGTCCTCGCCATCGTCTGTCTGGCACTGCTCGTGTCGACCTTCTTCGTCCCGTCGTGGACCATTGAGCGCTCGGAGAGAATCATAAGCGTGGATCATATCTATGTGAACAGCACACATGACTTCAAGCTTCTGAGCGTCTCCACGTTGCATGAGGATACGCATTCGGGCCAGACAGACGTGCGGCATCTGGAAACGGCATACTTCGAGATCGAAGGTTCCAGCCTGGGCTTGCACTACCTGGTGATGACCCTCATGGTTGCACTGGCGAGCGCTTTCGTCGTGATCTTCCTGATCTTGATGCGTCTCTCGGATAGGAAGGAGATCTACAGAGATATCGCCCTCGGACTTGGGTTTGCGGTGATCTTCCTGGCCCTGGGGTCTGGGGCGTATTTGAACATGATGGTCCCCTCCGCGGTCGGAGATTCGCGCGAAAGCCTGGGAATCGCCCTCGAAACAGACCTCCTGGAGATTCGAACATTCGCAGGTTCCGACCTCGATGAGCCGTTTGCCCGAACCATCACGACAACTTGGGGACCGTCCATCGGATGGTACTTGGTCTTCGTTGCATGCGTCATAATGCTGTTCTCGATCTGGTTCACCGAGTCTCGTCCGAAAACCGAAGAGGAGCCCGTGGATGAGCCGGAGGACTAGCGGAGTTTCGGGAGCTCCACCGGCCTGTCCTCGAGAGTCACCCTGATGATGTGCCTGGACGTCTTTGGCGGGTACACGTTGTCGCTCAGGCCCATGGCGATGATCTCGTCCTTCGATACCTCATCGACAACTGCCCCGGGCCAGGTCACGACCTCGATGGCGTCGTCCATGTAGTCGACGAGAAATACCGGTATCCTCTTGCATCCGAGCCGCTTGAGGGCCTCGAACCTGTGATGGCCGTCCAGAATGACGTAGGTCTTCTCGTCCACGACGATGGGCTTGAAGAGGGCGCCGTCCTTGGCGATCTGGTCCGCGAGGCAGTCGAGGATGTCGGGCTTTATCTCCTCGTGGCTGTGCAGAACCTCGATCTCCAAGATCTCGAAGCGGGACCTCATCCAAACTCCCTCATCCTCGGAATACATGATTCCCTGCAAAACGAACTCCCGCCCCTGAGGACTCAGCATGCCCCATGCGTCCGAATACGGCTAGAGGATTTAAAGCATTTCCCGGGCTACTTCCCCTTCTTGAGGGTCACGCGCTTGGGGAAATACTTCAGTATTATGACGTCGCCCACGCTCTGTATCCACCGATAAGGAACGGCCACCGACCTCGCACCCTCGACGAGCAACGGGTTGGGTTCTCCGATGAACAGTCTCTCGACCATGGACTTCTCGACGTTCACTATCAGGTTGTTCACGTTACCGAGGAAGACCCCTTCGTGAGTGTAAACCTGCAGCCCTATAATCTCAGAAATTTCCTCCAACATGGCAATCCCATCTGTCCCCTGTATGCGAATCTCAGTATTTTATGTTTTGTGTGGAAGGATTCCACGCCTCTGGGATGAACGGGCAGAATGGACTCCGCGGACCTGCCGAAAGGTTTTTTATAGCCAAGGATTCATCAAACGGATGACAATGGAGAAAAGAAGCGACCGGAACCGCAACCTGGCCATCATCGTGATCGTCGTCACAGCAGCGGTCGTCGGGGGGTCGATACTCTACGTCATCCAGATGGAGCTTCCAGAGGACCACACCCCCCCGAGCAAGGTGGAGGGGCTTGAGATATACGACCTGCGTGACGGCAGGCTCTTCCTCTTCTGGGACGAGGCGACAGACAACAGAAAGGTGGTGGTCTATCAGATATACCGGGACGGCAATCTGCTCCCGAGCGAGCCGTCGTACCCGTTCTATGTTGACACTGCCCTCATTGATGGCACCCTGTATTTCTACCAAGTACGGGCCGTGGACAGCTCGGACAACGTGGGCGACTTCTCCAGCACGGTCTCGGGCATGCCCACACCCTCTGACAACGTTCCGCCCAGTCGGGTCGAGGGGCTGGTGGTGGAGAATGCATTCGACGGAAGGCTCAATCTGACATGGGACGGGGCTTTCGACAATGTCGCGGTCGATCACTACACGATTCACAGGGACGGCGTCGCTCTCATCGATGAACCGTTGACAACATTCTTCCAGGACACTGGGCTCACGAACAATCAGATCTACGCCTACGAGGTCGCCGCAGTTGACACCTCGGGAAACGAGGGGCAGAGGTCAGTGCAGGTGAGCGGCATGTCCACGGAGTATGATTCCGAGCCCCCGTCCAAGGTCATGGCCCTCGTTGTCACGGACGCGAAGGACGGAAAGCTCAACCTCACTTGGGATCCAGCCACTGACAATGTTGGCGTTGCGAAATACCACGTCTATCGGGACGGTTCGAGGCTCACCGACGAGCCTACGGGGACAGCGTTCCAGGATACTGGGCTAGTGGACGGTCAGCTGTACGAGTACGAAGTGAGCGCTGTGGATGCTCAGGGGAATGAGGGGCCCAAGTCGGACCCCGTTTCGGGAACGCCGACACCATAGGTCCCCCGCGTCAGCATATCGGGTTCCCCCCACAATGTGACCGCCTGCAACATCACCGTGCTCTTCGTCTCCGAGGAGTCGGACATAGGCCTCTTCGGGGCCTTCCTGAAGACCAATTCGACCGAGACGGACAGGATGGATCCACTGGCGGACGGTGCGACAGCGGGGAACATCACGTTCTTGGACATGGACTCGGACGGGCTGCTGACCGTGGGGGACGTGTTCGTCATCAGCATCTCAAGCGGGCAC
>JAGMAI010000180.1 GCA_023130895.1 Thermoplasmata archaeon
AGCAATCGGCTGTGTGGAAGCACCCCGAGGAACGCTCATCCATGAATACGAGACAGACGAGAAGGGCATGATCACGGATGTCAACCTTGTCGTCGGAACGACGCACAACAACGCCCCGATCAACATGTCCGTGAAGAGGACGGCGATAGACCTCATCAAGGATGGCAAGTATGACCAGGGGATCCTCAACCGGCTGGAGATGGCGATCAGAGCCTACGACCCGTGCCTAAGCTGCTCCACTCACAACCTCGACGGGACGATCCCGGTGAAGCTGCTGATCCACGATTGCGAGGGCAAGCTGATAAAGACGCTCACGAGCTGATTCATCCCATCTTGTAGGGACTCGGTCCCAGGGCCTTCACCACCTCCACCATCTCATTCATGACTCTGGCGAACTTGTCACCCTCAGAAGCGGATATCCACTCCAGGCGGAATCTCTCTGGTTCCAGACCAAAGTCCTCGAGCATCAGCTCGATCGCATCGGCCCGCTTCTCGGTAACGACGTTACCCTCAAGATAGTGGCAGTCGCCTATGTGGCACCCGCAGATCATGACACCGTCTGCGCCCTTCGTCAGCGCATCCATGACGAGATTCGGGTGCACCATGCCTGAACACATCGTCCTTATCACGCGAATGTTCGGCGGGTACTGGAATCGGCTGACACCCGCTAGATCGGCACCCGCGTAGGAGCACCAGTTGCAGCAGAAGGCGATAATGAGCGGTTCGTACTCCTCTTCCTCCATGTCAGGCCACCTCCAACGCAGCCTCAATCATAGCATTAATCTGACCAAGAGTGAATCCGCGAACGAAGATCCCATCTTTCGGACAGGTGGCCTGGCACACGCCACAGCCCTTGCAGGCCGTTTCATCGACATCCACGGTCTTCTTCACCGTTCCGTCGCTCATGTATTCGATGAGCGTTATCGCGTCATACGGGCACGGGTCCACACAGTAGGCGCACCCGTCGCATTTCTCATCGACCACGGATGACTTCGTCGCCTCGAGTTCCAGCTCGTCCTGCGCAAGAATCGTCGTGGCCCTTGAGACCGCCGCATTCGCCTGGGAAATGCATTCCTCGACGAACTTCGGTGAATGGGCCAGACCGCACAAGAACACGCCCTCGCTAGCGAAGTCCACGGGCCTGAGCTTCATGTGCGCTTCAAGGAAGAACTTGTCCTTGGTGAGCGGTATCTTCAGGAATGTGGATAACTCCTCATTGTCTGCGTTCGGTAGTGTTGCCACCGCCAGCATGACCACGTCGGGGTTGACAACTATCTCCTCGTCCAAGAAGGGGTCCTTCGCGATGAGTTCCAGTTTCCCGTCGTTGACGGCTAGCTTCGGAGGATTCTCGGGATAGTACCTGACAAAGACGACCCCTTTCTCGGCAGCCTCCTGATAGTAGTCCTCCCTGAATCCGTAAGTTCTCATGTCCCTGTGGAAGACGTAGACATTGACATCGGGTGACATCTCCTTTGTCTTCAGCGCGTTCTTGATGGTTTCGGTGCAGCATATGCGGCTGCAGTAGGGCCTCTCCTCTTTGCGTGAGCCCACGCATTGTATCATGGCTACGCTCTTCGTGCCCCCCTTCAAGCCTCCGTTCGCGAGCATATCCTCGTATTCTAGCTGCGTGACAACCCGCGGGTCCTCTCCATAGAGGTACTCATCGGGCTTCAACTCGACTCCACCGGTCGCGACGAGGACGACACCGTGCCTGATCTGCTTCTCTTCACCCTCGTGCTCCAGCGTTGTAATGAAGCTACCTATGAACCCTTCAACGTCTTTGATCTTGGCTCCCGTGTAGACGTGAACCCGTTCGTTGCTCTTCACCTTGTCGATCAGCTCATTCATCCTGGCCTGCACGTCCTCTC
>JAGMAI010000181.1 GCA_023130895.1 Thermoplasmata archaeon
AAGCGGCGGTCATCCCCGTGATGCCACCACCGATGATGAGAGCCGACTTCCCGATGGATATCTTGATTGGAGGGATTGGCTCGAGGAGCCCCGCCTTGGCGATAGCCATCCTCACGAGGTCCTTTGCCTTCTGCGTTGCCTTTTCCGGCTCCTTCGAATGCACCCAAGAGCAGTGCTCGCGGATGTTCGCCATCTCGAAGAGATATGGATTGAGGCCGGCATCTCTAATCGTGTTCATGAACAGAGGAGCATGCGTTCTCGGAGTGCAGGAAGCGACGATGACCCTGTTGAGACCGTGCTCCTTTATCGTCTCCACTATCTTGCTCTGAGTGTCCTGAGAGCACGTGTACAGATTGTCCTCGGCGTACGTGACATTCGGAAGGGTCTTCGCGTACTCGACAACTGCGGGCACATCAACAACGCCCCCGATGTTGATCCCACAATGGCAGATGAACACGCCGATCTTGGAATCCTCACCGCTGATGTCCTTTTCGGGCGGGAACTCTCTTATCTCGACGAGCTTGTTCCTCTCCGTCGAGATGTGGCTGGATGCCATAGCCGCGGCACCGCTCGCCTGAGCGACGCTGTCCGGAATATCCTTCGGGGAGCTGAACGCCCCACAGACATAGATTCCGGGCTTTGTAGTGGATAGGGGGTCAAAGATGCTTGTCTCGCAGAAGCTGTGCTTGTTCAGGTCTATCCCGAGGACTTGTCTCAGTTTGTCGGTATCCGCGGGCGCTTCCGTTCCCACAGAGAGAACGACAATGTCGAATTCCTCGACCTTGAGCTCTGCCCCGTCCACATATGTAATGAAGAGATTGTGAGTGAGCGGGTCTTCCTCGACCATGGATATCCTATTGCCTCTCGTGAACTTGACACCGTGCTCTTCTTCAGCTCGAGAGTAGTACTCATCGAACTCCTTTCCGTAGGCCCGCATGTCCATGAAGAAGATGTGTGCCTCCAAGCCGGGAGTGTGCTCCTTGGCTATTATGGCCTCTTTTATGCTGAACATGCAGCAAACCGAGGAGCAATAGGTGTTGCCTGTCTGCTTGTCCCTGGAACCGACACACTGTATGAATGCCATGTTCCTCGGAAGCTCCCCATCCGAGGGCCTCAGAACCATCCCCGCGTGAGGGCCAGTAGCGCTCAGCATTCTCTCGAGTTCCAGGGATGAGAGGACGTTCGGGTACACCCCATAGCCGTACTGAGGTTTCCTGGCAAGGTCGAACAGATCGAATCCAGGAGCCACAACGATTGAGCCCACCTCGATATCCATCATCTGCTCTTCCTGGTCGTACACGATCGCCTCAGCTTCGCACTGTCCTTCGCAGATTCCGCAGCCTATGCAGTGTTCCTGGTCGATCGATACTACGGCTGGAACCGCCTGCGGATACTTGACATAGATGGCCTTGCGGGTCACCAGGCCCATGTTGTATTCGTCTGGCACCTCCACCGGGCAGAAATGTGTGCACATGCCGCAGCCTGTGCACCTGGTCTCGTCCACTTTCCTTGCCGTCTTCTTTATGGTCACGAGGAAGTTCCCAGGCGAACCTTGGACTGCCTCCAGACTTGCCCCCGTGAGCAGCTCTATGTTGTGGTGTCGTCCGGTCTCGACAAGCTTGGGCGCCATGATACACATGGCACAGTCATTCGTGGGGAACGTCTTGTCCAGCTGGGCCATCGCTCCCCCGATGTTCGGTGACTTGTCGAGCAGATACACCTTGTAGCCACTATCCGCAAGGTCAAGGGAAGCCTGCATTCCCGCAATCCCGCCTCCGACGACCAATACTGCGCCAACTTTCTCTACCATCGCCATCACACCTCAAATCCTTGTGAAATGTACAGAGGGGATTGCCCCTCGATTCGATCAAGCTTGATCAGGTCGCGTCTTCTGAGATTAGCTATCTCGTTCAGAACCCTGTCCGGGGGGATGTTCGTGGCTTCTGAGATCGCCCTCACGGAGAGAGGTTCCTCCCTCGTCGTCCACAGAATCACTGCTCTGTCGAACTCCACGCCAAGAGCGTCGTACAGAATCCTGTCCAGCTCCTCCTCGTCCAGCTTCTTGCCGTAGACATTCCCGC
>JAGMAI010000182.1 GCA_023130895.1 Thermoplasmata archaeon
TCCCCATCAGGAACCACCTCCTGCGCGGGATGCCGCCGCAAGGGCGGCCCCGTAGGCGGGAACGTACTCGGGCTGCTCAGGGATTTTGACGTCCATGTTCAGCTCCCTCCTCAGGGATTCCACGAAGCCCACGTTATTGGCAAGACCGCCGACGAGGGCGACGTCCTCCTCTATCGACAGCCTTCGTGCCATCGAGATTATCCTGCTCGCCATGGCGTCATGGATCGCTCGGGCTATGTCCTCCTTCGGCGTCTTCTCGTGGACGAGGGTGACGACCTCCGACTCCGCGAAGACAACGCACTGAGCGTTCATCGGAATCGACTTCTTCGACTTCAGGGCGAGCGGTCCGATCTCCTCGAGCGGAATCTCCAGAGCTCTCGCCATGGCCTCCGTGAATGAGCCTGCACCCGCTGCGCACCTCTCGTTTATCACGAAGTCCAGAACCTTCCCTTCGGCATTCGTGTGCATCGCCCTTCCTTCCTCTGCGCCCACGTCGATAACGGTCCTCGCGCTCGGGATGAGATTGACAGCTCCCTTCGCGGCGGCGCTCACCTCAGTGAACTCGTCGTCCGCAAAGGGGACCTCGGTCTTCCCTGACCCCGTTGACGTTACGTGTGCGAGGTCCTCCTTCTTCAGTCCTGCCTTCTCGAGTGCTTCCTTGAAAGCCTCTTCGATGGACTCCTTCTGCTCGAATCCCATGAGCCTGCTGGACCTGGAAACGAGGTTCCCATCGTCCACTATCACCACCTTCACGAACTTAGCGCCAACGTCAACACCAGCGACTTTCATATCATGCCTCCTTTGTCAGATCGAGAGACTCCATGAAGGCGTCTATGCGCGCAACCGTTCTCGCCTCATCGAACTCTCTCTCATCTCCCATGTTCCCCTCGAATATCATCACCGGATATCCAGCCTCCTGGAGAGCGAGCCTGTTCTCCGCAATCCCAAGACTGAGGCCCTCGCATCCCCTGTTGTAGTGCAGCAGAACGCCGTCGAGCTTCCACTCCCGTGCGATTCGTATCATCATGTCGCTCTTGTACTTGGGCGAGTAGAAGTGCTGCCACTCGGGCTTCGCGAGGTTCCACTTCACCAGTTCCGTGAGAGCCTCGTCCCTGTTCGTTATGGAAACGCCCAACTCCATGGGCGTGGTCTTCGGTCCCCACGAGCCGTCCTCCTTGGTCTCGAAGAGGCCGATGAGCCCGAACGTGTAGAGCGAACCGATCGAGACGCACCCGTACTTCTCCAGGTACCGGAACACGCGAAGGAACGCCCACGGCGGCTGCGTGTCGGTCATGACCCTGACCCTCTCGTTTGGGACGGCCGCAATTCCGCGCTCCACGCGGTCCTTGACCTCGTCTCGCAGCTTCTCGTAGAAATCAACGACCTTCTTGCTGTGCTTCATAAGCGTTCCGAGCACGTAGAGCGAGTACATCGATTTCTCATCCAGCGGTGCTGGAATGGCCTTGTTGAGCGCACAGATCTCTGCCCAGGTCGATGTGGAGCGGAACTCGTTCTTGACCGCCTCGATGAGCCTGTTGTCGTCATACGTTCGTCCCGTGATTTCCTCCATCCACTCTATGCCGTCGTGCAGCTGACCGACGATGTACTCGATGCGGTTCTCGTCCACCTCCTCATCCGGTCCGACCGCCAC
>JAGMAI010000183.1 GCA_023130895.1 Thermoplasmata archaeon
GCGATGTACGCGTAGACGCTCTTCCTCATCCCTTTGATGTGCTCGGCGGCGTTCTCCTCCGCGGTACCGCCGATCTCGCCCACTATGACGATGGACTCGGTCTCCTCATCCACCTCGAACATCTTCAGGACCTCGACTATGTTCGAGCCGATTATAGGATCGCCACCTATGCCCACGCAAGTGCTCTGGCCGAGACCGCTCTCGGTTATCGCGTTGACTATCTCATAGGTGAGCGTCCCGCTGCGCGAGACCACTCCCACGGTTCCCTGCTCGAAAATGCCGCTTGGCATGATCCCGACCTTGCACTTGCCAGGCGATATCACTCCTGGGCAGTTCGGGCCTATGATGGTCGTTCCCTTCTGCCTCGCATATGCCATTATCCTTATCGCATCGTGGAATGGTATTCTCTCCGTGATTATCACGATGAGTCCTATTCCAGCGTCGATCGCCTCGAAGGAGGCATCGAGGGCGAAAGGGGCGGGGACGAGGATCATGGACGTGTCCGCGTCCGTTGACTTGACCGCCCCGTGAACAGAATCGAAGACAGGAACGCCGTGGACAGTTTCCCCGGCCTTGCCCGGAGTCACGCCTGCCACGACCTTGGTCCCATAGCCGAGCATCGCCTTGGCGTGGAACATCCCCTGGTGCCCGGTGATTCCCTGGATGATGACCCTTGAGTTCTCGTCGACGAGTATTGACATCTTCATCCCCTCAGTCGGACGGTTTCCTCGGCCGCCCGCTCCAACGAGCTTACCGCAACGAATCCAGCGTCTCTCAGTATCTGCTTTGCCTCGTCCTCGTGCACGCCCTTTATCCTTGCGACGACCGCCACGTCGATCCCCTCCTCGTCGAGGACCTCCTTCACGCCCTGCGCGACCGAGTCGCACCTGGTTATGCCCCCGAAGATGTTGAGGAAGATGACCGAGGGCTTGGCCTTCTTCATGAGCCGAAACGCCTCCTTCACCTTCTCTGGATCGTCCGTGCCGCCCAGGTCGAGGAAGACCCCGCCCTTGCCTCCCTTGAGGCTTATCATGTCAAGCGTGGCCATCGTAAGACCGGCACCGTTGGCGATGACGCCGATGTCTCCGTCCAGCTGGATGAAGGCTATCCCCTTGGACTTGGCCTCCCTCTCGAGCGGCGTGAGGTCCTGTTCCATGCCCTGGAACTCCTTGTGGCGGTAGAGCGCACTGTCGTCGGACATGAGCTTCGCATCCACCGCAACAAACTCTCCCTTTGACGTGAGCACGAGCGGGTTTATCTCCACGAGCTCGGCGTCCTCCTTCTCGAAGAGGCGGAACATCGCCCGCGCGATCGCGGAGAATCCCTCCCCCTCCTCCTTCGTCAGCCCAAGGAACTTGGACGCGTCCCGCAGCACGTAGGGCGGGAGAACCGAGAAGGGCGGGATGTGCCTCTTGAGTATCTTGTCGTCTGGAACGGACTCGATCTCGACACCGCCCTCCGCGCTGGTCATCAGCAACGGGGCCCTCTCCTCCCTGTCTATCGTGATTCCGAGGTAGTATTCCTTTGAGATCTCCGCGGCCTCTTCCACCAGGACTTGCCGCACTTCGTATCCTCCTATGTCCATCCCGATGATCTCGTCGACCGCTCGGGAAGCTTCCTCAGGGGAATCCGCGAACTTCACGCCGCCGGCCTTCTTTCTCCCGCCGATGAGAACCTGAGCCTTGACGACAACCGGATAGTCCAGTCCCTTGATGTCCTTCCCGCTCGTGGCAAGTACGCCCCTTGGGACGGGAATGCCATAGTCTCCGAAGAGCTCTTTTGCCTTGTACTCGTGGAACTTCATCCAATCAACTCCAGGTTCTCACAGAGGTTCTCCAGTTATCCGCTCATAGACGTCAGCGTAGAGGCCAGATATGGACTCGACCTCCTCATCCGGAAGGGGAGGGATCGGCGGGTCTGGCATGCCCTTTTCCCTGGCCCGTGTAAGGTCGTCGAGGTATCCGGTCGATTCGTAGTACTTCCTCACGGGCTCCTTGCTCATCTCGATGAACATGCCCTCGTCCATCTTGCTCCTCTGCCAGAATCTGTCCTCGTCCGGCGTCCCGAACGTGTCTACCACCATCAGGTCGCGATCCCCGTCGAACGCGAACTCCTTTTTCCCGTCCACATGAGTGAGGTCCGCACCCTTGACTCTGTTCTCAATCAGGTCGTCGATCATGAAGACCAAGTCCCTGACCTCATTGTACTCGTCCTCCGTCATTCCGCTCAGGTTCATGGCCTCCTCCCTGTCGATGACCCTGTCATGGCTCTCGAACTTGGTCGTCTGCTCGAAAAAGGGGACCGGAAGCATCTCACCATAAGCCGGAATGTCATCCGTCTCGAATCCCAGGGAGCGTGGCGCTATGTCCCCGTCCTGCAGTCGTCTGTGGAGCGAGCCCGCCACATAGTGCCTGTTTATCCACTCGACCGGTATCATGTAGTTGGATCGAGGAAGCCCCTCGTACTCCTTCGGGACCCTTGTCCTCCTCACCCTCATTCTGTCTGGACCCTTCAGCTCGATAAAATGCGTTCTGATACCCAGGTTCTTGAGCTCGCTGAACCAGAGCGCACCCATCCTGCAGAGGACCTCTCCCTTCCTAGGAATGCGGGTGGGCACAACAACGTCAAAGACCGAGATCCTGTCCGAGAACTGGAACTCCAGCTCTCCCTCGCTCACTTCGTACACGTCCTTGACCTTTCCCTTCAGCAGCAGCTTCACAGGAATCGCCACTTTGGTATCCTCCCCCAGTATATGTTTTTAATGCCTTCATGTGCCAGTGCTACTGTTTGTCAAACAAATGATATATGCTTCTCACCTCATCTCGAAATCGGTGGGATAATGGTTGAATTCAGCAGTCTCTTTTCCGGCAGAATCGCCGAGATGAGGAGATCCGAGATAAGGGAGCTCCTGAAGCTCACGCAGAAGCCTGAGATTATCTCCTTCGCTGGAGGACTTCCCTGCCCGGAGGCCTTCCCCATCGATGTCGTGAAGGACATAACGATCGATGTCCTCGATGAAAAAGGGAGCGTTGCGCTCCAGTACGGGACGACCGAGGGACTCGCTCCGCTCAGGAAGGAGCTGGCCAAGAGGATGAACAAGTTGGGCGTGAAGTGCACGCACGAGAACATCCTCGTGACCCACGGATGTCAGCAGGCCCTCGACTTGATCTCAAAGGTCTTTCTGGATGCCCATGACCTCGTCGTATGTTCTCTGCCCTCCTACCTCGGAGGGATCAATGCGTTCGGCGCCTTCCAGGCCGACTTCATCGGGATCCCGCTGGAGGCCGACGGCATGAACCTCGACGTGCTCGAAGGGAAACTGAAGGAGCTGCGGAAGGAGGGCAAGATGCCCAAGTTCATCTACGTTCTTCCGACATTTCACAATCCCGCCGGCGTCACGATGCCCGCCGAGAACAGGAAGAGGATGATAGAGATCCTGAAGGAGTACGACGT
>JAGMAI010000184.1 GCA_023130895.1 Thermoplasmata archaeon
TCTACCTGGGCACATTCTCCAAGATTCTCGCACCCGGACTGAGGCTCGGGTGGGCGGTCGCGCCCACGGAGATACTGGACAGCCTCGTGACCGCGAAGCAGTCAACCGATCTGTGCACCTCCACGTTCTCGCAGTACATCGCATATGAGTATCTCCATCGTGGTCTGGTGGACTCCCACATCGAGAAGATCAAGAAGATCTACGGGTCGAAGAGGAACATAATGCTCGAGGCCATGGAGACCTATTTCCCCGAGGGGGTCGAGTGGGTGCGGCCAGACGGAGGGATGTTCACATGGGCGACGGCTCCCGGGGTGGACACGAAGAAGATGGTCATCAAAGCGATCGAGCAGAAGGTCGCCTACGTGCACGGCGCCGCGTTCCGGTTCGACAGTGGCGGAAGGGACAGCATGCGCCTCAACTTCAGCTATCCCACCGAAGAAGAGGTCGAGGAAGGAATCAAGCGCCTGGGCCGCGTCCTGAAGGAAGAGATGGGGACAAGCTAGAATACGTCCGCCTCTGTGTGGACCTCGATGCCGTGACTCGTGATGAGGTAGGGCTTCTTCTGTCTCAAGTGCTTTCTTCTCCTCACCTTGACGATCTGGATGACCAGCTGGGTCTCCTTGGACCCTTCGGGCTCGTTGAAGAGGAGGAGTATGACGCCGTCCGAGACGTATTCCACAAGGCCGTCCCTCGATGACCGGGGGTTGTCGTCCTTAGCCTCCGCCGTCAGCAAGGCGGTCGCGCCCGTCGACTTGATCTGCTGGTACAGCTCGAAGAGCTGGGTCCTCCTCTCCACCTCGTCTGGGAACATCATGTTCAGCAGGGATATGGAGTCTATCGCCAGCCTGTCCGCCTTGAACTTGCTGATGAACTCGGGTAGCTCGCTCTTCACCCTTGTGAGCGTGGTCTTCACATCGGCAGGCTCGAGCTTGACTATCGCCAAGATCTCATCGTCCTGATACTTCTGTAGGTCCCAGCCGAAGGACTGGGCGTTCATCTTTATCGATTCAACGGCCTCCTCGAGGGTTATGAATATGCACTTCTCGCCCTTGGTCAGACCCTCCATTATGAACTGGAGGCTGAGCGTCGTTTTGCCGGTTCCGAACGCGCCGAGGACGGTCACTATGTGGTTCCTCGGAATCCCTCCACCAAGCATCTCGTCAAGCCCCTCAACACCTGTTCCTATTAGCTCCACAATCCCACCTACGCTATTCTTTCCTGGTACATGACGACCAGCCCGTGGTTGCTCGTCACCATCGTCGGGAAGCGGGCGATCTTCTCCATCTCGAGATGGGGCAGGACGCTCATGAACTTGCCGACGTACATGTACCGTTGCCTTTTGCTGCTCGTGAGGTAGTTCTTCCACTCGAAGACGATGACGCCGTCGACGCTGTCGATGAGCATCTGCTCGTGTTTCTCATCCATTATCCCTCTCGTGAGGAGCAGATAGACGATTCCGTCCCATCTCTTCGATGCCCGCTGCATCCCCTTTATCGTCGATATCAAGTCCTTTGGGTGGACTATGTCCGACTCCGCGAGGTCGGTTATCGAGTCGATTACGACCATGGACCTCGTCGCGTTGGAGTCCAAGAAATCCACCACGGACTCAAGAAGCTCCGGAGGCTTCTCGCCGAACGGGACACTCTCCCCGCTTGTCCAGCTCGAAGGGACGATCGTGTGCCTGAAGTAATGTCCGCTGAAATCCCTGAATGTCGTGTACTTCTTGAGGGCGTTGTAGAAATGAGGATTGAAGGACGTTGCCACTTCCCTGAGTATATCCTCCCTCGACCTCGAGAACGTGACGTACTCCACCTTCTCGGGAAGCACGCCGTCGTCGCACGCGTGACCTAGGTAGTACTTCCTCGTTTGGGGGTTGCCTTTCACCATGCCGAGCTTTGCTATGCTCGTGTAGATGTACTCCTGCTGTCCCGCTCCCATGTCGCCTAGCAGCAGGACGAGCGATCCCGAGGGAAGCCCGCCCTTGATTATCGTGTCGAAGTCCGCGACGCCTGTTGGGATCCTCTTGACCACGACTGGGTCATACTGGAACTCTTCCTCGGACTGTTTAGAAAGCGGAATTCGCAGAGGCATCCCAATCATTGAGTGGATATAGCGAGAGGAAAATAAAGTCTTTTTGCATTACTGTCGACTGCCATTCTCGGCTACACGTATA
>JAGMAI010000185.1 GCA_023130895.1 Thermoplasmata archaeon
GGTCCCGAAGTTGCGGGGGTCATTCAGGATTCCCCATATTGGCTCGTCCAGATCATCGCGGTCCTCATCGTCCTGACATTCGTCTTCATAAACTACTTCGGCGTCGAGACGACCGGAAAGACCGAGTCGTGGCTTACCGCCGCGAAGGTGGGCATACTTGCGGTTTTCGTCCTGGGCGGCTTCATAGCCATCTTCGGCGATCCTGTGCATTTGAACGATTTCGTTGATGACTTTGTCGGTCAGAACACGTCCAGCGTCTTCCTGGCCATGGGCCTCACGCTCATCGCGTTTCAGGGATTCGAGATCATTGCTCAGTCTGGCGAAGAAGTCAAGAACCCGAAAAGGAACATCCCCAGAGCGATATTCATCTCAATCGGGGTTGTTGTCCTTCTCTATGTGCTCACGTTCTTTGTCTTCTATGAACATCTGGTGGACCCAAGATTCATGGATTCCAATTCCCCCGAACTCGCGATGATTCGGGCAGCAAACGGGATCATTCCCGTAGGTGGTTCAGCACTGATGCTTGCGGGAGGCTTTCTTGCCACAACCTCTGCCTTGAACGCAACTGTCTACTCCTCTTCGAGGGTTTCATTTGCCATGGGCAGGGATGGAACGATTCCACACCGACTGGGGAAGATCCATCCGGTAAGGAGAACACCTGCCAATGCGATACTGACAAGCGGTCTTATCATAGGCATGATGGCCGTGCTCCTTCCCATAGAGCAGATCGCCGCATCAGCATCCGTGATGTTCCTCCTGCTCTTCACCCTCGCGAATGCATCTGTGATATCCCTGAGGAAGAAAAGGCCCGATCTGGACAGAGGGTTCAAGGTCCCGTTTGTCCCCGTTGTGCCGCTGATCGGCATCGTCCTGAATATCTTTCTTGCTGCCTACATCTGGTTCTTGGAACCTCTGGAGGGAGACCTCGGTCCCGGTCAGATCGCGTGGTATGTGGCGCTGACGTGGATACTCATAGGATTGGTGATCCATTACCCGACGGGCGGAAGGAGGGAGATCACTGAGATCAAGCCTGCCCGAAGGGTCGAGGTCCTTGAGGTTCTCTCCAAGGGAACCGCCAAGATAGACAAGAAGAAGTACAGGGTCATGGTCCCGATCAAAGGACCTGAGGATCTGCCCTTGGTCGATTTCGGAGCTTCTCTGGCGGAGGACAGGAATGGAGAGCTCACCATACTCAGCGTGTTCGACGTCCCGAAAGCCACGCCCTTGAAGTCAGTGGGCTACGGACAAGTGAGCTCGTCGATAAGAGAAATGGGTCGTCTGGAGAGGTCCGCAAGGAAGAAGGATGTCAAGGTCCATGCGCTTCTCAAGATCTCGCACGATGTCTACGAGGCCATCATCAGGACCATCGAGAACGAGGACGTGAACCTCATAGTCCTTGGATGGACAGGCGGGGAACCAACTCGTCGAAGGATATTCGGAACCAACATAGACTACCTGGTGCAGAGGGCGCCCTCGGATGTCGTAGTCTTCAAGTTCAAAGGCATGCCCGAGACGCTCGACAGCATACTCCTTCTCGCAGGTCATGAATGGCACGCCTCGCACGCCGCAGAACTGGCCTCCAGCATCGCAAAGAGATCTGAGGCAACCATCACCGTCCTTGGTGTGGTGACCGACGCAAGCAAGAGGAGAATGGACGAGAGAGCCGTCGAGAGACTGGCAACGATCTGCCGCGAGAACGGTGTCGGCGTGGACACGAAGGTAGTGACCTCCCGGGAGTACGTCCGCACTGTTGTAGCCGAGTCCAAGAAGCACGATTTGCTGGTGATGGGTGCCAGCGCGTATTGGCCTCTCAAGAAGTACGTCTTCGGCCCGATACGGGACGACATCGCTGCAAGAACGGAGACACCGATTCTCATGTTGAGAAAGGTGAAGACTAGCTGACAAGGGACTTTATGCCCGCCTCTAAGAAGACGTCCTGAACGTAGTAGATCAGTTTGCTGTTGATTGCCTTCATGGTCTCTGGCTCGTCGGTGTAAGCGAGCAGCTGATACAGTATGAGCCCATCATCGATGTTCTTAGCGAAGATCTCCGGTCTCGGTTCATCCACAATCCCATCGGTCTTGTCCGCGGCCTTCATGAGGAGTTCCTCGACCTTGGCGTGCGGGATGTCGAACCCGACCCTCGTCTCCACGGCCATGGCGTAGGTTTCCGATCTGCTGAAATTCACGGTTCTCTTCCCGATCAACTCGCTATTCGGAACACTGATGATCTCTCCCCTGAGCGTCTCCACCTGCGTCAGGGCAAGGCCTATGTTCTTGATGTCGCAGACGAGATCGTCCAGAATCTTCACTCTGTCGCCCTCATCGAACGGGTCCGACATCATGAGCCCGATTCCCGACAAGGCATTCCTAATCGTATCGATTCCCACGTAGATGCCAGCGAGGACGAGGAGCACGAACACGACCGCCGCGAGTATCACCTCAATGGGGTCCAGAAGTACCGAGAGAACCGAGAAGACGAGAACGGTCGTCGCGGCTCCCCAGATGATATATCTGGAGAGCCTTCTCAGGAGCTCGACTACACGCGGAGGGAATTTCTTGCTCCTTCGCCTCATGTCCTCGAACAGCGACGATGTGAGCCGCAAGATGATTAGCGTCACTGCGATCACAACGACGACCATCGCACCTATATGCGGGAGATTAACAGCCTGGATTGGATACAGAATGACCTCGTTCACCCAGTCCCTCACACCTGTCACACCGGCTCCGCCGATGAGCCAAAGCCCGCCAAGCCCGGCGATCAACCCTCCCAGCACATATATGAGGTACTTGAGGAAGAGCTCAACGAATCCAAGGGCCTCCAGGCCAACGAGGCCTTCCTGTCTTCTCTCGACCGACATCCGCAGATATTCCGCAAACCTCCTCAACATGTTCGCGAGGATGACCGTGATCAGGAGGACCACGACAACGTAGAGGATTGGTAGGAAGAGGCTGTTCAAGACCAGGAGGAATCCTTCCTCTCCAGATTGCAGGTGAACTACGACCAGAACGAGCACGCCTAGGATGCCCACCCATATCCACTGAACAACCGATCTTATTATGTCCAGGGTCCTGTTGTCCAGGTACTTGCTTTCGTGCATCTTGAGATACTCGAAGTACCTCGTCAACCATGCGAGACCGTACATCCACACAACTATGAGTAGGATTATCGCCACGAGCCACGGACCGAATTCCGTGAGGAAACCAACAATCGGGTCTAGGAAGGAAAGCGTGAACGCCATCCGATTGAGATTATGCAGCATTATTAAAGCCTTTTCGGAGACTTTCCCACAGCGGAGAATGAGCCTCTGGCTCGAGAAGGCCTTAATTCTGTTGGGTGGCCGTTCCGCGCATTAGCCAGAGATTGGCCGTCTCCCCTTTTTGGACCGCGTCCCCGAAGAAGCTCGGTGGCAGACCCTCTATGTAAATTCCGAAATCCACTCTCCAGGACCCTGAGCCCATTCCCAGCAACAGGCCCATCGCGGCGACGTTCATGCGGATGGAGATGACGAAGAGCATCTCCGACCCGAGTTCGTGGTTGTCGCTCAGCATCTTGACCAGTCGCGGAGGACCCATCGAGAGCAGGACCTCGAAGCCCAGGTACGTATTGGCGGCAAGAACGTCATGCAGATTCTGCTCGACGCTTACGGAAGGCGGGCTTCCAAACCCCGAAATGAGCCCCCTCAATTTGGATGACAACCAGAGGAAGCTCTCGCGCAGGACCTCTTTCCCGATGATGAACGAGAGTCTCACTCCGATGCCAGCTGTCCCGCCAACCTTGACCTGACCCTCGAAGTAGAGGACAACCTCTATGACCCTCTCTATGTTGCTCTCGATTGCCTCGACCAACTCGCTCATAGTGTTGGATATCCCAAGTTCGGCGAATCTGGCGGCAGAGTCGATCGAGATCTCCTCCCCGAGGGTCTCTGCCCAGGCCGACTCGAAGGACCTGGAGACGATGCCGACGAGGTCGAGTTCCACGATATCCTCTCTGAGCTTGATTAGCATTCCCAGCTCGATGTCAAGCGTTCCGACGGGAGTGGGAATCGAGGGAATCTCGACCGCGTATCTCTTCTCGTGGAATCTCTCGATGTGCGGCACCTCGAACTCAATCTGCCATTCTTCCCCCCATTCCGCCACAGCATGGAAGAAGGATCCCTCAAGGACCATCGCTGGATCGAATGTTCCATTGAAGACCAGATATCCATATGAGATCTCGAGGTTGACCGTGATGTCGTATTCGGAGGTCACCTTGTTCTTCTGATCCTGTGTTAGGTTCATATCATCCAGTTTGCTTAGCAGAACTACGGTCCTCAGGCTTCCGGCTTCGAAGACCCCCGCCAGAATCGTGCCGCTGCCCTGGTTGAGGCCAATCTCGAGTTCCCCTCCCAAGACGGACATCTGAAACGTCGTTGCTCCGAACGCGGATATGACTTCCTCGATCATGCCACCGATTAGACCTGCAACGCTCGAGATCGAGGACCTCAGCAGCTCAGTCGTGGTCTCTATGACGTCGTTTATGCCCCTCAGCACGTCCCGGGCGTACGACAGAAGCGTTCCGACGAGCTCCTTGACGAGGGATACGAGCCACGAAATCGCATCCAGGATCCAATCGAGAACCTTGAGGAGACAATCCCAAACATCTTCGAGGAACCTGCAGAAGGTCTCCCATATGTCCTCAAGGAAAGTATTGCTCGAATCGTATACAACGTCCGCTAGCGGCCATCCTGATCTTGCGCTTATCGATATCTCGAACTCCAGGGGGATGCTTGTCCCGATTCTGTCCTTCTGGCTCGTGATGCCATTCGATGCCCAGTCTGTCGTGACGAGGACGTCGGTGAGCGCTCTGACCCGTATCCTCCAAGTTGACACGTACGGAGCGAAGGAGCTGCGGGTGACATCCGTATAGTGAACGTTTCTTCCTGACCCAGACCGAGAATCCAGGGGGCTGTCCACGGATATGCACAAGGCCCCAACACGGAGCTCTTCGGCATCGCACTCCGCCCGCCAGTTCTCCCCAGACAGGTATGACGGTTGCTGAGTGACCTCTGTCCTGAAACTCCTTCTTGGTGCTTCCGCGTGGTTTGCGTCTCCCCGCCAGAACTGGAATGTCTCGTTCGTTATCGAAACGAGAAAACGGATGTTCTCGACATCTTCCGCTTCGACGGTGGATTCCACGAGCTGAGCGACGTTGTCCGAGGCTTCTGCCAGTATGCCCGACGACGAAACCACGAAATCCCTCAGCATCGAGTACAGACCTCCGTCTTCTGACGGCGTGTCCATCGAAGTTGCCTTCCAACTCATCTCCTCCAGATTCAGAATCGTCTGGTTGATAAGCAGTCCCTGCGCCTCTCTGCCAAGCCCTCTCTCCAGAACGGACAACTCCACGATCTCGGCGAG
>JAGMAI010000186.1 GCA_023130895.1 Thermoplasmata archaeon
CGCCTCGAAACAGCACACCTTGTTGCCCCAGTTACCCTCGTACCACACCATCATGCCGGTGGAGGGACGCATGGCTATGACCTTCTCGCCCGAGGCGAAGTAGATCCTGTCTGCCGGCGGACCAATAGTCCTTGGTTCCAGTCTGAACGCAACATACTGGTTGATGGGATCTCCAGCATTGAACAACACAGAAGACGTGTCCACCCACCAATACAGGTCGACCGCACCGATGTCCTCCCCCGTGTCCTCAAGGGGTCCGAAGGATCCGATCGTAAAGGCAAGAACCACTGTCACGGCAATGATCGCGGTGATGATGGCCGTGATTGGAAGCACATTTCTCCCCCTTGCGGGAGGATATTCTTGGGGAACAACCTGTGACTGGTCTCCTCTGGGCTCGCTTATGGAACCTCCACCTGACATGACATCCCTCGTGAATCGCATAATGATGGGGCATGAAAAGGTTTTCGGATGGACGCTTCAGGCTGATGCCCATGAGGAGAAGCTTCCCGCTGCCTTGAGTATCCTCTTGGCTGGCCTAGCGATGTGGCGCGCTCGTGTTCAGCCACCACAATCCTTTTATTCGACAAGGTAATGTTGACCATTGGAGGATGTTTTCTCATGAGCGAACCACAGAGTATTAGCAGTGAGCAAGTTCCTGAGCCGATTCCAGCCCCAAGGACCGACGTTTCGAAACCGGGTCTCGTGATCGCGGTCATCGCGCTCGCCTTGGCCCTGATTGGGATGGTGGCGTTCCCGGGACCCGCGGGAACCGTTGGAGCACCAGGGTCGGAGGGACCGCAGGGTGAACAGGGGCCGCAGGGTCCACAGGGAAATGACGGCCTGCAGGGACCCGGTGGCGCGGACGGATATGATGGGGCGGATGGTATCGCCTGCTGGGACCTCAACGGGAACGGAACAGGAGATATACCAGCAGAGGACATAAACGGCGACCTGGTTGTGGATATGCTGGACTGCACGGGACTGCAGGGGCCTCAAGGCAACACGGGTGCACAGGGTCCTCAGGGTGATCCTGGCCCGCAAGGACCGCAGGGACCGATGGGACCGCGGGGGATACAGGGAGACCCTGGCCCGCAAGGACCGCAGGGACTTCAAGGACCGCAGGGGATACAGGGAGACCCAGGACCTGCAGGGCCACAAGGACCACAGGGGATACAGGGAGCCCAAGGTGACCCCGGACCGGCTGGGCCTCAAGGACCGCAGGGTATTCAGGGCGATCCAGGACCGCAGGGACCGATGGGACCGCAAGGACCCCAGGGAATCCAGGGCCC
This sequence comes from Thermoplasmata archaeon, assembly GCA_023130895.1. GTDB lineage: Archaea > Thermoplasmatota > Thermoplasmata > RBG-16-68-12 > JAGMCJ01 > JAGMCJ01. The sequence goes on from JAGMAI010000186.1 coordinate 1,290, forward strand.
GCCCGGGATCGGGGTGGGACGTGCCGTGTTCTCCCGCACAACCCTCGACACCGCGGGCAATGTGGGCCGGTACACGTCCATCACGATAGGCGCCGAGGGCCTCGGCCTGATCAGCTACTACGGGAACGGCGATCTCAAGGTCGCCCACTGCTCTGACATCGCGTGCACGGCCGCCACCGTCACTAAGCTCGACACAGCGGGCGACGTGGGCCGGGACACGTCCATAACGATCGGCGTCGACGGCCTCGGCCTCATCAGCTACTACGACTTCACGAACGAGGACCTCAAGGTCGCCCACCTGTCCAACGTGTTCGGCCTCCCTTACGTCCGGTACCGATAGCCGCATGAGGCCCCGGCGGAGATGGACTTGGGTCAAGCGCAGCCAGGAAGCTGAGCGGAGGTCTCCATGTCTGTGCCCGGTCCGGGAGACTGCAACAAAGGAAGACCACTGCCCGCGGTGCGGGGCGCTCGCGTTCACCGCCTCGACAAGACCAAGAGAACAGATATGTAGCCCCAGGCCCATCTACTGACGTATGGCCAAGACAGCGGACGTGGAGATGGTTTCGATCCCGAAACCCTTGTACGAGAGTCTGCTCGAGACCCTCGAGGTCCTCTCTGACAAGTCGGAGATCGAGAGCATAAGGAGGGGCATCCGGGACGTCAGGAAGAAGCGGGTTCATACCGAAGAGGACTTCCTGGAGATGTACGAGGCCCAGCGGTAGCTGTCCTGCCTGCGACGGTATGTTTCTGTTTGAGCTCGGAAACAGAGGAACCGGAACTCAGTACGTCTCGACCTGAAACCCGAAGGTTCTCCCGAGCGAGATGATGTCCTCATCCCGCGTGATGAGTCTCAGCCCACGGGCAAGAGCCACGCCTGCCACCATGACATCAACTACGGGTTTGGGGCGTCCCAACCGAAGCAGCTCGGCCCGAATCTCCGCCGCCCTGACGGCGGCCTCCTCGTCGAATGGAATGATCCCGAATCGTGACGCGATGGCCCGGAAGGCCTCGACCTCTGAGCGGGACCTCCTGTGGAACAGACCCGTTTGAACCTCGTAGAGAACGGGCGTGCTGAGGAACTTCATGACGCCAGAGCCATCAATCTCATCGGCCTTCTTGAGCGCGTCACTGTCGCCACGCATCAAGTCTATGACGAAGCTGGAGTCGACGGACACGTTCACTGCTCCATCTCCTTTCCCTGGAGCTCAATCTCCTCTCTCCTCATCTGGGCGATTGTCTCGGCAACCTCCTCCGCTGCCTTCTTCGAAAGGAGGCCGTGGAACTCGGTGAGGGAGGGATTGTCCCCGAGTACCCGGTTGACGACGTCCGAGAAGCTCTCACCCTCCCGCTTCGCTGCCTTCAATCGTTCGTAGGCGGACTGCTCAAGGGATATTGTTCTCGATACCACAGTACTGCATATGTGCATCTGTGTATTTATATTTGTGCAGAAGAGTTCAGCTCCCCCTGTGCCCCCCCTGGTGCCTCGGGATTCGAGCGGTGACCATACCTTTATCTTCCCGCTAGGGATTGGCGGGACGGGGGATCGCGTGAAGGTAAGAAGGCTGCTGACGCTCATCATTCTGCTGCCGGTGTTCCTGGCAGGCAACGCGGCGGCGGTCACCCTGAACGCGAGCGAGGTCTCCACGAGCAGCGTCACGCTCTCTTGGACCGAGCACGACGGGTCAGGCTTCGACAGGTACGATGTCTACGTCAACGACGGGCTGGGCTGGACGCTCGATAGGACCATCTGGGACAGCTTCATCACGGAGCACGAGGTGACGGGCCTCGAGTCGTCGGAGACGTATTCTTTCAAGGTCACGACAGTGGTCTACAACTCGACGTCGATAGCGTACGAGCCGGAGGACTCGAACATCGTGACCGTTACGCTGGAGGGGATTGGCATGCCCTTCATCATGCTCTACCTTATCATCATGATCATCGTCATCGTGATGGTGACCATGATGTTGATGAAGAAGACAGCAGCGCGGATGGAGCAGGAGGAAGCGGAGGAGGCTGAAGTAGAGGAGGAGTCCGAAGCTCCCTGAATGGGGTGCCTGCCGACCGCTCAGGAGGGTCTGGCGGTGCACGGCTCACAGTCGCTTCGGGTCCCTCAGAATGCGCAGGGCCCGCTTCGGCGTGACCGCCTTCACACCCTTGAAGGGAGACGCCTCCAGGATTGACCCATCCCCTGTGATGATCATACACGCCCCGCCTCCGAGAGCAGCTGCAACGATCTTGCCATCATCGGGATCCGCCCGGGGACCATTTCACACACGCAATCTCTTATAATGCAAGACTCTTAGTCGTGAGGGACCATGACTCTCTATTCGGTCACCGTCGGCCTGTTCATCCTCATCGCGGTCATCGCCATCTGGTACCTTGTCTACGACGAGGTGGCGCAGCGGACGGGCATGAAGACGCCGAGGTTCGGGGCGGAGGCGCGCAGATCGAGAAGGCTGTTTTGGCTCGTCACTGCGCTGAGCGTGGTCTCGCTCGTCGTTGCGTGGATCCTATTCGGATAGCTCTCCGGCGGGAAGTGTCATCTCAGAAAGACTCATACACTCCTTCCCCATATCCCTCCGGGGGTCTCTTCCATCGGCTCAGGAATCGTGTCTGTCCGCGTTGACGAAGCGGTGCTGAAGGAGCTTGAGCGGGAGGGCGTGAACCCCTCGCAGGTGTTGCGAAAGGCAATCGAGGCGGAAGCCGCCCGGATCCGGACGCAGCGGGCCCTTGGCATGCTCAAGAAGGGGGCGGTCAGGAGACAGGAGAGCGCCGTGGACATCATCAGAAGGCTGAGGGAAGATTCTTGATCGTCGACGCCAGCATCCCCCTGGCGGGAGAGTTGCGAAGGGAACATCCACCCACCTGGGAAAAGCTCTAATACGGGCAGACTTCTTCGTCATTCGTCCTAAATGGAGGGCGCAATCCTGAGGAATCGCTTGCGAGGGGATAGTATGAAGGAAAGAATGCATTTTGTGCGCATGATTGTGTTGTGTCTCATGGCCGCGTTCCTGGCGGTCGCGGTGCTGACGCTCGGAGCCTCGGAACAGGCTCAGGCGGGCACGAGCGAACCGGAGCCGCTCGGCGACGCGGGAAGCGGGTGGATATTCGACGAGCTGGTCGACTTCATCCCAGACGAGGACAAGAACCCGGTACTGGCCACAGGTCCCGGGGGAATGCTGCACGCCGCGTGGCAACACGACTCCAACGGCGCCGGCGACTGGGACATCTGCTACGCGTATTCCACGGATGGCGGGAAGACCTGGAGCGGGTGCACCCCGGTGGCAATGGGCAACATCGAGACGAACCCGGACATAGCTGTCTCGCCGCAGGACGGGAGGATCTTCATCGCATACGAGATGGAGCAGATCCTCGGGAACAGGGAGATCTTCGTCGCTCACTCGGACAACGGGATGGTTTGGACTCCAGTCATGGTGAGCGCGAGCCCGATGGACGAGTTCAACCCGAGCATCACGCTGGAGCACGACATGCCCGCGTACATGGTCCACGTGGCATTCGAGGAGGATGTCCCCGCCGACGGCCACGACCTGCACGTGTATGGAAGTCCTGACAGGGGAATTTCGTGGCTCCCGCTTTTCGACTACGGTGTGGGTGACATAAGAGTCTTCTCGGAACCCGAGCTCGAGTACCAGCGGTGCACGGACGCGCTGCCGAGGCTTTACATGCTATACATCATGGACTACGAGAGCGTGGAGATTCTCTGGTCGGAGGACCACGGGATGACCTGGCTCGGACCCGGTTCCGTGTGGTCTGACCCAGAGATAAAGAGCGGACTGACGGTCGCGTCATCGAGGGACGGCGACACGCTCATTGCCGCATGGGAAGAGCAGGTTCCCCTAGACTACCGGATGCGCTACGCGTTCAATCCCGATCCAACAAGTCCTCCCGGGCCCTGGATGTCATCCTTGATCGACACGTTTAACCTCAACGACAGAGCGCCCAAGTTGGTCGCGGACGGGGAGGGAACCATGAGTACCTCGATCGGTGGCAGGTTCCACCTGGTCTGGACAGTGGCGACCGTTAGCATAAACTACACCTCGGTGAACACGGACATGAGCGGCGGATTCGCCCCGTCTGAGACTCCCTCTGATTCCGTTGCCATGCACGCCCAAGGATCGCCGAAGGGCCTGACGACCCAGAACCGGGGCGGGACCTGGTTCCCCGCCATCTCGTGGATGGACGGTCGGATGATGGATTGGGACATCTACTACACGACACCAGGCAGCCGAGTGACGGTCGATGCAAACATCACCGGTCTGTACATGTTCGTGGACGGCCAGAACATCACCCTACCCAAAGCGTACAACTGGCCCGCAGGTCTGAACCATTCGTTCGACGTGCCGTCGCCGCAGAACATCAATGCAACAGCACGCGCGGTATGGCTGGACTGGAGCGACACGGGGGCTCAGAACCACTCCGTGCAGGCGACGACGTTCGACACGATCTACACGGCGGGCTTCATGTTCCAGTACAGGGTCGACTTTGACCCAAGCCCACTAATGGGCGGCTTCGAGATCGAGGTAGATGGGACCCCTTACTCCATTCCGAGAACCTTCTGGTGGTGGATTGGCACTACCTATGAGATATTCGCACCATCGCCGCAGCAACAGGCACCGACCAGCAGGTGGGTCTTTGACTACTGGAGCGACTTCGGCGCGCAAAGGCATGACATCACGATTTGGGGACCAGACCAGTACGTTGTCTACTTCACACGTCAGTGGCAATGGACAATAGTCACGAGCCCGTCAGGTCTCAACGTGGAGATAGACCTCGCCATGTACGTAGCACCGGTGAGCTTCTGGTGGGATGAGGGTTCGTCGCACGGTCTCTATGCACCGTCCCCGCAGCAGGTCTCCGCTGACACGAGGTACGTCTACGACCACTGGAGCGGAGGCGGGGCACAGGGGCACAACATAACCATCAGCGGTGGAGGCCTTAGAACGGCCTTCTACGACACGGAGTATCTGGAGACCATCACATCCATACCTGTGACGGGCCTCGACGTAGAGGTCGACGGCGTACCCCGAGTGACGGAGTACCAGTTCTGGTGCACGAATGGGTCAATGCATACAATCAACGCGATGTCACCTCAGAGTGTGGGACCGAACAGCAGGTACGTCTGGGTCGACTGGAGTGACGGACTGGGTCAGTCACACACGATCACGTGCAATGGACCGAACACGTACATCGCCAGCTTCGCTCTGGAGCACCAGATAATCATAACGTCAAACCCGGGTGGCCGGCTAGTGATTGTCGACACCGTCACCCAGGTCACGCCTTATGCGGTCTGGTGGGGTGCAGGCGAGGTGCATAACCTAGACGTGCTATCGCCTCAGCCAGAATTCCCCGGTTCGAGCCAGTTCGTGTGGACGAGCTGGAGCGACGGGGGAGCGCAGAACCACGACATCACCGTGACCGGACCTGACACAATCGTGGCCAGCTTCACTAGGCAGTACAAGATCACCATAACGACGAGTCCTGCGGGATTGGAGATACTCGCCGATAGTGTACCGCATACGACGCCCTACGAGGTCTGGTGGGATGAGTCGTCCTCGCACTCACTGGATGTCCTAGACCCGCAGGTCGTGGCTCCGGGCGAGAGGTACATGTGGGCAAGCTGGAGCGACGCGGGAGCGCAGAACCACAACATAATAGTGGCGATGTCGATGACGTACACAGCGTTCATGGACCATCAGTTCGAATTGATGATAGGTTCCGCTCCCATGAGTGGTCTGACCGTCACCGTAGATGGAATGGATTACCCAACTCCATACCTCTTCTGGTGCGATGACGGAAGCTCTCACTCGATTTCCGCAATCGACTTCATGAGTGTAGGACCGAACGTGAGAGCTGCCTTCTCATCGTGGAGTGACGGCGGTGCGCGCACTCATAACATCATATGTGATATGCCGAAGACCTTGATAGCGACTTACACGACGCAGTTCTACCTGACCGTCTCCAGCCCATACGGCACAACGAGCGGGGAGGGATGGTACGACGACGGGGCACAGGCCTCCGCGGGTCTGGACACGGACGTGTACGTAGTCGCACCCAACGCCGAGAGATTCGTCTTCACCAACTGGGGTGGCGATGCGAGCGGCGCGGATTACGCGCTGTCGGACCCTATACTGATGGATGCGCCGAAAACAGCGTCGGCTCTCTGGATGCAGCAGTATTACCTCCTGGTGAACAGCCCGTACGGCACAACCGGCGGGGAGGGGTGGTACGATCAGATGACAACGGCCTACGCGGGGCTTGACATCGACACGTGGGTGATTATCCCGAACGAGGAGAGATTCACGTTCCAGCAGTGGAGCAGTGACGCAACCGGCGGGAACTTCGCCCAGTCCGACCCGATCACCATGGACGGCCCAAAGTTGGCACAGGCGGAGTGGATACATGAGGTCTATCTGAGCGTCTCAAGCCCGTACGGAACGCCCTCTGGCGAGGGATGGTTCAATGCGGGCGCCACGGTCTTCGCGGGGCTCGACATCGACCTGGTCGTCATCGTCCCGAACGAGGAGAGGTACATCTTCTCGAACTGGGGCGGGGACGCCACGGGCTCAGATTACCTGCAATCCGACCAGATCCTGATGGACTCCCCGAAGACGGCGGATGCGATCTGGCGGCACGAGTACTCGCTCTCGATACAGAGCACGTATGGAACGCCGATCGGAGAGGGTTGGTTTGAGGAGATGACCGCCGTGCCCGCCGGTCTGGATATCGGCATCTACGTCGTGACGCCCGGCGCGGAGAGGTTCGTGTTCCTGCAATGGACAGGGGACGCCACCGGTATCGATTACATGGCGTCCGACCCGATCGTAATGAACGGCCCCAAGACAGCCATTGCACAGTGGACGCACGAGTACTACATGACGGTGGACACGTCCTACGGAACGCCCACTGGGGAGGATTGGTACGTCGACGGGACACAGGCCTACGCGGGCCTGGACACGGACACGTACGTCGTCATACCGAACGTGGAGCGGTACATCTTCGTGGGCTGGGATAAAGACGCGACAGGCACCGACTATGTTGCGTCCGACCCGATCCTGATGGACGCCCCGAAGACTGCGGATGCAGTGTGGCTGCACCAGTACTGGATAGTCGTTCGTGCGGAGAGCGGTGGGACCCCACTCCTGGGCATAGCGGTCTCGACGGAGGCCGGTGTGGTCGGAACGACGCCCTACAGCGAATGGTTCAATGATGCCATGACGTACGACATAGGCGTGGAGGACCCGGCGGACGTCGGCGGAACGGACTACGAGTTCCTGTACTGGGATTACGGCCCGACGGACAATCCGGTGAGCTACACGGTAGCGGGAAGCGCGACGATCATCGCGGAGTACCAGGAGATAGTCGGACCCTACTTCGAGGTTCACATCTCGCCGGCCTCGAGGCAGATAGCGGCGGGAGAGGTGACGACGTACTACGTCAACGTCTCGTCCCACAACGGATATGCAGGGACGGTGAGCTTGACCCTGAGTGGGCTGGTCGCGCCGGCGCAGGGGACGTTCAATCCCACGTCGGTTCTCCTGGTCGCGGACGCGACCGAGATGTCCGTCCTGACGATCAGCAACACGGGTTCTCTCGCGCAGACGACGCATACCCTCACTGTCACTGGAAACGACGGCACGATGACGGACGGCGAGGATGCTAGCCTTGTCGTTTCAGGTATCGCCGCCACAGGCAGCATTAGCGGGACGGTGACTGACCAGGACCTCGCCCTGCTGGCGGGGGCCTCCGTTGACCTGATGGTCGACCAGACCGTTCAGAGCACGCAGACGACGGGCTCGGGCGGGGAGTTCAACTTCACAGATCTGGGCGCTGGAGCCTACACCGTCCGCGCGTCCCTGAGCGGGTACGCGGACGACAATGAGACTGTAACACTCACCGCCGGCGGCTGGGAGACTGCCACGCTTCAGCTCGACGAGATACGAGGCTCGGTTTCCGGAGTGGTGAAGGACAAGGAGACATTGGCGATCATCGAGGGCGCCACGGTCGAGGCCTATGACCTGAGCGGCAACTTGCTCGGCTCGGACACGAGCACAGCAACGGGACGATTCCTCATACAGGACCTCCCGCTCGGGACGTTCGACCTCAGGGCATGGGCAGAGGGATACGAGATGGAGACTGTTCCCGATCTGCAGGCGACGGCCGTGGTCCATGATGTCGGCGACGTGTTCCTGACGCCGGAGGCCGAGCCCGCTGGTGCAGCTGGTCTGGCCGACTACTGGTGGGTCATCCTGATAATCGCCGTCGTGGTTGTCCTCCTTCTCGTGCTAGTGGCCAAACGCCGGAAGCCCGAGGAGACCGAGGCGCTCGATGAGGGCCCGGAGGAGCCCGCGGAGCTGGAGGAGGCCGAGACCTTGGAAGAAGGGGACCTGGACGAGCTGCTAGACGATGAGTGGCTGAAAGAGATCGAATAGTGCGCGCTGGCGTCCGATTCCCGCTGGGCTATCTGTAGACGCCCGGGAAAGGCGAGGGCCAACTGCCGGAGCCTCACCGGCGCCGGTCACGGTGGCCGTCGCAATCCTTATGACATCCCTGCTCCTACTCGCAGGAAGGAGGAAGGACCGTGGAGGGGAAGGATGGCGACGGACTGCGCATCACGGCGTGCATGAAGTGTGGCGGGACGGATCTGAAGGCGATTCACACGCCAAGAGGGGGCTTCATAGCTTCATATCACTGCCGCAAGTGCGGGCACGCTGGTCCCATCGTGACGTTCGACTCATTGGAGGAGCACACCGCGTTCAAGGAAGCGCTGAAGGACGCGCGTCACGCTTAGGACAGCTTCGTGCCAAGACCACGCGTCCCCGGGAAAGACTTAATAGAACAGACCACATCCGCCGAAACTGAGAAGGGATGAGAGGTGGTACCATGAAGAAGAAAGACGGATTCTCGTGGGAAGCATGGAGGAGACGCTCTTTGGGAGCCGGAAGATCGAGGAGGCACGGCCCCGCGATCACAGGAGCTGCTTTGTCGCTGGTCGCGACGCTCCTGCTGTCCATGGTTCTCGTATTGACAATCTCGAGCGAAGTGAGCGCGGCGATCTGGCAGGCGGAGCAGGAGATAAGCACGGATGCAACTACCGAGCCCCAGGGCAGTCCATCGATCGTTGCTGGCGACGATAAAGTCCACATCGTTTGGGAGGACAGGGGTGACGGAGACGACGACATCTACTACAGATACTTCGACGGTACTGGCTGGCAGCCCGAGGCAGAGGTAAGCATGGGACCGTTTTCCACACAGCAGAATTCCCCGTCGCTCGCCCTGGACGGGAACGAGCTGCATGTCGCGTGGGAGGACAGCCGCGTGTCCGGCGTGGACATCTACTACAGGAGCTTCGACGGGTCGAACTGGCAGTCGGAACTCCAGATCAACGCGAACCCGGCCGGGGACGACTACATGAATCCCTGCGTCGCAGCGGACGGCGGGGAGGTGCACGTCGTCTGGAACGGCGGCCCATCTGGAGAGAGCGATATCTTCTATCGCCACTTCGACGGTGCTGCTTGGCAGCCACAGCTTGAGATCAGCTCGGACGCTGCCACGGAGCGGCAAATCGATCCATCGATAGCAGTGGATGGCAACACGAGACATGTCGTATGGGCGGACTGGAGTGACGGCGATTATGACATCTACTACTTGTACCACGATGGAGTAGACTGGCAGTCCGAGTTCGAGATAAGCACGGACACCGGGAACGAGAACCAGGTCCGCACGGCGATCGCTGCCGAGGGTGGCAGAGTGCACGTCCTTTGGGATGACCAGGGAGGCGGTGATGGTGATATTTACTACAGGCTCTTCGACGGGACCACCTGGCAGCCTGAGATCCAGATCAGCTCGGACGTGGGCGCAGAGGAGCAGTACAGTTCCGCGATCGCCATCGACGGTGACAGAGTGCACGTCATGTGGGTGGATGAGGGAGACGGGGACAGGGACATCTATTATCGATACTTCGATGGGACGATCTGGCTGCCCGAAGTGCAGATCAGCACGGATTCCGCGGCGGAAGGGCAGTTGAAGCCCTCGATCGCATTGGACGGGAGCAGGATTCACGTCGCTTGGGCAGACGATGATGGCGCAGACTGGGACATCCTGTACAGAATGGGCGTCGAGGACCACACGCCTCCGCAGTCGGATGCGGGCCCGATAGCGAAATACTGGAAGTCGTCCTCGGACTTCAGCGTCGGATGGACGGCCTCGGATGATTACGACCTGGCCAACATATCGCTGTACTTCAGACACAGCTCTGACAACGCCACGTGGTCGGCCTGGCAGGAAATCGACCACAACGACACGATTTTCGGAACGTCTGCCGGGGGCAAGTTCGCGTTCGTCGGTGCCGAGGGAGAGGGTTACTACGAGTTCTACACGATCGCGAACGACAGCTTCGGCAACCTCGAGGCAGTACCTCCCGCAGCGGACGCCATTGCAGGTGCGGACGTCACCGCCCCGACCGGTTCCATCGTCATAGACGACGGGAATCAGTGGGCGACATCGACCTCCGTGACGCTCACGCTGACATACTCAGACAGCCTCTCCGGCGTCTCGGACATCAGGTTCAGCAACAACGATACATGGGACACAGAGCCCTGGGAATCGCCCTCGGCTACGAAGTCCTGGGAGCTGACCTCTGGAGAGGGAACCAAGATGGTCTACTATCAGGTCAGGGACGTCGCAGGACATGAGTCGACGACTTACTCGGATGACATCGAGCTCGATGCCACCGCCCCGACCGTGGAGAGCGTGTCACCGCTCGACGGCGCAACGGACGTGGGTGTCACGACAAGCGTCATCGTGACGTTCAGCGAGGCCATGGATGAGAGTGACACGGAAGACTCCTTCAGCCTGCGGGTGGACTCCACGGATGTGAGCGGGACCTTCTCCTGGAGCGGCAACAGCAGGACAATGACGTTCACACCGACCAACGACCTCGAGGAGGGCACGACCTACCAGGTCATTGTGTCGACGGTTGCAGAGGACGCGGCGGGGAATAATCTCGATTCCGCCGAGCAGACCTCGTTCACGACGGAAGGTGAGGCTGTGGACGGCGCGGCGGTTGACGACTACTGGTGGATGTTCCCGCTGATCGTCCTTCTGGTCATTATCATCATCGTAGTTATCATCTTGGCGTTGGTGCTAAGGTCGCGGAGAGCACCGCCACAGGCAGAGCCCCTGCCACCGGAACCCGAGGCTCCGCCAGAATGGCAGGACGAGGCACCGCCCGCCCCTCCGGAACCGCCGTGAGGCTCACTGGAGATAGAGCCCTAGTGACTGAGGCGAAACGCCCTCGGAACCGTCGTTCTACTTCGGCGGTGGCGGCTCGGAAGCCTCCTCTTCCTTCGTCCCTCCGCCCCTTCGGAGGACCATGAGCACGAGGCCGATGATCATCAGAACCACTATCACTATCAGCAGTATCATCGAGAAGTCGTCCCTCTCGGACCGGCTCGCATCGAACGGGTACGCGTCCGCGTAGTCGGGCACGCCGTCGTTGTCATCGTCCGGGTCGATGTTGTCGCCCTTTCCGTCCCCGTCGGTGTCCACGAACTCGTTCGGGTTGAGCGGGAAGTCGTCATCGATGTCAGGGACACCATCGCCATCGTTGTCTGGATCGACCTGATTCCCGATACCATCGCCGTCCGTGTCCAATGTCTCCGTCGCGTCCTGCGGGAAGGCGTCGGCAGAGTCGAGAACGCCGTCATTATCGTCATCGAAGTCCGCGTTGTTCCCGATGCCGTCAGAGTCCGTGTCCAGGTATTCGTCCCGATTGAGCGGGAAGGCGTCCGATGTGTCCGGGACGCCGTCGCCGTCATCGTCTGCGTCGACGTTGTTCCCCACGCCGTCGCCGTCCGTGTCCATGGTCTCCGTCGCGTCCTGGGGGAAGGCGTCGTGCATGTCCGAAACACCATCGTCGTCATCGTCCGTGTCGGTGTTGTCGCCCACGCCATCGTCGTCCGTGTCCTTCCACTCGAACACGATCAGCGGGAAGTCGTCCACGTTGTCGGGCACGCCGTCCCCGTCGTCGTCCGTGTCGGCGTTGTTGCACGTCCCGTCACCGTCAGTGTCATCCTGCTCGTTCTCATCGTACGGGCAGGCGTCGTTCATGTCAAGGCGACCGTCGTTGTCGTCGTCGA
>JAGMAI010000187.1 GCA_023130895.1 Thermoplasmata archaeon
GCCGGCAACCAGATGCCCGTCTGCTCGCGCGACACCGGCATCTTCCTGTTCGCCACGATAGGCCTCTTCATAGCCATGGTCGCCAGACCCGCCTCGACCGTCTCGAGGATGCTCATCCGCATGCTTCCCAGCAGGGCCAGGTCGCTCGTCGAGGGAAGGATACCCGAGTTCTGGTTTCTCGTCATCACCCTCGCCGTCTTTCTCATCCCTTTGGCCCTCGACGGCGGGCTCCAGCTCTTCACGGGATACGAGAGCACGAATGCGGCAAGGCTCCTCACAGGCTCGCTGGCGGGGTGGCTCGGCGGCTTCGTCTTCGGAGCGCTGTTGATATCTACAAAGGTAGTCACGTCGAGCGGCCAGAGCCCTGCGGTTGCTAACGGTTAGACTCGCTCGCTTCCCGCACCGCGAGGCGGACCGCCTCCTCCGCATCTTTGGCGGGGATGAAGTTCTCGCCGCTCTCGTCGATTCGCTCGAGACCCCACGTCCGGAGGCCGATGACCTTCTTGCCCAGGTTCAGCGCATGTGCGATCTCCGACAGCGTCCCGTACCGCCCGCCGATGGCTATGAGCGCGTCAGAGGCCACCGCGATGATGGCATTCCTCGCAAAGCCCATGCCGGTCGGTATCCGCACGTCCACGTAGGGGTTCGCATCGCCTGGGTCCGTGGTGGGCAATATGCCGACCGTCAGCCCGCCCGCATCCTTGGCGCCCCTGCACGCCATCTCCATGACGCCGCCCCGACCGCCGCAGAGCAGGACCGCCCCGCTCTCCGCGATCCTCCTTCCGACGTCCTTGGCGAGCTCGCCGACCTCCTTCGAGACATCCCCTCCGCCGATGACACCGATGATCATCACAGCACGCTCCATATCGACCACGGCAGCAGATGCGCCACCAGACCGACAAGCATGAACTCGAGGCCGAGGAGGAACATGAAGACGGTGACCTCCGTGGAAGCCTGGTCCTTGACCTCCTGTTCACGCCTCTTCTGATACTGAGTGACGGTGACGAAACTGGGTGGGCTGGTGTATCGCATCCGCTTGTACGGGTTCCCCTCCATGTGGCCCCCCTGTGCCACCAGTGTCAGAGCCCAGACGCCCACGCCCACGAGGGCGATCACGCCACCAGGGATTCCGAGCACGTAGAGGATCAGGGCGACCGCTGCAACCACCAGAAGGATCCCGATTCCCTTTCCCGTCAGCATGGACTCCACTACGCTATTCCATCGACCTGGGATACTTAATGGTTGGCTTGTGCGCTGGTGAGCGAGAAAGGGTTTATAGGCGACCTCTCATTAGAGGGGAGAATGGCCAAGAAGAGACATAAAGCCGAGGAGAAGGTCATCTTCAAGAAGCCCGATTTCGACGAGAAGGAATACATGAGGAAGGAGCTTCTGAACGCCAAGGTCGGGATCATCACCTTTTTCTACGCTGTTCCGTTCGGCGTCGTTTCGTGGCAGCTGGCACTGGCGGACCTATCTGTCTTCGGCTTCCTAGTGGTCATCATGGGCATCCTGAGCCTCAGGTACGTCTACCCGTACTTGGGGATCGACGTCGAGAAGTTCGAGAAGAAGACATGGTTCGGCAATGGGGCTGTCCTCGTCTTCACCTGGCTCTCCATCTGGGTGCTCCTGCTGAACCCGCCCTTCAGCGACATGGCCAGCCCCGACATCACCAACGTTCAGGTTCTCGGGAGTTCTGTAAACTGGACGAAGGTCTCCCGAGGAGCTCATGAGAATCTCCCTGTTCTTTCCGGTGATGACAACGTGAGAATCAAGGCCAAAGTCGTGGACAATGTTGGAATCAGCAAGGTCGAGATACGAGTCAGAGACGTGCTTCATGGAGGGGGGCTGATCGGAAGCGAGGAACCGCACTACTACGGGAGCTATTTCACCGTGGACGTTTCCGTCATCAATTCCGCTGATGTTGTGATCAGTGCCTGGGATGAAGCCGGACACAAGTCCACGTTCTCCTTCACGCTGCTGTTCACGTAGATTACGTTCCCATCAGTACTCCCAAGGGAACCTCTTGTCGAGCATTGTCGTCATGGCCTTCAGCCTGTTCTTGGTCAGGATCCTCCTGCCCTCCACGATTCTGAATCCTTTCTTCGCTTCCGCGCGGATGTCCTTTCCCAGGCTCAGTTCCATGATCCTGTTCTCGAGCAGGTCCTCCACGGACTCGTGGGCCCTCTTGACGAAGACGACCCACCGTTTGCCCTCCACGAACGGGTGCGACAGTGCCAGCGGCGAGCTGGACCACTTCGCGAGGAACCTCGAGGAGTTCTCGTTGGTCGCTGGCGGGCCGAAGTGCTTCCTTGTCAGCGGGAGTCTCCAGACCTCGAGCTCGAGAAGGAGCATGACCTTGCCGTCCGTCACATCGTACTCGGAGTCCAGAACGGAGAAGTCCTCGTCCTCGCACAGCTCGGTGACGACCTTCTCCATCTTCCTCAGCTGCGGGTAGAGCACATCGTCAGTGATGTCCGGCTTTCCCGTCTCGACGCACACGAAGTGCGTACTACGCCTCTCCATCTCGGTCCAGAGCTCGTCCTTCGAGCGTGTCCCCAACTCGTTCGGGAAGAAGAACTCCTCCGAGGGGTCCTTCCGATACTCCCTGCAGGCGTGAATGAACCTCGCGAGCTGGGTCGCCGAGACGGCGGACGAGACGTTCCTCCTCGGGTCGACGGGATCGATGACGACGAGAGGCTCACCGAAGCTCTTCTTCGCCTTCCCCTCCAGCTCTATGTGAACCCTGTCCCGCCACTCCGAAACGCCTTCCACGAGTTCCGCGAATGTCCCGAACTTCAGCACGAGGACCTCGCAGAGGTATCCCGACAAGCCCTGCACCTTGGCCTCCGCTCCGTAGACACCCACGCCCTTGGCGAACCGCTTGAAGAGCCTGACCTCGTTCTCCTGGCCCTTCCCCAGCTTGCCGATCACGTACTTAGCGTGAAAGGGCGTCCTGTCGACGGCCGTGACCCTTCCCGCCGCGCTCTTCAGGCGGTAGCAAGGAACGATGTCCACCTCGTGACCGCGATAGACGCCGTGTATGTAGGGGTGCTCGGCGTACATCCTCCTTCCCTTCACGACACTCTCGCCTATCTTCAGGCCGTATCTCTCCAGGTCCTTCCGGGAGGTCTCGGTCGAGAACCCGATGAAGATGTCGATCTCCGCATTCTTCAGATGCGTGTTCTTCGCGACGGATCCCGTGAGGAACGGCTTCGCATCTACGCCAATGTCGTCTATCACCTTCTGCGCGGAGTCCAGCAGGTCCGAGACCACTTCCCGCAACTGGGCCTCTTCCTCCTTCGTGGGGACTATTCGCCTGAGCACGCTCTTCAGATTCAACGAGGGCAATAAGAACGGAGGATAGAAAAACCTTCTCTTAGCGCACAGCGTGCTCGTTCACATTGGTCTGGGGAAAAATGTTGGACGGCTAGTTCGCGGGAACAGATGCGCGGTTTCATAGGAGGGGGGTAAAAAAGAACCGCGTGTTTGCAGTTCCCGAGATTCACTAGCCCTCGCAATCCTAAGTAGCTAGCGCCTCTATATCAACTGTAGTCTGTCAGCGACTCGGGTGACACTCTGCCCGTCTCCCTGCAGGCGGTCCTCGCGACCACTAAGTTCAACTATCCGATTACGCTTTGAGGTCAACGCAGGATTGCCTGTCCAAAGGGGAGGAAGTCGCGTGGTCAACAGGATATCAAGCGTCGAGATGCCAGACAACGAACCGATTCTCTCTTACGCTCCGGGTTCCGAGGAACGGGACGCCCTGGAGAAGAAGCTGGAAGAGCTTCAGTCCAAGAAGATCGAGATCCCGATTCGCATCGGCGGGAGGCGTTACAGGACGGGTGACACGGGCAAGTGCGTGTGCCCGCACGACCATTCCCTCGTTCTGGGGACGTACCACAAGGTGACGGACGAGCTGGTCGTGAAGGCCATCGACACGGCACTGAAAGCTCGGGAGAAGTGGGCGGACATGCCCTGGGAGGACAGGGCGGCGATATTCCTGCGGGCGGCGGAGCTGCTCTCGGGTCCATACAGGATGACCCTGAACGCCGCCACGATGCTCTGCCAGTCCAAGAACGTCTACCAGGCCGAGATCGACGCCGCGTGCGAGCTGATAGACTTCTTCAGGTTCAACGTCCACTATATGTCAAAGATATATGAGGTCCAGCCCAAGTGCGCGGAGGACACGGTGAACAGCTTGGAGTACCGCGCGCTCGAGGGCCTCGTCTTCGCCGTCACACCGTTCAACTTCACGTCCATCATAGGCAACCTTCCCTCCTCGCCGGCGCTGATGGGGAACGTCGTGGTCTGGAAGCCCGCCACTTCTGCGGTCTACACGGCGCACTTCGTGAACGAGCTCTTCCGCGAGGCGGGTGTCCCGGACGGCGTGATAACGATGCTTCCGGGTTCTGGAGTGAGAATCTCAAGGCATATCTTCGGCAGCTCACACTTCGCGGGGCTTCACTTCACCGGGAGCTCGGAGACCTTCGACTGGATGTGGAAGCAGATCGCGAAGAACCTGGACACGTACAGGACATATCCCCGCATCGTCGGAGAGACTGGCGGGAAGGATTTCATATTCGCCCACAAGAGCGCGGGCGTCGACGAGCTCGCCACGGCGATGATCCGCGGTGCGTTCGAGTACCAGGGGCAGAAGTGCTCCGCGGCCTCGCGGGCGTACGTTCCCGAATCGCTCTGGTCCAGGGTCAAGAAGAGGCTCCTCAGGGACCTCAGGACCATGCAGATAGGCCCGCCAACGGACTTCAGCAAGTTCATCAATGCCGTGATCGACCACGCCGCCTACAGTAACATCAAGAAGTACATCGACTACGCGAAGAGGGCCAAGGGGACGGAGGTCGTCTTCGGCGGGCGCTGCGACGACTCGAAGGGCTGGTTCATCGCGCCAACGGTTGTCGAGGTCAAGAACCCGAAGTCCAAGCTGATGGAGGAGGAGATATTCGGACCCGTTCTGACGGTCTACGTGTACGACGACAAGAAGTACGAGGAGACGCTGAAGCTCTGCGACGAGACCTCTCCGTACGGCCTCACCGGGGCGATATTCTCGAAGGACAGGGAGGCGACAATCCTCGCTGCGAATGTGCTGAGGAACGCGGCGGGGAACTTCTACATCAACGACAAGCCCACGGGGGCGGTCGTCGGCCAGCAGCCCTTTGGCGGGGCAAGGCGGTCAGGGACGAACGACAAGGCGGGAAGCATGTTCAACCTGGTGCGCTGGGTCTCCATCAGGACGGTCAAGGAGAACCTCCTCCCGCCCAAGGACTACAGGTACCCGTTCCTGGAAGAGGAGTGACCTGCCAGTAGGTTCAGTCATTTGCCGGACGCCCAGCCTGAGGAGATGTACGGCGCGATTCTCGCTTGGAATGTGCAAGTGGGGACACTGGAATCTGAGCCCAAGGCCCGGTCTTGCCATCCTCAAACTGGGCACGACCAAAGGACCTCCCCTGTGAGATTCTCTTGCGAAGAGTGAATGACGAAGAGGTTCCTTTGGACAGCCGGGCGAAGACAAGACGTGATTGTGAAGATTAGAGCGACTAAGTAGAGAGAAAGATTTTAGCGGGGTTTATGTTATTGGATTCAGGCAACGCCAAGAGAACTGAGGGGCGAAGGCACCAATGAGAGACGTAGCAGATGAAAGGGAGCTACTTGCGGAGGATGAGCATCCATGTTGCGGTTCATCGCAAGCACCTATGTTGGGAACACATGAAGGGACGACAACGCCACAACCAGAAGCCTGTAGGAAGGAGGACGCATCTCGATGGTCAGAGGCACAAGACACATTCTTGGAATGGACGAAGGACAGGAGAATATTCACAGAAGAATACATCGAGAGTGGCAAGAGGACGTATGATGCCTTCTTCAAGAAGAGAGGTCCCCTGCGAGGGAACGTTCTCGATATCGGTGGCGGTTGGGGATTGTTCAGACAATGGTGGGAACCAGGCGAGTCTGACGTTTTCATTGTACATGATCCAGGCGTCGAGAGATACCTGCGTGGACCCTACGAGTTCCACAGA
>JAGMAI010000188.1 GCA_023130895.1 Thermoplasmata archaeon
TCGCTGAAGTCTGGCTCACCGTCTCCGTCAGTGTCCAGGGTATCTCCCTCGAAGACCTCCGTATGTGAGAGGCTCATATCGACGCTCCTGTTGTGGTACGCGAAGAACAGAGTGGGGTGAGTAACCATCACCATCGTGGCGTTGTTCACTCTCACACCGTCTTCGTAGGTCTCGTGGGCAACCGTGATGTCTCGCAAGTATCCCTGGACGTCGGTGACGTTGGAGAAAACAGATACACCGTTGTCTGTAATCTCAACGGTGACATTATCGACTGGATCCGACGTCTGGTGCTCGATGGTGTGGACGTTCAAGTAGTTCCTAACGAGAAGATGACAGGCTGGACAACCAGATCCCGCGGAGACCTTCCCGCCAAAAGTGGAGTTGACCACGACCAGAGCAGAACCCGACTCGAGGAAGAAGTCCCTCACCCCCCCACTAATCGTCGAGTTGTAGAAAGTCGCGTCACCTTCGTAGGCGTACACGCCATCATCCACACCCGATATGTTTGCACCTTCGATGGTGCCAGACGAAGATCCGAGTCTCAGGCCAACAATGCTGCCTTCCGAGACATCGCCTAGGGACTGAACATTGGTGAAATCCAGGTGGAAGCCCACCTGCTCGTTTCCGCGGGCGACATTCATCCTGCTGATCCAGAGGCCGCTGCCCCAGGAATGGAAGCCAGCTACGTTATTGGTGGCGGTGTTCGCAATCAGGACGGGCTGCGAAGCAAAGGACCGCAGTCCATAGGTGTTGTTCTCCATCGTGTTGTTGTAGATAAGCGAAGTTGAGACTTCCAGTCGTATCCCATGAGTGTTGTTCATGAAGGTGCTGTTCTGGATTGTAACGTTCGTGTTCCGGACGTATGCACCGTTTTCCGTGTACGCGACCCTCACGTAGTTGAATACTGACGACTCACTGCCGGTGTCGAAGTACACGCCTTCCCAGTCCCCCTTCTGGGGCGCCGAGGAGTTCGAGGTGAAGACTATCATTTGGTTCCACGAGCCCTGAGCGACCAAGGTTCCTGCGACAGAGAGCCTGGTTCCATTGTCAAACGCGATAGTCGCTCCCGGATCGATGGTGAGCGTCGCGTTAGCACCGACGACCAAATCTCGCTTGATGACCCTCGCGGAAGAGTTCCAGTGGTCGTCCACGACCTCGAAGGACACATTGTGGTAGAACACGTCAAGAAGCTGCGTATAGCTCGCGTTGACCCACCACGTCCCCGTCCGGTTAACGGTGTAATTGCTTCTTGCGAGTCCGCCGTCGTCAGGATCGGATGCCCCAGTGTGGACGAGCGAACCGCCAGGGTCGTACCACTGGAAATCCACATCGTTGAGCGCATCTGGCGGCGATCCCGTGAAGTTCAGCAGCGCACCCGCCATGACCTTGGATTCGTTCACATAGTCCGATACGACAGTCACAATGTCGCTCACAGTGACATCTGCTCTCACGTTGACGCCGGCGAGCGTACTTGTAACAAGGATTGCCATGATGGTGATGGCAACGCGGCTTTTCATGTGACCAAGACCATGGTTCGCACTATTTATTCGTTTCCTGAGTGGCTGGCAAACGGTAGAAGTCCAGACCTACTTGCGCCCGGGAACGAGTCCCCAGTAGCCAATGCTGTGCCCGTACTCGTTGTTCAGGTGGTCAGCTATCTCCGTCGCAGTCGGGTACTCGCCGTTATCGTACAGGTCCATCAGGTGGTCCAGCGCTTCCGAGGCCGTCATCGAAGTGCCGTCGGGGAAGGTAACAACATCATCGGAACCTACAGTCCCGCTGTCGATGTTGTATTCCCAAGCTGTGATCTGAAGCAGGGCCAACTCCCCCTGGTTGGCGCCTCTGCCTCCCCCTCCTCCCCCCTTGGGACAGATATTTCCTTCCCCGACCGTAATCGTGGTCGTTACGGTGGTCGAGCCACCAGGATCATCATCGGTTACAGTGAGAGTGACTACATACGTTCCAGGTGAGCTGTAGATATGAGTTTGAGTGTCCTGGACACTGAGTGGCGGAGTAGTTCCTCCGAAGTAGGGCTCGTACGGGCTCTGATTTGGATCGTTAGGCGGCACTCTGGCTGGATCGTAGTAGTAGGTCGTGGTCGTGACGTTGCTGCCGTCTCCCCAATCCCACGTGAATGTCAGGTCATCGCTACCCGGATCCGTTGCCGATCCGACGAAGGTCAAAGGCGCACCCACGAGTGCCCCGATGTTTATGTCGACGATCCAAGGCTCCACGTGAATGAAGTGCTCGCTGTCCCGCTCGATGGACTGCTGCACGTTGAAGGTGTGGTGGATCTTGCACTGTCCACCCTCCGCGTAGTCCAGGATTATCCAGACGGGATTGGCGCCCCACAGCTGTCCGTTGATGGGCTGATCGCCCATTATCGCGTCGTTGAGATCCTCGTACGGGTCGTATGTGACCACCGCGGTGTAGTTGACGGAGTCACCCGCATCCAGGCGGATCGTGATACCCTGGTCCCCGGAGCTTGGATTGAGCATCGGGTCTCCAGGCCACCTCTCCACCTCGATGTTGGCGGCTATGTCATCGTACTGGCCGGTCTCCCTGTCGTAGTTCTCGTAGAGAGTGAGTTCCACATTGTGCCACTTCTCTCCAGCGACTCTCAAGAAGATCGTGATCTCGATGTACGCCCCCTCTATCGTCGGGGTCGGATCCACGTTCAGTACGTCCACGTAGCCAAAGGCCGTCCCTGTCAGGCCATCATCATCCGTCACGGTGAGTTTCACTTCGGTGTAGTAGTCATCGTACCAGATGAACGTCACGATCGGGCCAGTAGCGTCGACATCGTTGTCGTAGATACCATCACCATCACTGTCGACAAACACGTCAAGGTCCCATTCGTAGCTGACTATCGTGCCGTCAGGGTCGGACGAACCGGAACCGTCAAGTGTGACCAGGTCGCCCTCGTAGATTATTTCCGGGGTTATGACGATATCAGGCACCGGCGGCTCCTCATCCTCGGGTATCATTGCCGAGGAAATGAATGTCAGATCATGACCGTTCGGGGTCTTGTA
>JAGMAI010000189.1 GCA_023130895.1 Thermoplasmata archaeon
ACGACATTGGGAACCTCCAAGCTGAGAGAAGAGTGAAGGTCGTTCGCAGGCTACTTGACAGATGCGGATTGGAACCGCAGAGAATAAGACTAGAGTGGGTCTCCGCGTCCGAGGGGATGAGGTACGCAGAGGTCGTGGACAGCTTCGTTGAGGAGGTCAGGGAGCTGGGCCCCAATCCCGTCGCGGGCGATCAGCCCGACCTGGACATTCTGGAACGCCTCTACGTTGCCAGAGATGTCCTTGGTGACTTCAGAGTCAATCTTCTGGTGAACAAGGAGCACCAGATTGAAGATGTATCCAACGTCTTCGGAGATACAATTCCCAAAGAGCGGATGGACGAACTCCTGGACACGGCAACGAGCGAGGAGTTCAGTCGATGCAGCTTGCTCATGCTTGCCAGGGATTCCCCCGTCTCTGTGCAACAGATGGCCAATCGAACAGGACTCCCAGAGGAGGAGGTTCTTGACCACATCGTCGTGCTCGTGGACAGGGGTCTTCTGAAAGTCGACAGAGTCGATGACGGTTCTCCGCTTTATCTCACCATTCCGCAGGACCGCGACAGAATATCTACTCTACCCGCTTGGGCTCGAGTGGAGAAGAGGAGCATTGAGTTGAGCATAAAGAATCTGCCCGATGTCGACGAAACGACAAAGGCATGGATAGTCAGGGAGTTGCTGCTTACGCTTAGGTGTCATAACTGTGAAAGAAGGAGGAGCAACGCGTGTAACTTCTCGGTCTGCATTAGGGGCCTGATGTCTGGGGTGGTTGGATGAGCAGTGAAGAAAACAAGATCGGAGCCGTTATGGTCGTTGGTGGCGGAATCGCTGGGATGCAGGCCGCTCTCGACCTCGCAGACACTGGCTACCTCGTGTACGTCGTTGATTCGTCTCCAAGCATCGGGGGAGCGATGGCCCAATTGGACAAGACGTTCCCCACTCATGACTGTGCCATGTGCATTCTGTCACCCAAGCTCGTTGCGACGGGCCGGCATCAGAACGTGAAGCTGATGATGGCAAGTGACGTTGATACGATAGAAGGAAAGCCTGGCAGTTTCACTGTGTCCGTCAAGAGAAAGGCCCGGTATGTGGACGAAACCAAATGCACCGGTTGCGGCCTTTGCACACTCAGATGTCCGATAGAGGTAAGGGACGAGTACAACAAGGGGTTCAAACTGAGGAAAGCGATATATCTCAAATACCCACAGGCGGTCCCGCCCGTTCACACCATAGACCGGGACCACTGCATCGGATGCGGTGTGTGCGAGACGCAGTGCGAGGCGGGCGCCATAAGCTTCTCCGGCGAGGAGGAGCTCGTCAAGGTCGACGTCGGCTCCGTCATACTGGCCCCGGGCTTCTCTGAATTCGATCCCGGGCTGAAGGCGGAATACGGATATGGCGTGTTCAAGAACGTGCTCTCTTCCGGCGAGCTGGAGAGAATGCTCAGCGCAACAGGCCCGTACAGGGGCATGGTTCTGAGACCCTCCGACGGCAGGATGCCAAAGCGAATGGCGTTCATTCAGTGCGTCGGGAGCAGGGATGTTCAGGTCGGAAACCCGTACTGTTCCTCCGTGTGTTGCATGTTTGCCATCAAGGAGGCCCTCATCGCTCAAGAACACACTCCTGGCTTGGAATCCCGCATCTTCTTCATGGACATGAGGGCGTTCGGAAAGGAGTTCGATGAGTACTATATCAGGGCGGAGGAAGAGCACGGAATCGTGTTCACGAGGAATACCAGGGTATCAAGCGTGAGTGAAAATCCGGAGACCAACAATCTCTATCTGTGGTACTCCGAACACGGCAAGATGAGGAGAGAGGAATTCGACATAGTCGTTCTCTCAGTTGGATTCGATTCTCCCAAGGATGTCGAGAAGCTGGCAGAGAAGCTGGGAATAGAACTGAACGAGCATGGTTTCTGCCAAACGGATATGTTCACGCCTCTTGATACATCAGAACCCGGAATCTACGTCTGTGGCGCGTTCAGCTCACCCAAGGACATTCCCGACAGCGTTGCCCAGGCGTCTGGGGCCGCGTGCAAAGCGATGAGCGATATCGCTGGGGCGCGAGGAGCCCTAGTTACTGCCAAGGAATACCCACCTGAGATCGATGTCTCGGAACAGGAACCCAAGGTCGGAGTTTTCGTCTGTCACTGTGGGATAAACATCGGAGGCGTTCTGGATGTCCCGAGTCTTGTTGACTACGCGAAGACGCTCCCAAACGTTGTCCACGCGGAAGATAATCTGTACACCTGTTCCCAGGACACCCAGCAGAGAATCAGCGAGGTGGTAAGGGAGAAGGGATTAAACAGGGTCGTCGTGGCTTCGTGCACCCCCAGAACGCACACGACGATATTCCAGAACACGCTCAAGGAAGCGGGCCTGAACCCCTACCTCTTCGAAATGGCCAACATCCGAGACCAATGCTCCTGGGTTCACATGAACGATCCCGAAAGGGCGACGGAGAAGGGAAGGACCCTCATACGCATGGCAGTGGCGAAAGCGGCCTTGCTTGAACATCTGAAACCCGCTGAGGTCGAGGTCGTCAAGTCGGCTCTCGTCATCGGTGGCGGCCTCTCGGGGATGACCGCTGCACTGGAGCTGGCTAAAGCGGGCTTCGACGCCCACCTCGTTGAGAAGGACGGTGAACTCGGAGGTCTCCTCAGGAGGATTCATTATGGCTGTTCGGGAGAGGACTTGCAGGAGTTCTTGAAGCGACTCGTGAAGCAGGTGGAGGACAACGACCGGATTCACGTCTACGCGAATGCTGAACTCAAGGAGGTCTCCGGATCGGTAGGGAATTTCACCGTTGTCATCGATTCGGAGGGAGAAGAGACTCAGACCCATCAAGGGGTGATAATAGTAGCCACTGGCGGGGAGGAGTACAAACCCACCGAGTATCTATATGGCAAGGACCCGAGGGTCATGACCCAGCTGGAATTCGAAGAGAAACTCGCAAAAGAGGACGAAATCGACGCGAAATGCATCGTGATGGTGCATTGCGTGGGCTCCCGGACGACAGAGAGGCCCTATTGTAGCCGGGTTTGCTGCACTGAGAGCGTGAAGAACGCGTTGAAGGTCAAGGAAATGGATCCGGGGATCGCCGTCTACAGTCTCTTCCGAGACATGAGGACCTATGGATTCCGCGAGGAGTTCTACCGCGAGGCGGCTGAGAGGGGCGTCGTCTTCGTCAGGTTCCCCAAGGAGAACGAACCTACGGTGAGGGTTGACGATCAGGGAAGACTGGAGGTCATAATCCTCGACGACATATTACAGGAGGAACTGCTGATCAACCCGGACTATCTGGTTCTGGCGGCCGCAACACTTCCCGCACGGGGGAACGAGGAGC
>JAGMAI010000019.1 GCA_023130895.1 Thermoplasmata archaeon
CCTAGTCCATCCACCAGAGCCAACCCTTGTGCTCGATGGACAACTCTCCGTTTATCTTGCCGCCTAGCCTCATCTTGTTGAGGAAAAGGGCGGCCGAGTCCGGGCACTCGGCTTTGTGTAACCTGAAGACCTCCTCGATCTGGATCGTGGTCATGGGACCTCCCTCCTTGAGGATGTCCAGAATCATCTCCTCCGCGGTCTCTTTGGTGATCTTTCTAGCTGCGCCTGACATCGATCTGCCCTCCCCGGACGGCGAGGGAGGCGGGGGTGTTCTCCCGCGCTCCTACTCCTCGGGCTCTTCCGGAGGCTCTCCAGGATCCTCTGGAGGCTCCCCGGGCTCCTCCGGGGTCATATCCTCGGGTGCTTCCTCAGGCATCGGTTCCATCGGCTCTTCCGGCGGCGCCTCGGAGGTCTCCTCGGGCGTGTACTCCTCTGCTGGGGGAGCTTCCTCGTATCCGACCGGCTCGTATACTGTTGGTGCCGCCTCCGGAGCCTTGCGCTTCCTGAGGGCGAGTATGACCATTATGACCACCAGGATGATGACTATGATCAGCCAGTAGAAGTCATTCGCGAGGTCGAACAGAGGCGGTGGTGCCTGAGTCCTGAAGGTGAACGTCTCGTCGCTGAGTGCATTGCCGGCAACGTCGGTCGCGTCATCCGTGACCAAGACTGTATACTCCTTGTCGTGGTCGAACTCTGAGAGCGTTATGGTCACCTGTGTGTCGTCGGCGTTCCACGCGAAGTCCTCTATCGTGGCTCCATCGACAGTAATGGCGCCCTCCGTGGCGGCCGTGTCCATAGGCTCGCTGAAGGTGATCACGTATTCCGTCTCGATGGAGACGCCCGTGGCGCCATCATCGGGTGATGTCGCGACGACCTCGGGCGGAGTGGAATCGGCTATGGACACCGTCATCGTGTCCGTGTCGAAGTTGCCCTCGCCGTCCATCACTGTCAGCGTGACCACGTAGTCCCCGACCTGTGTGAACGTGAATGACGGGCTCGATCCATCGAGGGTTATGGTGTTGCCCTCGTAATCGAACTCCCACTCGTAGGAGACTATTCCAACGTTGTCCGTGGAGGCCGTCCCGTCGAAGTGTATCGTCGATCCTTCATCGTTGTCCAACTGATCGTCACCCGCATTAGCGACCGGGTCCTCGTTGTCCACGACTGTTATCTCAACTGTATCGTAGCCGGAGTTGCCAGCAGCGTCGGTCGCGTTCAGAGTGACTGTATAGACCCCTGGAGTCACGAATGTGTAGTTGGGCGTTACACCCCATATCTCTTCTGAGCTGGCGTCGTATGTGAATGTCCATGTGTAGTTCACGATGCCCACGTTATCCATGGAGAGCGTTCCGTCGAAGTCGACAAGGTCTGTCGAGTTCACCTGTTGATCAGGACCTGCGTCCGCGACAGGTGCCGTCATGTCCAGCACGGTAATCGTCGCCGTGTCGGTGTCGGAGAGTCCAGCCGCATCCCACACGGTCAGCGTGACTGTGAATACCCCGGGCTGGGCAAAGATGTACGGCGCGAACTCGCCATAGACGGTGACGTCCCCGCCAACATCGCTGACTACCCATGTCCAGTTCACAATGCCCACGTTGTCCGAGCTGCCAGTGCTGTCCAGATTGATGGTTATGTCCTCATCCACGATGTCATTGTTCGCCACGGCCACCGGGGGTTGGATGTCGGTGAGCACGACGGGGACCGTCTTGCTCATATCCATGACGGGGTCGGCGTATCCAGTACTGAATCCCGCGCCACTGGCGGTGATGTTGTGCGGCGTATACAGCGTCTTGGTCATGCCGATCTGATACGACTCGTTCACAACGAGCCATCTGATCATTCCATCCGCTCCTGTGAAGCCGCTTGCGAGTGTCGTTCCAAGTACATCATCGACGCTAACGGAAGCGCCAGAAACCGGAACGCCTTGCTCCGTCTCCACCAGGACGTGCAGGAACCACTTCACCGTGGCAGTTGAGAGAGGCCCAGCGATCCATATCCCAAAGAAATCATCGTGGGTCGTGTTCAGCAGGGTGAGATGCGAATCGTTCTCCACGAGGAAGTCGAGAGATGCGCTGTCCATCGTCGAGTTGGTCACTTCCAGCTGTGAAGTGGCGTCAATGTGCGCACCGAAGTCGTTGTAAAGGAACTGCTCGTCCTCCATCGTACCTGTGCACAGCGTGAACTCTGCTCCCCACTGATTGGCTATGAACTCATTGCCTTGGGAAACGAGGTCCGAGTTCACCAGAGAGAGACCTGCGGCACCGTTAGCTATGAACAAGTTGTTGTTCAGCGTCACACCGATGACGTCCGGCCCGGTCGTGATCGCGGCACCGTAGAAATCGTGTCTGGAGAGCGTGTTGTTCGCCATGACGACATTCCCGGAGGTCGCCAGTGTCAGCAAGACACCAGCGCCTTGCGAGAAGGAGACGTAGTTGGACTCGAACAGGACGTCGAAGACCGAAAGCAGCATGACATTGATGCCGATGAAGTCGGTGGCGGATATCCTGTTCTCTATGAACTGGAGATCGGCGTTCGGACCGCTCGCCATCAAGTAGATTCCGCTCCCGAAGCTCGTCATATCGATGGTGTTGTTGTAGACGTACGCAGTAGTGTCCAGACCGGACTGGAAGACAAAGGCCGAATCGCTGAAGGTTGGCGCCATGGCACACATCAGGCACTCGTTGGACTCGAGAGTGAGGTCCAAGTTGCCCGCGGCCATCACATAGACGGCGCTGTCGGAAATGGCCAGGAACGTATTCCTGAGTATGTTGGCTGTCACGTCGTCGGCCGTGGACTCCGCATATATGGCGATAGGCTGGGCGGTCGGAGCTATTCCGATGGCCGTGAAGTCGTTGTCCTGGAAGTCTGCCAGTAGAGGTCCAAGCGTCAGTGCGTAAACACCAAGGTCGTTCGTCCCAAGGATATCATTGCCGGACGCCGTTACCTTCATGTCACCATTGGGAGCTACGAAGAAAGCGCCTCTTTCCGTCAGCAGCAGGGTGTTGTTGACGAAAGTCACGCTCGCCGACCCGGTCTGGGCCACAACCTGAACTCCCACAGTGGTCTGACCTTGGACCCAGTTCTCTGACATGTCGACCGAGACACCCCCCATCGCCACCGCGAGGATCCCGGCGTCACCATTCGTGACGTTGTTGCGGTTGATCGCCGCGATTATGTCCAGGTTATTGGCGATGACGGCGACTCCGAGTGAGCCAGGCTCGGCTCTAACTACGTTCTCTTCGATCGTCACGTCGACATCTCCATCGGCGACGATAAGCACCTCAGAGTTGGTATGGAGGCTGAATGTGTTGTTCGTCACGTTGGACGTGAACAGGGCTCCAAGATTCTCGAGCATGAATAGCCCGAATGCCCCGTTGTTGGTGATGTTCGAATCGTAGAGGTTCAAGTGTGAGTTCATCACTACGATTCCGCCGTTGACGTTGTCGTGGACCTGGAGTCTAGAGATGTCCGCGACGGATCCATCCGTTATGTACACGGCCGGATGTCCCGCACCACCGGCTGAGGACAGATCCCCCCTGTCAACATAGACCGAGGAGGCGTCCGCGTAGATGGCCGGGTAGTTGATGAGGCCCATCGTGACATTGTAAAGGTGAGGGTTCCCGAGGTTGTAGGATGCGACTCCGAACTGGTCGAAGGCGAAAAGGGAGTCGTATATCTCAGGGGACGAGTCGTCCGCGATCAGGCCTCCCGAGAATAGGAGCCAGGTGTTTCGAAGAATCGTGTTGTCGGACTGCGTGAAGAGCCCCCACGGCTCCAGCGTCGGAAGCGGCCAAACCGGGCCAGCCTCGCCGACGAAGCCCATCGAGCTGTTATCTATGACGAACGTACCGGTGGGTCTGACCCAGAACTGCATCTCCAACCCGAAGTTCGCTCCTCTGAGGATGGACCAGTCCGTGTCTGCAGGATCCCATATGGACAGTCCGTCTCCTCCGTCATAGACGTAGAAGGCGCCGCCATTCTGAACCTCGATGTGGTACTGCCCGCTGAACGTGGAGTTCAGCTGCAGGGTGACGTTGTAGAGCGACAGCGTTCCGCCGTTCTGGATTACGAGATCCCCTTCAACGAATATCGTCTTGTCCTGGTGGACGATATTGTCCCCGTTCTCTATGACCCAGTCGCCCGCGACGAGCCAAGTGTCAGGACCCACAAGAACTGGTGGGTTTATCTCGGCTCTGCTCTGAGGCGACACCAGAATCAGTGTGCTCCCGAGCAGGAGGACGGCTATCAACACTACCGAAATCATACTTCCATTTCTTCTCATCTTTAGACCTCTCATAACATATCCCATCCCATGACCTTTCGACGAAAATTGACAATCGACTATAAAAATGTAGCCTTGAATATGTCATGAGTGATTTCAACCCCCAAGAACCCTGACCAGCGCCGAATCCCATGGCCTGAACACGAATAGTCTCAAAATAGTTATATAGCAGGACAACAATAGCTCAGGCGTCAGTTTTCCCAGTTTTCGAGGGTATGATATGACGCAGATGGCAAATGAGGTAAAGACAGGGACAACCACACTAGGTATGGTCTGCAAGGAAGGTGTGGTCTTGGCAGCGGAGCGAAGGGCAACCATGGGGACGCTGATCGCTCACAAGGCGACGAAGAAGGTGTTCAAGCTGGATGACAATCTGGGCTTGACGACCGCCGGTCTGGTGGGAGACATCCAACTGCTGGCGAGGTATATCACCGCAGAGGTCGAGCTCTTCAAGCTCAAGCGGAACGCTCCCATGCCGGTGAAGTCGTGCGCCACGCTTCTCTCGAACATCCTGGCGGGAAGGAGGTACTTCCCCTATTGGGTGCAGCTCGTCATCGGCGGCGTGGACGAGGATGGCAATCACGTGTACTCCCTGGACATGGCAGGAGGGAGCATACCCGACAAGTACGTGACGACAGGTTCAGGATCTCCCTACGTGTACGGAGTGTTGGAGGACCACTACAAGGACGACGTGAGCCTGGACAACGGCATAGACCTCGCGATAAGGGCCCTGACGGCCGCCATGAAGAGGGATGCGGTCTCGGGTGATGGTATAGACATCGTTTCCATAACGAAGAAGGGTTACGTTCACCTCGATGACAAGGAGGTCGAGAAGAGGAAGTCAGCGATGAAGCTGAGCTAGCTCTTCTCTATACGTATTCAAGTGAAACCAAATGAGCGTAGATAGTATTCTTCGGGACGCTGAGAAGGTAGTCCGAAAGGTCGTCCCCAAAGATGTGGAGATAACGGAGATTGAACTCGAAGGTCCAGTCGTGGTCATATACACCAAGAGCATGGAGGAGTTCGCGGAGAACAACGACATCGTCAGGCAACTTGCGCAGGGAATGAGACGAAGAGTGGCCATAAGGCCCGACCCATCACTTCTTTCCCCGACCGAGGAAGCGGAGAAGAGCATAAGGGAGATAATCCCTGAGGACGCCAAGATCACTGACATCTATTTCGAGCACGAGAACGGCGAGGTCACGATAGAGGCCCTTTCTCCCGGTCTGGTGATCGGGAAGCGCGGGACCATTTTGAACGAGATCAAGAAGAGCATCGGCTGGGCGCCCAGGGTGGTGAGGACCCCGCCGATACCGTCGAAGACCGTCGCGGATATCAGGAGCTTCCTCAGGAAGTACCGCGACGACAGGGAGGCGTTCCTGAAGCGGGTGGGGAGAAGGCTCGCCCGCGACACCGCGGAAGGAGAGAACTGGGTGAGGTTGACGACCCTTGGCGGGTTCAGGCAGGTGGGAAGGTCATGCTCGCTGCTGATGACAAGGGGTAGCAAGATAATGATAGACTGCGGCGTCGACGTCTCGTCCGATAACAACGGAAGCCCGTATCTCCAGGCCCCTGAGGTCCTCCCCCTGGAAGCGCTCGACGGCGTTGTCGTGACCCACGCTCATCTCGATCACTCCGGGCTCGTTCCCGTCCTGTTCAAGTACGGATACGACGGGCCCGTCTACTGCACGCCCCCCACGCGCGATCTCATGTCGCTCCTCCAGATCGACTACGTCAAGGTCGCCTTCGGGGAGGCGAAGAAGTCCCCGTACGACTCCAGCCACATAAGGGACACGGTCAAGCACTGCATCCCGCTCAAGTACGGCGAGACCACTGACATCTCGCCCGACGTGCGGCTGACGCTCCAGAACGCCGGTCACATACTCGGCTCATCGATCGCCCACTTCCACATCGGGGACGGATTGTACAACGTCGCGCTCAGCGGGGACATCAAGTTCGAGAAATCATGGCTGTTCAACGCCGCCACGAACAGGTTCCCGAGGCTCGAGACGCTCGTCATAGAATCCACGTACGGAGGCTATCACGACCTGCAGCCGAGCAGGAAGGAGGCCTCGGACCAGGTGAGGGGCATAGCGGCCAGGATCCTCAACAGGGGCGGCAAGATGCTCGTCCCCGTCTTCGCGGTCGGACGGTCGCAGGAGGTCATGCTGGTCCTGGAGGGGCTGATGAGGATGAAGCGCATCCCCACGGTCCCGATATATCTGGACGGGATGATCTGGGAGGCGACGGCCATTCACACGGCCTATCCGGAGTACCTCAACAGCTCGCTGAGGACCCAGATATTCCAGACGGGACAGAACCCGTTCCTTGCGGAGGTCTTCAACCGCGTGGACAGCCAGGAGATGAGGGAGAGGATCATCAACGACACGGACCCGTGCATCATTCTCGCGACGTCGGGCATGATGAACGGAGGGCCTGTGATCGAGTACTTCAAGTCATGGGCCGACAACCCGAAGAACGCGCTCGTGTTCGTGGGCTATCAGGCGGAGGGCACAATCGGCCGCAAGATCCAGAAGGAGTGGAAGGAGATAACCCTGAGCGACAGGGGCAATGCTCTGACGCTACAGATAAAGATGGACATCGAGGTCGTCGACGGTTTCAGCGGGCACTCGGACAGGCTTCAGCTTCTCAACTACGTGGGAACGCTCGAGCCGCGGCCTGAGCGGGTGATCATCGGGCACGGTGAGGAGTACAAATGCTCCGACCTCGCGAGCAGCCTGTACAAGAAGTTCGGCATGGAAACGAGAGCGCCCATGAACCTCGAGACCATCAGGCTGAAGTGACCCGCCCAGCGTGGCTGGCTTTTCTGCGGGAACTGTACGCGACAAGGCTATAACTGGGTAATATTGATATACGCATAGACGAATATGCCCCGCTGGGAGGAGGCAGGGCATGAAGAGATTAACGCTAGTTTGGGCCTCGTTATTGTGTTTCTTGCTTTTGAGTAGCGTGCTTCTCGTTCACGTGGAATCGGAGGATCCCCCTGGACCGAGTCCGGCGGCAAGATGCCGTGGCGGTTCGAGCCAGAGGACCGTGCTCGTGGAAGTGAATACCGCGGACTGGTGCGTATGGTGCCCAGGTCAGAAGCACTCTCTTGCGAGGCTTTACAATGAACTGGGGCATGATAATCTGGTGATCTTGGAGTATCACGCTCATGGGGGAGATGAGTTGACGAGTGCATACGCCCAGCAGAGGAGCTCATACTATGGCGGACTGGCATACCCCGCCGTAGGCTTCGACGGGGGCGGTCCGTACAATGACAACCGCCTTTGGGAGTCTGGATCGGCCACGAAGTACGGGAAGTATGACGAGGACAAGGCATTGTACAATCAGGAAAGGCAAGGCAATGCCATGAGCAACATGACCATATCTCTCACAGGGAACATAACCGCGAACACCGTCGAAGTGAAGGCAACCATCGAGGCCACCGACCCGATAACGGTCGGGAATCTGTGGGTGCGGTTCGTGCTCTACCAGAACAACATATACCACAGAGATGGAAACACCAACGAGGCCAACGGCATCCTCCACAGAGTGTTCAACCACGTTGTAAGAGATGGGTCCCAGACGGCTCTGCCGCCTACGTTCAGCATGGGTGATACCTTTGAGACTGAGACGACCTTCACCATCAACCCGTTCTGGTACCCATCAACGGACCGAAGAGAGCTCGGAGTCGCTGTTCTCGTCCAGACGGACAACAAAATCCCCCGCGGTGCATTGTTCAATGCAGAGGTTATGCAGGCCGCATCCATGGAGTTCGTCCAGAGTCCCATTGTGTTGATAAACAAGGACTTGAATGATGCGTACGATGACGGATTCGACCGGTATGACGAGTTCCTGACGAAAGCTGGTCTCGGACACAAGAACTGGGACACGATGGAAGCCTTCGAGACCGAGATGATGAACATGAGGAACCCGCCGACATACAGCGCCATTCAGGACTACGCCGTTCAGCTCTGGTTCACGGGATCGAGCGGTGGAACCTTCGATATGGCGCAGAGGAACGTGATTGACAGTGGCCTCACAGCGGACCAGGCCATCTACGTTGTTGGGGAGGAGATTGCCTACGAAGCATTCGCAATGGGATACTTGGGATGGCTCTCGGGCAGTCTTCATGCCGACTACAGCGGTGACAATGCCGGCGTGGGAAGAGTCAACGGCGTTCCCGCGGACCCGATATCAGATGGCATGATGGGTCTGCTGATCTATGGTTCTGATCCAGACGTAATCATAAGCCGTCCAGGAGCGTTCGACGTCTTCAGGTACACAGGACCAGGCAGTCCTACAGCCGCGGTCAGAATGAACCACGACCTCGACTCGGGAGTCTTCTTCATGGCCTTCAACTACTTCGAAGGCATCAGCTCATACCCATCGGACCCCAACTACGACTCAAACGGGGAAATGCTGATGGGGAACGTGCGCACATACCTGGATGGCGTATCAGCACCAAGGGTCGATGTGGTCCAGCCTGACGGCGGAGAAGTCCTGACACCGGGTGGACTCTACGAGATCTGGTGGGACGCCAAGGATGTTGACATACCACAGGACGGTATTGAAGTCCAATACACCCTGGACTCTGGTTCCCCAGTGTGGATGACAATCGTGACGGGGGAGCCCAACGATGGCGTTCATCTCTGGAACGTCCCGGTCGCGCAGACAGGCAAGGCCAGGGTGAGGGTGTGCGCGATGGACTCCCAGGGCCAAAGCAACTGCGTCATGAGCGATGCCGACTTCACAATCGGGACCCCTGGCGACACGGAGCCACCAGCGACCTCCAGTGTCCTGGTTGATGGCTTGCCCTCCGTCACGGTCGCCGAGGGAACGTCTGTGACTCTGACAGCACAGGTATCGGACTTCTTCACGGGTGGGTCCACAATCGTCAGCGCGAACTACACGATAGGCGCTCAGAACTGGCCAGGACAGGGTATGTCCGCTCAGGACATGGCATTCAATGAAGTGGAGGAGGACGTGATCGCCCCAGTTCTTACGACGGGCTGGGCTCCTGGGGACTATAATCTGTATGTGTACGGATGTGATGAAGTGCCCAACTGCAACGTGGATTCGACCGCGTTTGCGCGAATCACGATTTCTACTCCAGATTCAGAGCCGCCAGAAATCTCGAATGTCGCCATTGATGGAGCGCCAGTCCAAAGCTATTACCTCTCAACGAAGCCCGGTACGATCCAGCTGACAGCGGTTCTGGACGACAGCTCGACCGGAAACTCGAACATAACCGGAGCGAACTACACGACGAGCCCGGGAGGATGGCCTGGCTTGGACATGAATGCGACGGACGGACTCTTCAACTCGCCGACCGAGTCCGCGTATTACGATATCCCAACACCTGGCGTGGGGAGCTACGACTACTACGTCTATGCGTGTGATGAGTTTCCCAACTGTAACAACACAGGACCTTCTGCTTCCCTCACAATTCTGGATGACATACCGCCTGAGATTTCGAATGTGCTGATTGATGGTAGCCCGACCAACTCCATTTTCGAGGGCACCGCTTCCGTTGCGCTCACCGCCACGATAGATGACGCGGGCACGGGAGGATCGCCCATTCTGACCGCCAACTACACTCTCGGCGCGCAGGCTTGGCCGGGAACCGCGATGAATGCCGCGGACGGAACATACGATACGCCGACCGAGGCCGTGGACGCGACCGTGGATGCGTCGTCACTCGTTCCTGGGTTCTACGACCTCTGCGTGTACGCTGTGGACAACAGTACGCTCCAGAACGAGAACACCACGGGAAGCTGCGCACAACTCCAGGTCGTGGCTGAGGACCAACCGCCGGAAGTGACGACCGTTCGGATCGACGGTCAGTTCGCCAAGACGGTCCAGTTCTCATCGCTACCAGTCACGTGCAACATAACGGCGACGGTCGATGACAGTACGACCGGCGGGTCGAATATCGCGGGTGCGAACTACTCCACGCCGATTCCCGCCAACTGGCCTGGGACTGACATGAACGCGACTGACGGCACGTATGATTCGACCACAGAGGACGTGAGCGCGTCCTTCCCGGCTCCATTGACTGTCGGGACATACGCCTACTACGTCTATGCGTGGGACGCAAAGGGCAACTACAACAACTCGGCGCCTTTCGCCTTCCTGATCGTCGAGGACGACGTCCCGCCAGAGATCTCGAACGCGCTGGTGAATGGGATGCCTTCCATCACGGTTTCACAGGGAACGATTCTGACGCTGACCGCTACCGCGAGCGATGCCTCAACGGGCAATAGCAACATCGTGTTGGTGAACTACACCGAGGGGCTTGCGAACTGGCCCAGCAGCGTTGGCATGAATGCCAGCGACGGGTCGTTCAACTCGCCAACGGAGAACGTGGAAGCGTCGATTGACACGAGCGGCTGGACCATGGGCGTTCACGACCTATATGTGTACGCGACGGACGCTGCCAGCAACGGGAACGTCACTTCCGTGGAGCACGTGAGCGTTAACATCACGATTCCTGACACGTGGCCACCGGAGATCCTCAACGCGCGCGTGGACGGGAACACTTGGGTCGGCGTCAACGAAGGCGATGTGGTCGCTCTCACTGCAACCGTGACCGATCTTACGACCGGTGATTCGGTGATAAAGGGTGCGAACTTCACCTTTGGTGCGCAGAATTGGCCGGGCTTCGACATGGATGCCACGGACGGATCCTTCAATTCCTCGGTCGAGGACGTGACGCTCAGCATCGACACGACCGGATGGATGATGGCGAACCACACACTCTGCATATACGCGTGGGATGTCGTGCCGAATGAGAACACGACCTCAACGGAGTGCGTGAACATCGAGATACTGACCGTGAAACCGCTGGCGCCGATGATGACGGGAGCGGACCTCGTCAGTCCCGGACTGCCCGACGTAGAGATACGATGGGACCGGTCAGGGGATGACGGACTCGGAAAGGACGACGTCATCGAGTACGACGTTTACCAGGCGACAAGCTTCGCGGGACCGTACATCTACGTCACGAGCGTCCCTGCGACCAACTCTCCAACATACAGTTGGACATGCGTTGGCTGTGGTGTCGGCGATGCGAGCGCGTACTTCTACTACGTCGAAGCGGACAACGGCGCTCTGACGGAGCCCGCACCCAACAAGGCGTCCAAGTTCACGCAGCCGCTCACGGCCGCGCCCCAGCTGATATCCGTTCCGCTGGCACTGTCGAGCAACGACATCGCATTCGCTCTCCAGACGGTCCAGTTCAACATGGCCTACTATTACGATTCCTCGGACGCGAGCGACCCGTGGAAGTCCTACATGCCATTCAAGACGTACAAAGGCGATCTCTGGACAGTGAACAGGACGATGGCGTTCTGGGTCAATGTGACCTCGGCCAGCGACTTCGTCGTGGCGGGCCTCGTGCCTGACACGACAGCGATCACGCTGCGCGCGGGCTGGAACCTCGTCGGATTCCCGTCCTTCGCGAGCGCGTACACGGTCGCTGACCTGAAGGTCGACGTGAACGCCTCGAACGTCGAGGAGCCGGACCCGTTGGCGCTTCCCTTCTGCTTGAAGCAGATGATCGATTCGGACGTTCTTCTGGCGGGCCGCGGATACTGGATCGAGGTCCCCGAGGACACTATCTGGACGATTGTGAACTGAGCGTTGCGACCGGGACAAATCCAGCGTTCATGTTATATTCCTAGAGAGCGCTATCGAACCTGATGAGAAGCGTGAGGGATTCCTTCGAGGACGTCAAGGACCTCGTCACCTACGACGAGTTCCGCGAGAGAATGTCGGACACGGTGAGCAAGTTCGGCGGCCTCCTTACGGAAGATGTCGCCGCGCTCCTCGTATTGGAGGAGCTGGGGAGATACGAGGTGACCTACGACAGCATCTCGGACATCCAGCCCGATCAGGCGGTCCGCGTGCGGGGCGAGGTCCTCAGAATCAGCCCTGTAAGGGAGTTCCCCAAGAAGGAGAGCCTTGGGCGCGTGGTGAACGTCACGATCTCGGACGGGAGCGGGGAGTGCAGGCTCGTCCTGTGGGATGAGGACACCGAGCTGGTCTCGAAAGGAGCTCTGAAGACCGGGGGATACCTCAGAGTGATCAATGGCTATGCCAAAATGACCGACTTCGGACTGGAGATGGCGAAGGGCAGATACGGAGCTATCGTCGTGGAATGATCACATCATTCCTGGGGGCATGCCGCCCATGCCGCCCATGCCGCCCATTCCTTCAGGGCCACCTGCTCCTGGCGGGGGGCCCTCCATCTTCCTCGAGGCGATGATATCGTCTATTCTCAAGATCATCGCTGCGACGTCAGTGGCCGACTTAATCGCCTGGGTCTTCACGCGGATCGGCTCTATGACGTTCAGCTTGATCATGTCCTTGACCTTGCCACTGTAGACGTCAACGCCCGCGTTCTTGTTGGCCTTCTTGCCCTCGTGCTTCGATCTAAGCTCGATGAGCAGGTCTATGGAGTCCAACCCGGCGTTCTCGCCCAGCGTCCACGGAATGATCTCCAGAGCGTCCGCGAACGCCTCGATCGCGAGCTGTTCCCTTCCGCCAACGGTGGAAGCGTAGTCCCTGAGCCTGAGCGACACCTCGATCTCGGTGGCTCCTCCGCCCGGTATGGCCTTGCCGTCCTCGATCGCGACCCCCGTGACCCTGATGGCGTCGTGCAGAGCCCGCTCGACCTCGTCGACCACGTGCTCCGTCCCGCCGCGTACGATGATGGACACGGCCTTGCTGTCCTTGCAGCCAGTGACGAACGTCATGTCATCGTCGCCAATCTTCTTCTCCTCGATCAGACCGGCCTTTCCGAGCTCCTGCCGACCGAGGTCCTCGAGATTGGTGACTATCTTGCCGCCCGTCGCCTTCGAGAGCTTGTCCATGTCGCTCTTCTTGATCCTTCTGAGCGCGTAGAGGCCATCCTTCGCCAGGTAGTGCTGG
>JAGMAI010000190.1 GCA_023130895.1 Thermoplasmata archaeon
GCCGCGATAGGAACCCTGAAGTACGCTTCCATCGTCGTTATGAAGGAGGCGGACAGGGCCATCATGTATCCGCTGTTCACGCTCAGGCAGAACATCTACACGGACCCGCAGAAGCCCATACAGGTGAAGCCTGGCATATACGAACTCAACGGACCCGCCGAGGACTCACCGGTG
Source organism: Thermoplasmata archaeon (assembly GCA_023130895.1). Classification (GTDB taxonomy): domain Archaea; phylum Thermoplasmatota; class Thermoplasmata; order RBG-16-68-12; family JAGMCJ01; genus JAGMCJ01. The sequence goes on from JAGMAI010000190.1 coordinate 175, forward strand.
ATGATTACCACGAACTTCTCGCTCACTTACTTCACCGTCGCGGGGGACATCGAGACGAGCAAGGTCCCGAGCTATCTCCTAGTGGCCGATTCAGAGGGACTGTCCGTGATGACGGCGTTCGCGGCGGACAAGTTCACCGCCGACAGCGCTACGGAGCTGATAGAGAGCTGCGGGATCGCGGACAAGGTCAACCACAAAAAGATCATAATCCCCGGACAGGTCGCGAGGATGAGCGGAAAGCTCAACGAGAACTCCGGCTGGGAAGTGGTCGTGGGACCGAGGGATTCCTCCGGCCTTCCGAAGTACCTGAGAGAATACGCTGGCGCCTAGCTACATCTGCGTCGGGTCCACGTAGCTCGCCTCTTTCTTCCTGATCGGCTCGAGTGACTTGTCCACGGTCTTCTTCATCTGCAGACCGGAGACGTGCATCAGCGTGTCCTCGAGGTCGTCCTCGACGTTCATCGAACACAGGCATGGATAGTGATGGTGCGCCAGCCCCGCCTTTTCCACGGCATCCCTGACCTCAGTTCCTGGGAGTTTGCCGGCAACGAACCTTGCGCAGCCGCAGGGTGAGTCGCGTACGACCTCCGCCCCCGTCACGGTGTTCTTCTCGACCTTCACGTCCAGTATGGGCCTTCCGAAGAACTCCACGAACTTGTCGATGATAGGATTGCCCACGGCATCGAGCGTGCAGAAAGGTCTCGGGAACGCAGTTGCGATTCCGACCTTCGAGAGTTCCCGCTTGATCTGCGTCTTCATCCCGAGCGGCAGCCACTGTGAGCTGTCCACCGGTGCAATGAGTGCCATCGCGTCTGCGGCCTTCACTATGTCTGCGATCAGTTGAGCCGCGCTCGAGTTCTCCTGAAGCGCGAGCACTAGGTCCGCTTTCGGCACGGACTCTGGCAGGAACTCGGCGGGGTCGTCGATGACGAGGGGCAGGTCCACCGGGAGGTTCAGCGTCTCCACCTTGAAACCTTCGGGGCCGTTCTCCTTGACGTTATTCGCGATTCGTTCTCCGTACTCACCCTGAACGAGCGCGAGAATCGTCATTTCTCCCTTGCCTATCCGCTCGAGCTCCTCGGCGGTCAGCTCCCGCTTCCGGATTTCCTCCTCCTTCTCCGCGGCCCGCTCGACCTGATAGGTCGGCCCTCTCTCCAGAGCCCCAAGAAGCCGCTTCTCGAAGGGCTCCATTTCGTCCCAATCGAGCTCTTCGCCGATGTCAAGAGTGATCGACGAGTGCTTCGCCTCCCCCTGGAGCGTGTTCTTCTCGCCCGCGAGAACGGGGATCTCCGTCCCTTCAACGATCAGTCGGAGGTTCGAGAAGACCTCTCTCTCCTTCTGAGCCTTGAGATACACCCTCTCAGGAGTGTAGTCGAAACGGCATGATTCGGTGCTGAGGGCCGCCGACCTTAGGGCGACAATGATGTCGCTTCCAGAGTATCCCTTGCCGAATGTGACTTCCTTTCTCATGTACTGCCTCGGTCAACTTGAACTCGCGCGCCGGCTAGATGTTCAGCTTGGCGAGGATGTCCTTGGCCCGCGTGTAGGCGACGCTGTCCGCGGGGAGGTTGATGAGCGGGTCCCCGGTCAGGGAGAGCTCCATTATGTTCCGGTCCTCGGGAAACACTTCCCTGCAGTCAAAACCAGCCTCCTCGATGACCGGGCTCAGGAGTTCCGGGATCTCGGCGGTGCGGCTGATGACCAGGCATCTGTCCTTCACCTTCAGGTCAAGGCTACCGCTCAGTTCCCTGATCCTTCCAGCGGTCACAACGCCGTGTTTGGTCGGGTCCGACAGTATGAACATCATGTCGACGTTCCTTGTGGTCCTCCTGCTGAGGTGCTCCATCCCCGCCTCGTTGTCTATGACCACGTAATCGTAGTTCGCCGAGAGCTGGTCCAGATAGGTCCGAAGGATGTTGTTGATGTAGCAGTAGCAGCCCGGGCCCTCCTGTCTGCCCATCGCGACGAGGTCGAACTTGTCGCTCTCGACCATGGCCATGCGGAGGTTGTAGTCCACATGGTCCTGCTTGGACATGGCTGGGGACAGATCGCCAACGTTCTTCAACAGGTCTTCCCTGAGGTCGCCGATGGTCTGGTTCACTTCGACCCCGAGCATCATGTCGAGCGTCGAGTTTGGGTCTGCGTCGACCGCCAGAACCACGGACTTCTCGCTGAGTGCCTTTATCAGTAATGCCGCGAACGTGGACTTCCCCACGCCGCCCTTGCCCGAAACGGCGATGGTCTTTCCCATCTCAGTCCTCCAGACCGTACTTCTCACGCATGTGGCCGGATAGTTCCCCCGTCATCCTCAGGGCCGCCTCCGCCTGTTCCTCGCTGAGGCCTGAGAGGCCGCACATAGGGGTTACGAGGGACTGCCTGTGGATCCTTTCCTCGTCCACACCTTTCCCTGCCAGCAGTCCAATATCATTTTCAAGCTTCCCTATAAGACTTTGCAGATTCTCAGCTGCGAAGGCCTCGGGTGTCGACGGGACCACACCCCACGCAATAATCCCTCCTCGGTCCAGGAAGGCTGACACATCCTCAGGATAGAGCGAGAGCGTGTGACCGTAGTTGTACGCGTCGAAGGAGAGCATGCTGGCGGGAGATTGCAGGATGAGCGTCCATTCCGTGTTCCCGCAGCAGTGGAACCC
>JAGMAI010000191.1 GCA_023130895.1 Thermoplasmata archaeon
ATCTCCTTGTACGTGTCGTCGTACAGAAGCGATCTCTTGTCCTCGTACGTCAGGTTGAGACCCAAGCTGATGGGGCCCGTGACCTGCCCTCGAACAATCTTGGCGGGGGTTCCCTTCACCGCCCGCTCGAACTCGAAGAATGCGGTGGCGAACTCGGGTGACAGCGAGAAGTATTCCAAATCCTCCTCGATGACCTTTTCGTAGAAGGACTCGATCTCAGATGCCTCCCCTGGATCTACGAATATCCTGTCATCCTCCATCCGGACGCCAGGGATGCTCTGCGAGTACTGGGCGTACATGTTCTCTTTGAATCCCCGGCGGGGAAGCTGTGGCCAGGTCGGGACCTCGGGCGTGTACTTCAAAATGAGCTCCACGGCCTTTTTGACGTCGGTGTGCGGGAGGCTTCCGACGGTCATCGGAAGAAGATCCGCACAGAAGGTCAGATGACCAGCTCCCTGGCGCTCGGGAACTTCTCTAGGTCGGTATGAGGCAAGAACATGGCGGAGGTGAACTCATTGAAGAATGACGGTGTGACGCTCAGCTCGATGTAGGTCATCTTCTTGGCGATGTCGATTGCCTCCTGCTTGCTCTTCTTCGACAGGATCGTCAAGCGGGCGCCCGCCAAAGACCCGTTCCCGATGAACCTGAACTTGTCAGGATCCACGTCGGGAAGCAGGCCGAGCCAGATGCTCTTCCTCGTATCCAGATAGTTCCCGAAGCCGCCAGCGATGAATATCTGCTCGACATCGTCGAAGGAGTAGTTCATCGTCTTCAGCAGCACGGTCGCGGCAGCGTAGACTGCCGCCTTCGTTCGGATGATGTTCCTGATGTCGACCTCCGTGATGACCATGTCCTTGTAGATCCTCGTCTCGTCCGCCCAGACGACGACGAACTCCTTGCCCTCGGGGCCGTCACGGACCCTCGGGATTTTGAGCGGCCTGATCCTCCCTGAACGGTCGATGACGCCGTGCATGAACATCTCCGCGAGAAGGTCGATGAGACCGGTGCCGCAGATGCCTTTGGGCTTCACGTCCCCTATCGTCTTGTATCTGACCTCAAGGTCCGTGGTGAGAGTCACTTTCTCTATCGCGCCGACCATCGCCCGGATGCCGTAATCGACCTCGCCGCCCTCGAACGCCGGGCCCGCCGAGCATGAGCAGGAGACCATCCAGTCCTTGTTCCCGAGAACGACCTCGCCGTTCGTCCCGACGTCTATCAGCATGGAGAGCTTGTCCGTCTTGTGCAGCGCTGACGCCAGCACGTCCGCCGTAATGTCCCCGCCGACGTAGCTGCTGCGACACGGCAGGATGTAGATGTAGCCCTCCGGGTTGATCTTGATGCCAGTCTCCCTGGCCTTGATGAGCGGGAAGAAGTTAGCCGATGGGATGTACGGCTCCCGCCTGATGTGCGCGGGGTTCAGTCCGAGAAGCAGATGCGTCATCACGGTGTTCCCGGCCGCGGCGGCGTAGCAGATCTCGTTCCGACGCACTCCCGCCTCGTCCATCATCTCCTTGAGGAGATAGTTAATCGTCTCCACGATCAGCATTCTGAGGTTCTTCAGCCCGTCCTTCTCCTCCTCGGCATGGAGAATCCTGGTGAGGACGTCCTCGCCGTGGATCACCTGCTTGTTGTAGGCGGCCTCCTTCGCTACTATCTCCCCGCTGCTCAGGTTCACGAGCTCGGCGACGACGGTCGTGGTCCCCACGTCCACCGCCATGCCGAAGTTCCTCGCGGATGTGTCTCCACCCTGCAGATGCACGAGCTCGTGGCACTCGCCGTCCTCCACGACCGTGGCCGTCACGTCCCACTCGCTCTTCCTGAAGAGGTTGCTCATCCTCCTCATCACGGGCAGGGGGCCCATGATGTCCTCGAACCCGTGGTCGCTCAGCGCTCGCTTCAGGCGGTCCAGATCGCTCAGGTTGTCCGTCAGCGTGGGCTCGCTCAGCTCGAAATAGAACTTCACGATGGGCGGGTCCAGCTTCCCTGCGTCGACGACCTCGGCCTTCATGAGTATCTGAAGCAGCCCCACGCGGCTCTCTTCAGGGACGAGGACTTCGACGTCGCCCTCCGCCCTGGTCATGCATGCGAGGTGATAGCCCTTCTTGATCTCGCCAGGTTCGAGAAGCTCCGTCTTCTCGGCGGTGACATCTCCCGCCTGAACGATGACCTTGCACTTACCGCACTTGCCTCGACCGCCGCAGATGGAATCGATGTAGATATCGGCCTCGATCGCTGCGTTGAGGAGGTCCGTGCCCTTGTCGACCTCTATCGTCTTGTCGTCTGGTAGGAACCTGACCTGCACCTTCTTAGCCATGTCTCCCAGCATTCCGAAGTCCTGCTCTATAGATAAACGTTTTCGACTACATCAGGGAGAAGCGCCTTCTCTCCCGCTAGGTGGATACTGCCTTGTCAATCGCCTCCGAGAGATCGTACCCGCCAGGGACTGGTTGGCCATGGGCAACGACCGCCCCGTCCTCGATTCGGACCTCCCCCTCAGCGAATACTCTCAGTGTATGAACAATGAGCGGCAGCTCGCGTATGAAGCCCAGCCTGCGTATCTCCGCGAACAGTGGATTGCCCTCTCCATCTTTCTTGGCGATGTCCCCGACCGTCTCGCCCTCCGATCTCGCGTCGAAGTCCCGCCAAAGGGGCTCCAAACCCCCGCCAACGATCGGGAAGACACAGTACGTGATTACGGGTCCGCGGTCGAGCTCCTCCGTGACGAGATGCAGCATCACGCCGGTCCTGTCCGCTCTCTTCTCGAGAAGCTCCCAGATCACCTCCTGCCATGTCCCTTTTGGCCCGTCCGGGGCGGCCGGGTGGAGGTTGATCATGTCGTAGACATTGCACATCTCGTCTCCAACGATGAGCATGTAGCCCGCCAGAACGCCGAGGTCCATCTCGTGCCCTTCGAGGCGCTTCACTATCTCCCTGTCGTACTCCCTCCTCCACTGCTTCAGTATCCCCTCGTCCTTCCTGCCCTCGGCCCTCATCTCCGGCTTGAACTTGCTCGAGGAGAACTGGATGAGCGTGTATCCGTAGCTCCTCACGAGGTCGAAGAAAAGGTCGCTCTGCTCGAACTCGCCGTCCTCGCGGTTGCTAAAGACAAAGGATATCTTCCCTGGTATCGTCCCGTCCTCAATCCCGTCGTGCGCTTCGGTGAGCAGCTCCCGCGCGGCTGGGTCCCTTCCCGTGGAGAACCATCCTATCTTGAACATGACCTCCCCGCCACCAGATTCTCTCTCCCGCCTAAAACCTTTCGCGTTCGACTAGGAGTGGTGCTTCCCGGATTCCTGTGGAATCCCCTTCTTCAGCTTCTCATATCTCTCCCGATAGAGTTTCGAGCAGGACTCGCAGCAGAGATAGTGGGTTCTCCCGTCCATCTTGAGCGTGACAGGATCGTCCGTGATGGGTTTCCTGCACAGGTAGCAGGGAACGACTATCGAGATCCCTTCCGAGATGACCGCATCGGGCTCCTTCTTCGTCGTCCTTACGACACGGTCGATGGAGTACCTGTCGATCTCCTCTAGCCCCTCAAGCCAGGCAAGGAAACTGTTGATCGTGGCTTCGCTTTCGGATACCAGTCTGCACATGAGCTTCGAACCGCTGAGGACGAGGACCTCACGGACATTCTCCTTCTCCGAAAGGCTCTTGGCCAGCTTCTCCAGGTGCTTCGGCTGGCACTCGACCGAGACTATCGAGGTGGTCTCCCGAATCGCTTCCGTATCGATTAGTGCCGAGTATCCTCTGATGACTCCGCGTTCCTCCAAAGCCTTGACCCTCGAACTCACGGTTGGAGTGCTAACACCGATGGTCTTGCCAAGCTCCCTGAAGGAGATCCTAGCATCCTCCTGAAGCTGCTTCAGTATTCTCGCGTCGGTCTCGTCGAGTTCCATGGTCTGGTACTAGGCAGCCTCACCTATTATATCTTTGTAAAGCGGCTGGTCCCGTCTCTTAACGAACGTGAGGAGGAAGGGGGATAATCAGGCCTGCAATAGTACCAATGAACCTGGAATGACGCATGATGAGGTGATTGAATGGAAGCAGGAATGATAGCGACTCTCGTGATAGGATCGCTTCTGACGACGGGAGCGGTAGTCGGTGTTGCATCCACGAATGGGGACATGATGCAGGGAACGATGGACGGCGGATCCGTGGGTGGATGGTATCACTCGATGGGTCACGGAATGATGCACGACCATGATGAGCACGAGGAATGCGAGGAGCACGAGGAAGAGTGCGAGGACTGGGAGAACGGGAACCACGAGGGAATGCACGAGGAATGCGAGGAGCACATGGAAGAGTGGGAGAACGAGAGTCCCTTCGACGACGAGGAGCACGAAGAGCACGACCACTGCGGCATGATGGGATAGTCCATCATGGGTTCCGTAGGGAGAATCAACCGATCGTGAGCCTGGACCTGCCCACCACCAGATTCTGTTCCCCGTCGAAGCATTACGTGTTGCTTCTTGACGATGGCAATCCTCGATTGCGAAGCATAAGAGTTATTTCGTTGCATACGCTACCCTCCGCCGGAAACTGCTAAGGAGTGATGCAATGCCTCTCGAGCGATGCCCCGTGTGCGGCGTGAAGGTCAAGTCGGAGAACCTGTCAAGGCACATCAAGAAGGTCCATCCAGATGCGAAGGAGGGGGCGGACAAGAAGGCCAAGAAATCCAAGCGGCCGTCCCCGGGAGGAAGGAAGGCCGTCTATGCGGTTCTGGCGATAATCATAATCGTAGTCCTGGTGGCTTCCGCATTCGTTCTGCTCCCCGCAGCAGAAGAGCCCAAAATCGGCGTCACGCCATCCAGCTACGACTTCGGGACCATCCCGAGGGAGCTCCAGACTGTCAGGATAGAAGTTCGCAACGACGGAGAGGCCAACCTTGAGATAACGTGGATTAGAACCAACTGCAACTGCACATCGGCCGTCCTGCGGGTCGGAGGTAGGACCAGTCCCGAGTTCATCGGCCTGAAACCACAGGTGTCGTGGAACGGTGAGACGCTGCTCCCGGGACAGCACGGATATCTGGATGTGATGTATGATCCCACGTACGTACCCGATTCCGGTCCCATCGCCAGGGCGGTCTACGTACAGAGCAACGATCCCAACAGATCCGAGGTCCAGGTCACGATAACTGCTTACGTGACGCCGTGATCGCTCCGTCCTTTTCGAGGTGCGTACTTGAGCGTCTCGTAGTCGGTCCTGACCGCGTATCCACCGTCCTGGATGACGCTCACGAACTGACCGCAGTTGCTCCCTATCTTGTTCTCCTCGAGCTCGCCGATGCTGAGAAGCACATCGAACCCGAGATCGCGGAAGCTGTTCGTTATCTGGCGGGAGGTGTCCTTGTCGCGCGGGTCGACGGCGGACCTGAGCTTCTTCCGCTTGACGTTCGACGTCGGGTTCAGCGGTGTGATCTTGATGAAGAACTTGGCGGGGTCGAAGTGCTCCGCGATGACCTCCGGGTCGACCGGATAACCCTGAGTCATGGCGAAGTTCAGCGTGAGCTTCCTGTCCCCCTTGCGGAAGTACCTCTCGCCGTACTCCGAGATCTGCGGGAGCCCCCACTTCTTGATCGGCATCAACTCGTCCCGCTTCCGCCCGTCGGTCGTGTGCACGGAGAACTGCAGCTGGAACCGTCCGCCTGAGTATTGGGCGTCCTTAATGTCGATGAGCTCGTCGAAGAACCTTTCCCTGCCGATTGGAGCGAGCGTTGAGACGCACGGCATGAGACCAGGGGCATCGTATATGTCCGCCAAGGCTCGCAGAGCGTCCGGCACGTCCGGGTTCAGCGAGGGCTC
>JAGMAI010000192.1 GCA_023130895.1 Thermoplasmata archaeon
ACACCACGTACTACGATGGTGTGACGAGCGTGTGGTCCGCGACATCCGGAGAATACTTCGAGACCGTTCAGACCGAGGATTTCGACAACGGCGGATCCATACCGCCGGATTGGACGACGCTAAGCGTCGGACCGGACTCGCACCGGTGGGAGATGAAGCTGGAATCGGGAAGCGACTACATCGCTGAGTGCGACAGCTCCGGCGCAGGAGCGGGTACCGACATCACGGAATGGCTCCAGATGAGCACGGGCTTCGATGCCAGCTCTCAGTCCTCGCTCAACCTCACGTTCTATTTGGACTATCAGCATGGTGACGGGGACGAGTACGCGAGCGTGCTGTACTCAACAAGCGCGAACTACCCTGCGTTCACTGGACTTCGGACTTGGACGTCCACGACGCAGGGGATCCAGTACATCGACCTCTCCGTGGCGGCAGGAGACCCCTCCGTCCATCTCGCGTTCCTCTATCACGGCACTTACGACCAATACATGCAGGTCGATGACGTCGAGGTCATTGGCGGAATCCCCAACGACATGAGGCGGCTTTACGACAATGATATGGACGCCTACATGCAGCAAGACGTCGACCTGAGCGGGTACGACTCTGCCACCCTCGCGTACAACTACTGGTTGGACTCCGAGGACGGCGTTGACTACGTCTACGTGACATACTACGACGGGACATGGCATTACGTGGATCCGCATACTGGAAACAGCAACGGATGGATGGGCTCGTCCCTCTCGATCCCGACGACCGCCACCGAGATCGGATTCCACTTCCACAGCGATACGAGCGGCACAGGGGAAGGTGCGTACTTGGACGAGGTCATATTGCTCGGCCATGGCGCAATCGATCAGGTCTACGTGAAGGTTGACGACAGCCTCTGGGAACTTGCCGACGGGACCGCCGACTGGTACTACGAGTGGGACACGTCGTCCTTGCTGGAGGGTTGGCACACCATATACGCGAGGGCGTACTTCGGAGCCAGCTTCACCGAGGATTCCGCCAGAGTGACGGTTGACTACTCATTGCCTATGAATCCCAACAGCTACACCAGTTCGCACAGCCTGATGGGATGGTCAAATGACGATACGGTCTGGATAAGGTGGTCAGGAGCCTGGGACAATATCAGCGGAATCGGCGGGTTCGCGGTAGAATGGACAATGAGTCCGATTTCCGTCCCCGGGCCGACCATGGATACTACGGACTTCGAGTCGACGAGCTACGCCCTGCTCGATGGCAACAGCTGGTATGTCCACATAAGAACCGTGGACAAAGCTGGCAACTGGGCGGTGGGCGCCTACCACGTGGGACCGTTCTACATTGATACATCCCCGCCAGACAATCCAGACAGCTACAGCTCCAGCCATCAGATATTCGTGTGGTCCGGCGATGACAGGATATTCCTCGAATGGGCCGGGGCTTCCGATCCTTTGAGCGGCGTCTACGGGTACTCTTACACGTGGTCGATGGTTTCCGACACTCTCCCCATGAGTGTGATAACATCGGTCCTGACCAACACAACGAGCTTCCCACTGGGGCCGGGCGACAACTGGCATTTCCACATCAGGACGGTGGACAACGCCGGGAACTGGGCTCCCGACGCCTATCACGTGGGACCGTTCTACATCGACGTTGAGGATCCCTGGACCACTCATGCATTCACTGGAACAGTCGGTGACTTCGGTTGGTTCTTGTCCGATGTCAGTATCGCTCTAACACCCTCAGACAATCACAGCGGCGTGGACGTGACGACCTACAGAGTCAACGGTGCACCATGGACCGTGTACTTCTCTCCGCCGGATGTCGTGATTGATGGTAACTATACAGTGGATTACTACTCCGTGGACAACGTCGGCAACTTCGAGATGACGAGGACTGGCACCTTCAGCAAGGACGCCACTGACCCGCACAATCCCGATGGATTCACATCGAGTCATAGTGTCGGGACTTGGTCGAAGGACGATACTATAGACTTCACCTGGACCGGCGCGTGGGACGCGACGAGCGGCGTCTATGGCTACTCGTTCGATTGGACACAGTCGCCCGCGACGCTCCCAGACACGAGCATGGACTCGACGAGCCCCAGCACGACAAGCCCGCCCCTCGGCACAGGCAGCGATTGGTACTTCCACGCGAGGACAAGGGATGTGGCGGGCAACTGGGCTCCCGACGCCTATCATGTGGGACCGTTCTACATTGACGCGAGCCCGCCTGCAACACTGGACGACGCATGGGCAGTCCTTGAAGGTGTCGGATGGCGGGATGTCAACATCACTTGGACCTTCGCCACGGACCTCGAATCTGGTGTCGAGCGGTACGACGTGTACTACGGAACGACATATGATCCGACAGGGACTAGCTACGTGCTTCTCGGCTCAGTACCGGCGGACACGAACTTCTTCGTTCATGCGAACGGGGGCGAAGGCGACTCCAGCTTCTACTTCTACCAAGTGAGAGCCGTCGACTTCGCGAACAACTCGGCGCCGTACTCAGCACAGGCGGGGAAGTACGTTAAGAACCTGATGCCAGGCTGGAAGCTGGTCTCCATCCCGCTAGAGCAGAAGGACGATTCCGTTGATGCCGTATTGAGGACGCTGAGTTTCGACACCGCGCGCTACTACTATGCGGGAAGCTGGAAGAGCTTCTCCACGCAGAAGAACTACTGCACGCTGGAACAGATCGGCACGAACATGGGCATCTGGGTCGAGGTCGTGAGCCGCTCCAATCTGACCGTGGCGGGAAGGGTTCCTACCACTACCCTCGTGAGCCTTGCGAAGGGATGGAACCTTGTTGGCTTTCCGTCATTTGACACTGACTACACGATCGCGGACCTGAAATCCGATTCAGGGGCGATCAGAGTGGAGATCTTCAACGCATTCTCGCCACCTTACTTCCTTCGGATCGCGAACGACATCGAGACGATGACGGCGGGCAATGGCTACTGGATCGAGGCCTCTGTGTCGGGAACATGGGCAGTGATTAATCGAGCGGAGAATCCAGACGACCCGAAGGATTCGGCGGGCAACGAGGGCACGAAATCCCTCCCGCCAGAACATGAGGGCACATCGGTCCCAGATCCCGATCAAACGTCAGGAGTTATCGATGCGCGACAACCAGAGGTCTCTGGCACGCTCTTCACGCTCATGCTGCTCGGCATTCTCTCCCCGCTCGGTGCGGTTCTGTGCCGGAAGAAGCGGTAGAACGGTGGTCACTTCGAGCGGTTCTCCCTGCTGTTGGGAATGGAATCCTGTCGTTGAATGCTTCAGATCTACGTGGACAGTCTCATTTTGAGTAAGCTATAAATACGCTGCCAATCAATTTGGATGACCATATAGAGGGTTGCCCCAGGGTAGGGTTGCCCAGAGAGGAGGTGGCTAAACGAGAAGAAGGCTTATCTTAGCTATGGGAATCGCACTTGCTGTAAGTGCGATGCTTTTCCAGGCCGCGAGCGCGGGGGCTCCTTTGCCCGGCGCGATATTCACGAGCCTGGAAGATGGAACGATGGTGAATGCGAACCACTACGCGGACAAGAGGGATGTTTACCTCAACGGTGGCCCTGGGCCTCATGCCCCGCCACACGCGGCTGGCCTTCCGGACGGGAACTATTACTTCCAGGTGACGGACCCGTCGGGCAAGAAGCTGCTGTCTGAGGATCCAGCTATCTGCCGTGAGTTCAGAGTTGAAGATGGCGTCATTGCAGAGTATGTCTCGATCGGTCGAACCTACACTGTCCAGAAGGGCAACGGGAACGGCCCGACCGAAACCTTCGACTGCTACCAAGAGGGGTGGGAGTTCGGAATGCACGACCTCGGTTGGAACCTATGGGCGGACTCGCTGACAATCCAGCTGATGCCCTATAAGGACACTCCCAACAAAGGGGGAGTCTACAAGGTCTGGGCAACTCCGATAGGGTTCTACCTCGGTGACCCGAACGACTTGGACCCCGGGTATGAGCCTGGTAACTACCACGGCTTTGTCCCCGCTCATTCCAAGACGGACAACTTCAAGGCGAAGTCCAAAGGCGGCCCACTGAAGCCGACGCCAGAGATAGAGATCTGCAAGTTCGAGGACATGAACGGAAACGGACTGTGGGACGAAGGCGAGCTCGGCATACCTGGTTGGGCGATGTTTGTCACCGATCCACTGGGAGTCGTAAACACAGTCTACACGGGAGAGGATGGCTGCATCGTGATAGATGCCCCAGTTGACGGGGACTACTTGATCGAAGAGGAAACCCCGAGCGGCTGGAGCGCCACTGCGACTATCGTTGATGGTGAGCCTGCCCCGCCGACAAACCCCGTGACGATCTCGGTTGACTACAAGGTTTCGCTGACATACAGCGTCGCCTTTGGGAACTTCAACGAGTTCGATGTCTGGGGACACAAGTACAACGACCTGAACGGGGACGGCGACTGGGATGTAGGCGAGCCGGGAATCGAGGGTTGGGAGATAACCCTTGAGAGGTCCACTGATGGTGGCACAACTTGGTCGACCTACGCTACGACCACAACAGACACGAGCGGGTACTACTCGTTCACCGCGACCGAGCCGGGCGAGTACAGAGTCTCGGAAGAGGACAGGGTCGGATGGGTCCACACCAGCGATGCGAGTTTCAGCTTCACAGCAGTAAGCGGAGTTGGACAGGGACCATTCGATTTCTACAACTTCCAGTGCTTCTCCGTCTCCGGATACAAGTACGAGGACATGAATGGTGACGGCGACTGGGACGAGGGAGATACCGGCCTCGAGGGCTGGACGATAACCCTCTACAGGATGGACGCCGATTCATGGGTCCAGGTCGCAACCACAACGACAGACGCGAGCGGATACTACGAGTTTGAGATCTGCATGGGCGGCGAATACAAGGTCGCCGAGACAGAGATGGAAGGCTGGATGGCAACTGCGCCGACAGAATTCACGTTCACAGCTGTGAGCGGACAGGCACAGACGTTCGACTTCTTCAACTTCGAGCTCGGTGAGGTCTGCGGAGCCAAGTGGTACGACGTGGACAAGGACGGAGTGATGGACGAGGGCGAGGAGATCATCGAGGGCTTCATGATAGAGCTCTGGAAGGATAGCGAGCTCGTCGAGACCGTCTACACGGACGCCAACGGTGAATACTGCTTCACCGGACTAGGTGCAGGAAGCTACGAGGTTAAGGAGATCATGCCAAACGCTCCAGGCGAGTACTACGTCTGGGCCAACACGTATCCGGGCGACGGACACTATATGTTCGACGGCACGAGCGGCTTCTTCATGGACGACGCTGACTTCGGCAACGTGGTCGAGTTCACGGGTGGACTGACGTGGGGCTACTGGAAGACCCACACGGGACACGGCGCCCCGCCGAGGGATCCGGCATACGATCTGCTACCGGACTATCCGATGGCCGTCGATGTGCCCACACCTGACAACGACTACGAGGTCGACAGCGACGACGAGGCCAAGTGGATCTTCGACGGAGCTGGAGACTACCCGGCCAACTGTGCGGGAACATGCAGGAGCCTGTTCAGGGCCCAGCTACTGGCACTGCACATGAACCTCCTGAAGTTCGGCACGGACATGGCCGACGCGGTCTACATCTTCGAAGGCGATGACTACAGCGGATGGACCGTCCAGGAAGTCTACGACGAGGCCCTCTGGAAGCTTCTGAACGAGGACGGGGACTACGACTTCACGTCCTTCCAGGAGACCCTGGACAACATCAACAACAACCACAACGAAGGCACGGGCGACCACACGTTGGTCCTGCCCGAGGCACCGACCATCGAATATCCGTAGAAACGAGAAGGCGGGATAACACCCGCCATCTTTTCTTATTTTCTCTGTCTATAGCGTGAGCGCTGTCATGTTGCCTATGGATCGAGATTCGAATCCTACTCCTTAGGCAAGCTCTCGAAGAGCGCCTGAACAGCTCCGTCCGGATCCTGGAAGACCGCGAACCAGCCTATGTTGGGGACTTCCGACTTGGGCACGAGCATCTTTCCGCCCAGCTCCTCGATCTTCTTCGACGTCTCGTCGACCGAATCCACATTGATATGGTTCAGCACTCCAAAAGTGGGTTGGCCCTCTTCCGGGACGAACAGGCCGCCGTGCGGCGGTGTCGGCGCGTGGAAAAGCGTGTAGTCCATCTCAGGCACGTCCTCAAACTTCCATCCGAAAATCTCACCGTAGAACTCCTTGCTCTTTTCCTTGTCCTTCACAGGGATTTCTATGTGGGTGAAGCTTCCATGTTTAGGTTCTTCTGGCATAATCAACCCCCTATGACCGCCCCAAGTGGATACGAGACTTAAAAGCTTGCGGGGGGGAGATAAGTGAAAGCAGAAAATGCAGAAAGGGGTCCAGCTCGATTGCTGCATTCATGGGACGGGGCTGTCCGCCCCGTATGACCCCTTCCTACTGGGGGCGGAGGCCTCGGGCAGCCAGCCAGTCAGCGCCTCCGTTCCCCGCCTTGTTCCGAGCGTGCCTCACCATTCCAGGCGTGGACGACCCAGTTCCCCTGCGGGGGGTTGCGCTTCTTATGGTTCTTCCGGACGTTTCAATCACCTCATCCTGTAATGAGGATGGTCACAGGGTTAGGTTTGAGCGGTAAGAAGTGAACGAAAAGTGACCACTTCCGGTCGCTTTCTAGGGACTGTCCCGTCTCCTGAACAAGGTTTATTTACCAATCCAGCCGATGACATGACGGATGAGGAAGATCAGGATCAAGAGATGGAAAGACGGCGCCCTCGAAGAAGTGGATGACCTAGTCGCCGAAGAGACGTTCCTCCATCTGGAGATCGACGACAAGATCGGCTTTGACACTATCATCTCACCTCATGACATCAAGGATTTCGTCTACGGTAACCTCTTCTCAGAAGGCTTCATCGATGAGCCCTCTGAGATCAAGACATACTCGGAAAGGGAGAAGGACGGGAGCTTCCGCGTGGATGTCTCCATCGACCTGGACCCGGACATCTCCTACAGGAGGAACTACAACATACTCTGGACGGACTGCACGGCTCCCTCGGATGTCCAGAAGAGGATCGGCGATAGAATCGCGAAGATGGACTCCCCGCTCAGGATCAAGGCTTCCGACGTCCCGCTCGTACGCAGTAGGACGTCCGACAAAGTGGACGTCTACAAGCAGACCGGTGCCTACCACTACGCTTTCCTGTTCGATGAGAAGATGAACCTCATCGCCACGGCCTTCGATGTGAGCCGCCACAACGCGGTTGACAAGGTCATCGGCTCCACATTCCTCAACGGCGGCACTTTCGCGGACAAGGCCCTCTTCGTAACGGGCCGGATAACGTCGAACATGGTTTGGAAGTGCCTCAGGGCCGGGATCCCGCTAGCAATGTCCAGGAGCGCCCCGTTGCTTGAGGCGATAGAGCTCGCGAATGCGTATGACATGGGGGTAATCGGATTCGCTCGGGGAAAGCGGTTCAACCTGTATTGCGGGGAGAAGTACATCGACTTCGGGTGATCGTCTGACGGATGTCTCGGTAGCGATTCTCACTGGCGGGAACTCCTCCCGTTTCGGGCGGGCAAAACAGCTCTTCGAAGTTGATGGAAAGCCGCTCTTCAACATATGCTACGAGAAGTTCCAAAGGTTCTCGGACGATGTCTTCCTCCAGGGCGAGTTCTCGGGCACTGATGCGGACATCAGAGGGGATCTAGTGAGCGAGAAGGGTCCGTTGGGCGGGATCTACTCCGCCCTGAAGAACGCGAGATACGAGCGGGTCTTTGTCCTCGCGTGCGACATGCCAGACCTCGACCCGCGGATACTGGATCTTCTGCTCGATCATGGTGAGAATGAGCTCGTCGTTCCGAGATGGAGGAACGGGCACTACGAGCCGCTTTGCTCGTTGTATTCGAAAAGCCAGATGCCACTGGTCGAAGAGATGCTGGCGAGCGGGACGCTCAAGATATCCGAACTCTTCAGCCGAGTGGAGAAGGCAACGTTCCCCGTGATTGATGAGTGGATCGAACAGGGGCTCATCTCGGCGGGTTGCTTCCGCAACATGAACGAGCTGCACTCGGAGTGAGCTACTCTTCTTGACCCTCTTCCGCGATCAGCAGTCTGGGGAGTGTCCTCGCCCTTTCGACCGTCGCGGAGCCTGAGTCCACGAGTCTCTGCATCTCCTTCCCTGAGGCTTTCACTCCCCTTGGCGGGATGACCATTCCAATCTCTTCGTCCTCGAGCGCGTTCTCTCTCGGCACCAGAGCCAAGCCAAGCTGCCTTCCCTCGATGACGACGCTGCTCGTCACCTCCCCGATGATCCTGTCCTGATCGCTCACGACAAAGGCACCGGGCCTGACAACGCGAATCCCCTTCGTGTTCATCCGGTAGCGGATGATCTCTCTCTCGCGGTTCCTGGCCTTCTCGACCGCTCTCTGCCTACCGACGAAAAAGGACTTGTGCAGCTTGACGAAGGTCCCGTATCCCGCCTCTGTCGGGAAGAGATCATGCTCGCCCGCGAGCTCGTTCCCCCACAGCGGGAATCCCGCCTCTGTCCGGGTGGAGTCCCTCGCTCCCAGGCCCGCTGGCTTCACGCCGTAGGGCTTTCCCTTCTCCAGGATCTGATTCCACAGCTTCGGAGCATTCTTCGGGTGCACGAAGAGCTCGTAACCATACTCCTCGCCGGTATATCCCGAGCGGGAGATTATCAGCGGAACGTTGCCCAGCCTCAGCTTCATGAGCTCGAACCTTGCCAGCGACCAGAACCTCCGCCTCAGCCTTTCGTCCTTGATCAGCTCCATGATTGTCTCGCGGGAACTGGGTCCTTGGAGCGCGATGTCCACTCGCTGGTCCCTCCCGCTCGAAGGGTCCTTGAGGTCCCTCACGCTCACGTCTCCGCTGACGTCCACGGACGGGTGTTCCCTGCTGAGGAGGTACTCACCGGTGCTGACGGCCTGAAGCCAGGCAAATACCTTCTCTGCGTTGACGGCGTTGGCGACGATCATGTAGTCCTCCTCGTCGATCTTGTAGATGAAGATGTCATCCAGGACATGTCCGTCAATGTCCAGCACGTAGGAATAGTGTGATTCGCAGGGCTTGAGCCATCTCACGTAGTTCGTCATTACGGCATCCAGGAAGTCGGTGGCGTCTCTCCCCTGAACGCTGATGACGCCCATGTGGCTCACATCGAAGAGCCCAGCGGTCTCGCGGACCGCCTTGTGCTCGTCGGCGATGCTCGTGTAGAGGATGGGCATCTCCCATCCCGCGAAGGGCTTCATGGAGGTCTTCTTGGCCAGCTTGAGGTGCTCTTCGTACAGGCAGCTCCTCCTCAGGGGAATATCCTCTGGCTCGTACATGTACATCTTCTTGCGGGACCTCTTCCGCAGGAAATCCCTTTGACCCACGAA
Source organism: Thermoplasmata archaeon (assembly GCA_023130895.1). Lineage (GTDB taxonomy): Archaea > Thermoplasmatota > Thermoplasmata > RBG-16-68-12 > JAGMCJ01 > JAGMCJ01. The sequence continues at coordinate 9,355 of JAGMAI010000192.1, forward strand.
ATAGGGCTTCGAGATGTCCATGAAATCCTTCCGCCTGCGCACTATCTCGCTCCCGTGGGTCTTCCTCCTGCCGTAGATCGGGAGATAGCGCCTCTTCCGCGTATCCAGTTCTGCGTCATATCCGATCGGGCCAATCCCCATTCTCTTGCCCGCGTCCAGAATCGCTTTCCAGACGTGCACGCTCTTCTTCCTGTCAACGATGATGTGGAACCTCTCACACTTCTCGTGGAACCCGGCCCATCCGATCACGACCCGGTTCTTGTCCATCGAAACCTTCACGAGACCCTTGCCGTCCCACTTCTTGAGCTCTGGAGCCAGTTTCCTCAGAACCCTCAGGCTGCTGTGACCGTGGAGCAAGATGCTCGTCTTGCCCTCCCGCCTGAGGTCTCCGACTATGACGGGTCCTTGGACCTTTCTGAAGAGGTCGTCATCGAAAATCACGTAGGAATCGGACAGCGCTCGGAACCAGAGCTTGATCCTATCTGCGTTCTGGGGGTTGGTCACGACGATGTAGCGGTCCCTTCCGACCCTGTCAGGCGGCCCTCTCATCACGACCACGTCGTCGATTATCCTGCCGTCCTTATCCAGGACGAGAGTCCTCTGGCTCATTCCCACTTCCATGTCGCGAATGGGACCTGTGCAGACCTCGTCGAGGAATGGCCTCGCCCGCCAGCCGCGAACTTCTAGGAGTCCGTAGGCAGACGCGTCCAAGACTCCCGCGGAGTCCTTGGTTTTCTCGATGTCCTTCTTCAGCGTGTGATAGACCGCAGGAATCCTCCACCCGCCGACCCTCCTCATCTTGGCGCGGGACTCCTTGTGAATCTCCTCAAGAGGACTCTCGAGCTCCTCACCTTCGCCGGTGCCATAGTGCGGATATCCATGCCTCGGCGCGGGCACCTCGCTCCTCGCCTCCTGGACAAGCTCGTCGACCTCCCGCCTGACCTCTTCGAGTATCCTGAGCTCGATCTTCCCCCTGCCTACGTCCTTCTCCCGTCCGACGTAGTGGAAGGGCTGGATGTTCGTTAGTATCCTGTGAGACAAGGCGGCGATCTTCTCCATTTGACTCTTTCCGAACCCCCGCTGGGTGACCCAAGTCGTGCCGAAGCGTATCGCGCTCGGGTGTATGGCGTTCTCATCGTACGGGATCGTGTTCTTGTTGATGACGATTCCACAGAGCTCCATGATGCGGGCGACTATCTCGCCCGTGAGCGGGTAGCCGGTCTTCGTCTTGATGTCCCTCAGGTCGATCAGAAGCAGGTGGCTGTCCGTCCCGCCGTAGGCGACGGTAAGACCGAGCTTCCTGAATGAGCTCACCAGATGCTTCGCGTTCTCCACGATCCTCCTCGTCAGCTCCCTGAACTCGGGCGTCTTGGCTATCTCGAAGCACACGGCCTTCGCGATGACGTTGTTCAGGTGCGGCCCGCTCTGCTCGCCCGGGAAGACGGCCCGGTCCAGCGCCTTCGCCTTCTCCTTGTCCGTCGTCATGAGGACCGCCCCGCGGGGACCGCAGATCGACTTCTGGGTCGTGAACATGACCACATCCGCGTAGCCAATGGGGTTGTTGAACTGCCCGCCGACGATGAGGCCTGCGACGTGCGCCATGTCCGCGAGGAGAATCGCCCCGCCAGCCGCGTCGGCGACCTCCCTGAACTTCTTCCAGTTGATATTCCACGGGTAGGCGCTGTACCCCGCGATGACAAGTTTCGGTCTGTGCTCCTTGGCGAGGCTCTTCAGCTCCTTGAAATCGAACTTGCCTGTCCTGTCGTCCGGGTAGTAGGGGATTACGTTGTAGTACCGCCCGGAGCGGTTCACCTCGCTCCCGTGCGTGAGATGCCCGCCCGCGTTCAGCGCCATCCCCATGACCGTGTCACCGGGCTCGAGGAAGGCGTTGTAGACGGCGTTGTTGGCGATAGCGCCCGAGAGCGGCTGGACGTTCGTGTAGATCTCGTCCGCGGATATCTCGTCCGTCGCGAAGATCTCCGCCAGTCTCTTCTCCGCCAGGTTCTCCATGACGTTGACGTACTCACAGCCCTTGTAGTACCTCCTGTCCGCGAACCTGCGCTGGTGCGTCATCTGGTGCTCGTAGTCCGTTGCCAGCCCCCTGTCCTCCTTGTCCATCCTGACCGATGGATGCCCCTCGGCGTAGAGGTTCGCGAAGGCGGACGCGACCGCCTCCCTTACCGGGCTGGGACAATAGCTCTCGGATGCGATCATTATGAGCTTCCTATCCTGCCTCTCCTCCTCGAAGCCTATGAGGTCAGCGACCTCCTTGTCGATATCCTCGAGGCGAGCGTTGAAGACCAGATCCGCGTATGTTCTCTTGGCCATGCGACCACTTCTCCTGCTATTGCCAAGTGATAGTCGCTCATAAGATTATTCTTTTGCAGCTGTCACCCTCGCAGGGGACAAACGACAGTTGATATGCCCCCGAGTGTAAGACTATGATCGGAGGTGTAATTTTGACATCACAACAACTAGATGAAATGCTCAGCGCCTGCGAGGAGTGCGCTGGTGGGGACGTCCGTTCCTACGAAGAGCACTTCGCAGCGTGTCCCAAATGCAGGGAATACGCGGAGGCCGCTGAGAAGCTGAATGTGCAACTGGGGTTCCTGGAGGATTTGGCCTCCAAGCCCTTGGACGAGAGAAAGCAACTTCTGGGCTCGAGGATGCGCAAGTTCCTGGGAATGCCCGAGGCGGAGCGGAAGGCAGCGATGGCCGATCTTCTCAACGCTCTTGGTGATATCTCCGAGGATGCCAGGATGAAGGTCGTGAAGGCCAGGACTGACATCATGATGGAAATCCCGAAGGAGCACCGCAACACGCTTATGGCCGTCTTCGCCGAGATCATGAAGGACTGGCCGCACGAGCGCAAGATGATGGAGAAGCAGGCCGTCATGAGATCGACGGAGGACTATTTCTTCCTCAAGCGAAAGATGGTCCGGAAGAAGTTCGGCCAGATGCTGGCGTAGGAGGCGACGAGATGGATCCACCGGTCAAGATGGTGAGACAGGTAACCTTGATCGCCATATTGTTCGCCATCGTCGGCGTCGGCATGGCCTGGACAGCCCTGATCATGGAGCAGACGGTGCTCGTCCCCATGCAGGAGGAATACTTCGCGAACAACTCGAAGGCCGACAGGGACAGCGCGCTGGCGGGTTCCGACCTGGCGAAGGATCTGGCGGCCATCGAGGAGATGAAGCCCACAATCCTGACGCTGAAGCTTGTAGGCATTGCGACGGTGCTTTTCGGCATTACCATTGCCCTGTTAGGCATCCTTCGTATGCTGTCCCTGATGCCCGTCGGATTGGGTGACGTCCTTCGAGCCAACCTCGAGGACATGGGACTTGGGAAGAAGGAGTAGGTCGGCGACGGCCTACGGTCCCCTTCCCGGGCCGTTGGTCCCTTGGAGACCCATAAGTCTTTTCTCGCACCGCTGATTCCCTAGATTGCAGAAGGTGGCAGAATGAGGGTCTGTGGGATCATCGGCAGTCCGGTCAAGAAGGGGAGCGTGGACCTGCTCGTGTCGCGAGTTCTGGAGGGCGCCAGGAGTGAGGGGGCGGAGACCGAGAAGATATTTCTGAACGACCTGAAGATCAGGCCCTGCCAGGACTGCGTGAAGGACCCCGATCCCGAGTACTGCCTCTTCGACGATGACATGAAGGTCATCTATGACGCCCTGGACTCGTGCGACGTCATCGTCCTGGGTTCTCCTTTGTACTTCGACACCGTGAGCGCGCAGACGAAACTGATGATTGACCGCTGCAACTGTCTGATGCCCTACGTGAAGCGTGAGGACGGCACGTATGGTTTTGAGAGAAGGAAACAGCGCCGGAACAAGGGAGTCTTCATCGCGGTCGGCGGGCAGGACAGGGACTTCACTCCCATCCTGACGACCGTGAAGGCGTTCTTCAAGTGGGCGAACATCGAGCTCGTTGACAAGATGCTCTACGGTCAGACGGACGAGGTCAGGGGCGGCGTCAAGGACGACGAGGAGACCATGGCCAGGGCATTTGAGATCGGCGTCAGAATCGCCGCGCCAGCAGGCCGGACGGAATAGTCGCTATTCGACC
>JAGMAI010000193.1 GCA_023130895.1 Thermoplasmata archaeon
TTTCCCATGCCCAGGTAGGCCTCCTGATCCTTCGGGTCCAGTTCGACGATCGACTCGCCAACGCTCACGACGTCCTCCCATCTCTTCATGACCGTGAAGGCGGCTTTCTTCCCCCTGAGCGCCTCGAGGGATTTCGCGTCTATGGCGAGGGCCTCGTCGAAGGCTCTGACCGCAGCCTCGTGCTCCTCGAGCTCCACGAGTATCCTCCCTTTCAAGAGGTGGCTCTCCCCGTCCCTCGGGTCGTACGTGATGGCCTTTTCGAAGGCTCCGAGCGCCTCGTCCCTCTTCCCCAGTTCGTGAAGAATCCTTCCCTTCCGCTTCCACAGGGTAGTGTTCTCATAGTCCAGTTCCAGACACTTCTCCAGGGAGAAGAGGGCGTCCTCTTTCCTGCCGAGGTTCTCCAGCGCCTCCGCCTTCTTCAGCCACATGTCCTTGTCCGAGGGCTCGAGTCTCAGCCCCTCGTCAAAGGTCCTGACGGACTCCTCGTACTGGCTCAGCCTGAAGTAGGCCATCCCCTTCCTCTTCCACAGGCTCCCGTCCTCCGGACGGATGTCGAGGAGCTTCGTGTAGGTGAGGATGTCGGTGTCATCGATCTTCAGGACCTCGAAGAAGCAGTTCTCGGCATCCCGCGTGTCCCCAAGGTCAACGAGGACATCGCCCTTGTTCGACCACACGTCCTTTCTGGCGGGGGCCAGGTTCAGCGCCTTGTCATAAAGCCCGAGAGCCTCCTCGGCCTCCCCTCCATGGTAGAGCATGAGCCCCTTGTGGTTGAGCGCGTCTATGTTGTTCGGGTCCAATTGGAGAGCGTAGTCGATGTGTCCGTTCGCCTCTGTGTCCCTGCCTATCTCATGGAAGCCATACCCAAGCTCGTCGTACACGTCCGAGAAGTCGGTCGTCAGCTTCGATATGAACTCCCGGTTCTTCTCAAGGGTCTGGGACGCCTTGGCGAAATAGACGTAGGCGGCATCCCTGGAACCCTTCTGGACGCACTCCTTGCCTCTCTTGATGTTCTTCGAGGCCTTGCCTAAAGTCCTTTTCTCCTTGTCGAAGAGGGAATCCAGAAACCCCATACCCTTCCACCCGAACGTCAATGGATGGTGGTCGATTTATAATCTTCGGACAACCAGCACCGCTGGAGAGCTGGTCCCGGGACGGAAGCGCGACCCCTCGAGTCGCACGGAAACTGTCTAGCGTGCGATCCTCCGTCCCTTGGTGGGAAGAGGGGAACGTTTTTATATTGGCAGCCATATACAGTTGATTTGTCCGACAATTATCGGACAACAATGAGATGGGATGTGACATCGGTGGTACGGAAAAAGACAGTCAGGAAGAAGAAGGTCAAGATGAACGATGCGGAAGCCATGGACTGGATGAAGCATCACACGATCGAGGACGCCAAAGAGCTCGTCTGTGAGATCTCAAGCAGAGGAAAGGACGTGCAGGATATGGTTGAGGTCGTGCGGGAACTCGAGGACATCGCCCACATCGTTGACGACCAGTCAGACTGACGTAGAGCAGCGTGCAGTGCAGGCGCCGGGATTCGAACCCGGGCAGTTGGCTTGGAAGGCCAAAATCCTAGACCAGGCTGGATCACGCCTGCCCGTCCTAGCATAAACAAGCCTCTCTTCATTACCTTTTCGAAAAAAAGAAGATAGGTGGGGATCACCCCACAGCTATCTTAACGGGATGGGCACGGAACTCAGTCATCTTCATAGTCAGTGGAGCAACCGTATGAGCGGTAGACATCTTCCCAACTGTAGTGGTTTTCGTCCATCTTTCTTCACCCCTGTGAGATGAGAGAAGTCCTCGTCCTTTAAATACGTAAGAAGGGGGGAGTGGAGTGAAAGTGCTCGCGTCAATAGAACTGTGTGTGAGAGAGCACCTGCTTCACGATGAGCGCGAAGGAGAGGGACAGCACGACCGTCCCCCAGTCAGCGACCCCGAGAGCGAAGAGCCCCAGGGAAATGCCCACGATGACGAAGAAGGCTCCCAAGAGCACCTTGAGGTCGATATCGTCAAGGAAAAGAATGAGTATTCCAAGAGCCACGAAGAGAACGGTCCCCGAGACCAGCGCGGTAACAAGAGCGTCCATTATCCCATCCTTGTGACGTATAGTGATTCTCTCTAATAAATCCTTATGCTTTGTGTCTGACGCGCACGGCCTCGCCGCGTTTGCTCTCGACCATCTCCTTGGCGGGCATGCGGGCCACGCCGACCGCTCGGACCTCGTCCCCGCAGACGACGGCGACATCGTCCCCTTCCCTTATGTTCGGGTCCGCGCCCGTGACGCCGATTGCGAAGACGTTCCCCTCAGGGCGGAAGTCCTCGATCGTGACGCAGTACGCCTTCTCCCGCGCAAGGACCCTCCCTCCCTCCAGCGTGAGCGAGAGCATCCCCCTTGACGGCACGAGCGTTGCGAGATGCTCCTCCCCGATTATCCTGACGTTTGGGTACCTTCCCCTGAGCCCGCAGTCCTTCACGAGGTCCCCGCCCACGTCCCCGAACTGGAACACGGCCAGGTTCCTGACGTCCTGGATGAGCCTCTCCTTCCTCCCCGTCCGCTCGACGTCCTCGGTCGCCTCGGAAAGGGCCTTCCCGAGAGCCACGATCGAGGATGACGAGGTCAGCGATCCCTCCGTCATGAACACGGCGTCCTCCAGCATGTCGGAGAGGAGCTCCTTCTCCGCCCCGAGATGGACGACCATGCGGGTGTACTCGTTGCGCTCCAGGAAAGATTGCAGCTCCTCGCGGATGATCTTCGCCTCCTCCCCGCTCCAGTCTCCCGTGACCGGTATGTCGTAGTTCTGGGCGGGATGGAAGAGCTCCAGCTCCCTCGGGACGAGTCCGAGGGGAGACGTCACTATCATCTCGTGGATCGCAGGCCTGTTCCCGGACGCCTTCACCGCCCGCCTGAATATCCTGTGGGACTTGGAGAGCGAGTACGGCTTGCGCGCCGAGCACGGGATGAGCAGGAGCACCGCCGCGCCTGGCGGTCTCGAGTAGCGCTGAAGCAGCCTCTTCCTGAACCTGAGGACGTCCGGTCGGTAGAGCGAGGCATCGGACAGGGCGAGAACCTCCCCGCCTGTCACGGGGACGCTCGGTTCCACCGCGGCGTAGAGCCTCCGGTCCATGTGCCTCATGACCGAAACGCACCAAGCGCTCGAGAGCATCCTCCTCTCCGCCAGTTCCCTCAACCGTCCTCGCTCGATGGCGTTCCTGCACACCTGGAGCTCCCTCAACAGGACGTGGGAGTTGTGGTCCCTCAGGTTGTCTTTGGTCACTCCTTCCTCGCAGGTCGGGCAGTGGCAGATCTTCCTGCCAGCCTCCTCGTAGGGCATTGACCCCCTCTCCGTGTGGAACCTGCCGTAGCCCGATTCCACGACCACCCTCAGGGAGTCCGCGAGGTCGATCCCGCAGTAGATGAGCACGCTCAGGTTCGCGGGCGTGGCGATGCCCGGGGCGTATGCCAGCCCGTGGGGCGACATGCTGGACCTGATCGCCATCACCCTTTTCGCGAACTCCAGCGGGTGCCTGAGCATCTCCATGGCGTTCCCGAGGACGAAGACCCGCTCGTGGAGCTCCCTGACGCGCTCTGCAAGCTCCCTGCTCCGGCCGCGGACGACGACGAAGTCGTCCCCGTCCCCCGTGACGTTGATGTCGTCCAGGCTCATCGGGTAGCCCAGGTCTGGCGGTATGACGTTCTCCCCTGACAGGTCCGACGGTAGAAAGGCGCTCCCCGCGTCCAGGACGAACGGCTTGTCCGTCTCCGTCTCCTTCGAGAGGAGCAGGACCTCCGAGCTCTCGGGAGGACGCACCCTGTCGCTCTGAAAGAAGAGGACGTTGGGCGTCTCCACGGTCCAGTCCATCAGGTCCCATTTCCCTATGCGGGCCAGCCAGTCTCGTCTCAACGTTTCGAGCAATCGGTCTGTGCAAGAGACGGCGGAGATAAAAACCTATCTCGAGCCCATCAGCTCTTCGACCTTCTCCTGGATGACGCGCTTCTGGACCCCGCCCGTAATCCTGTCCGCGTACTCGCCGTTGCTGAAGAACAGTATGGTCGGCAGGGACATTATCCCGAGCTTCCTGGCGGTATCCAGGTTCGCGTCCGTGTTCATCTTCGCGAAGAGTATCCTGCCCTCGTATTCCTTCGCGAGTTCCTTGATCGCGGGCTCCAGAGCGAGGCAGGGACCGCACCAGGGCGCCCAGCAGTCGATTACCACGTTATCGTTTGTCGATACGACGCTGTCGAAGTTGCCGTCGTTCAGCTCCATGAGCTCGGATGGCGAATCAGAACTTCCCATGAGATCTCCTTCAGAACCAGTGATGGCGCAACGCTCCGTCAGTATAAATCGTTTGTCGCGGGATGCGGTTCAGAGGGACGCGCGAGAACCGCCCGAAGCTCTTCGCCCTCAAGCGGGTTTCGTACCCTCGACTATCACGCTGATCACGGAGCGGATGGCTTCCTCCGCCTCTTCCCGGGACAGGTCGAAGCTGCTAATCATGGCGCTCACCGTCGGGTCGTTCGACAGGACCTCCATGGAACAGCCGGACTCGGTCCTGATGCTCACGTCCTGGAAGCCGGCCTGCTCGATCAATCCGATGTAATCCTCTCTGAGGACCGCCCCGGAAAGGCAACCGACGTACGCTCCCATGTCGGCCTTGACCGCCTCCGGCAGCTCCTTCAGCAGGACGATGTCGGAGACGAACATCCTGCCCCCCGGTGTCAGGACCCTGAAGGCCTCCCTGAAGACCTTCCCCTTGTCAGGTGAGAGATTGATCACGCAGTTCGAGATTATCACGTCGACCGAGCCGTCATCGACCGGAATGTCCTCGATATCGCCGAGCCGGAACTCCACGTTCTCGAAACCGCCCCTCTTGGCGTTCTCTCTGGCCCTCTCGACCATCTCGGCGGTCATGTCGACGCCGATGACCCTCCCCTTCTCGCCGACCCTTCCGGCCGCGAGGAAGCAGTCGATGCCCCCGCCCGAGCCGAGGTCGAGGACGGTCTCGCCCTCCCTGAGCGAGGAAAGGGCGACCGGGTTCCCGCATCCGAGACCCATGTCCGCGTCCTCGGGAATGGCCTTCAGCTCCTCGTCCGTGTAGCCAACGCCCTTGCTGACCTGGGACCCTCTCGGAGTTCCACAAGCATCGACCGCGGGCCCGCAGCATGAACAGCTCTTCTTGGCGATCTTCGCATAGCCTTCCTTCACTGCCTTCTTGACCTCATCGTCCTTCATTCCTTCACCTCTGCTACTCCTCCAGCACATCCTTCATGATGGGCCCGAGATGACCCTTGACCATCTCTGCCAGCCCCTCGACCTTGATCAGTGTGATGCAGCAGATCTCATCACCCCTTTCCCAGATGACGACTGCCAACTTGTCTCCAGCGCCGATCCCCGCCCTGTCCCTGATGTCCTTGGGGAGCACCATCTGCCCCCTTTCATCGATGCTCACCACCGATTCCACCTTGCAGCAGGCGGTCTCTTCGTTCGAGGATCCGCAGCACGAACCGTTCTTGCTCTCCGTTCCCATGTTCCTCGCCTCGATATGATACGTCTCTCAGAGTACTTATGCTTTTCTGAATAATCAGAATGTTCTGATGTTTGGGCCTGCTGTAGGTGGTCCGTTCGTTGCTGCAACCCCAATGTAATGATTTATATAGAAGAACAAACATAGGGATTCTGAAGGAGGTTCAGCATGTTTGC
>JAGMAI010000194.1 GCA_023130895.1 Thermoplasmata archaeon
AACTGAGTCCCGATGCCAGGTACGTTTACTTCCACAGGAAGGCAATGAGCAAACCCAGAGCGAGAGAGTTGTCTCAACTCTGTGAGCGGAGCGGTCTCAGAACGGTCAGAACCAGGGATCTAGACTGACTTCCGCGGTCTCCGTTGCACGGTCTCTTGACGAACGACCTAGCAGAGCAAAAACTATAATCCCCCGAGCGCATACACGCACAGAGGGGAGACGTTTGCTCAAAGAGTGCAGATCTCATGGTTTCTTCCGCGGGGAAATCTGTCCCAACTGTGGTGACGAATCGAAATTCCTGCTCAACGACAGGGAGCTGGAGCTGCTGGGAAGAACGATGGCGGGCATCCTGAGGCACTTCCCGGAGCGCTACGGTCTGGATATGGACGAACACGGTTGGGTCGACCTGAGGGACTTCGTGACAGCCGTTCAGATCAGGCACAAGAAGTTCAGGTTCCTCAAGCCGCATCACGTGCTCGGGATCATCGATACAGATCCCAAGGGGAGATATCAGTTCCTAGAGGGAAAGATAAGGGCCACGTACGCTCACTCGTGTGATGTGAGTCCAGATCTGCCGACTGATGACATCCCGGAGATCTTGTTCTTCCCCACGACGGAGGAGGAGTGCAGCATCTTGCTCGAGATTGGGCTGAAACCCTCGGACAGGAAGATGGTTCATTTGAGCGGGACACTTCCCTCGGCGATGGAGGCTGGTCAGGTGAGGGTCAATAACCCTGTGATCCTAGAAGTGGATACGAAGAAGGCCTCGGATGAAGGAGTCGAGATAGGCAAGGCCGGAACGACGGTCTACACGACAAAGGATGTCCCCCCAGGCTGCCTGAGAAGACTGGCCCCGGAAGAAATCGAAGAAGGGATGGAAATGGGAGTCAGCGAGTAGGAAATTCCCGTTGCTGATATTCTCGTCCAAAGGTTTTATTGCCTACCTTCTTATTACACTTTAACTCAGTAGGCAGGTGATTGGGATGGGTACCACTGGTCTTAATCAGCTTGGGAACAAGGCTTTGCAGGAACATTGGCTGAGGAGATTCGTTGCTCTCATAATCGACAGCATAATAATCTCCATTGTCGTTTTCGTGCTGGGCACGTTTCTCTTGTTCCTTGGGATTTTCGCTTGGGGAGGGCTTTTCACATGGGTCTTCCTCTTCATCTATATGGTATTAATGGAGATCTCCATGGGCGCAACGATCGGGAAGAAACTCATGAGCCTGCATGTCGTCGGCATACAGGAGCAGCGGACGCCGATGATGATCCTCGTGAGGAACGTCTCCAAGATATTCCCCATACTGTTGTTCCTCGATTGGCTCGTCGGCATGCTCACGCCTGGAGATCCGAGGCAGAAGTACACCGACAGGATGATTGGCTGCACCGTTGCGAGGACGGATGAAAAGGCCTACATGGAGGAGCAGTTCAGGGTGGCTCAGTTTTACCGACCACCTCCCGCTCACGGATACCAGCCCTATCAGCAGCAACCCCAGCAGCAACCATATCAGCAGCAGCCCCAACAGGAACCGTATCAGCAGCCACCCGCGACAGGCGGGGGCTGGGGTGAACAGCCGGAACAGACCGGCCCACAGCCCAAGTACTGTCAAAGCTGCGGCGGTCCGCTGAATGTCAGGCCCGACGGCAGATTGCAGTGCCCCAGTTGCGGCGCGATGTACTAGGTGATTATCTTCTCGAGCTCATCGGTCTCGAGGGCTCTTCTGATTTCCATCGCAACTCTACGGCCAGTGCTAACTCTCGACCGCCAAAGCGTGTTTCCGTAGGGATGGCCCACCGACATGTGGACGTTCGTCCCGCCGCCGATCCTTGGCGAGACGTCGTATATGAAGAAGTTCATGTCCTTGTCCACACACGTCTGCAGCGTGAACGGACCTATCATCCCTGGCGGGGAGTACTCCTGCGTCCCCTTCACGTAGATCTCGGCCAGCGGGAAGACCTTCCTGAGCAGCGATTCGCGCAGCGTGGCCGAGTTGTGCCCACAGACAGTGTATTCTGGCGTTCTCTGCTCCTCAAGGAGGGACATCTGCTGCGCGGCAGGCAGGCGGACGTGCCCGTCAAGGGACGATTCGAATCTCCAGTCGATGCCGAGCAGCTCGATCGGCTCCTCGTCCTTTTCCAGCGGTGAGTAGAAGAAGTCGAAATTGAAGACAGGTCCGATGATGTACCTCTCTATCCTGGCGTTCTGCAGGTCCTCCTGCGTGATGACATCGTTCTTGAGAAGCTCCTCCGACTTCTCCTGGTACTCCGCGTAGCTCGCGGCTGTGAAGAAGCCTCTCTCCAGTCTCTTGACCTTGTGCTTCAGCTTGACGAGTGCGAGTGAATCGATATCTTCGGGCGATTCGATCTTCTCCGGAGCGGGAAGATTGACCTTCTCCAGAAGCCAGTAGTAGTCCTCCTCCACGTCACCTCTCTCCTCTGACCTGAGGAGATTGCGACTCCCCATCATCGGGATGGTGAAATCGTCCTCCACCGCGTCCATGCCAGCATAGGAGAAGAACGAGCGGTTCGGGATGAATATGACGTTGTTCTTGGCAAGCCATTCCATGTGCTCGGGCTTGACGGCGTCCTTGAACTTATCGAGGACGAGGGCCTCGTCCACCACGCCTCTGATCACGTTCCCGTTGGCATCCCGTTTCGACTTGAAGTAGCGGGTGTACGGTTCCTCTCTGCCCTTCTCGCAGACAGCCACGGTCGGAAAACCTTCCTCGATCGCGCCATCGTAGACGTCCAGGCCCGAGTGCGAGGCGATGCATCCGATTTTTATCTTGCTCTTGTCATAACCGCTGAGAACTTCGAAAACCTTCTCCCTTTCTATCAACTCCCCACCTCTTTGGCGGCAAGGGTGTAGGCGTATTTAGAGCTATTTGTGGGCAGGAATCGTAAAGTATATTAGTATATGCGAATATGCGTATATAGAGTGATGTCATGGCGAACAAGATGACCCTGATAGTATTCTCCGGCACCGTCGACAAGCTCATGCCTGTCGGGATACTCGCAAGCGGTGCTGTGGCAATGGGGATGGAGGTGGAGATCTATCTGACCTTCTGGGGACTTCAGGCCTTCAGGCAGGGCGCTCCCCAGCAAGTGACGAAGATGAGCGCGGAGTACGAGGACATGGCTCCCATGATGATGCAGCTCATGAAGGAGAAGAACATGCCTTCCTGGTACGACACGCTCAAGCAGGCGAAGGAGCTTGGAACCGTCAGGGTACACGCATGCGCGGCCACCATGGACCTGATGGGAATGACGAAGGAGGACCTCGACCCGATGGTTGACGACATCGTCGGCGTGGCGGAGTACGTTGAGTTCGCGAGGGAGTCCGAGATAACGCTGTTCATGTAGCTGGAGGGTTAGGTCTGTACGAAATAGACAGGACGGTTGACGCGAGGGACACTTTCTGTCCAGGACCCTTGATGGAACTGATACGAGCGGTGAAAGAGGGAGAGGTCGGAGAGGTCATCGCCGTTTGGTCCAAGGACGCCGGCTCGCAAAGAGACATTCCTCTGTGGATCGAAAAAGCAGGTCACGAGCTTCTTGCAGTCAACGAGAAGGAAGAGTACAACGAGTTCGTGATCAAGAAGCTCAGATAGACCCGTGGATACTGAGGCGGAAAAAATGAAGAACGTTGTCGTTCTTGGTGGCGGAGTCGGAGGAAGCGTCGTCGCCAATCACCTTGCCAAGAAGGCTAGGCGCGGGGACTGCAAGATCACCGTGGTAGATGAAGACGGCAAGCACGTGTACCAGCCGGGGTTCCTCTACGTCACCCTCGGGAAGCAGAACCCCGCCAAGCTCGTGAGAGACGAGAGAACGCTTCTCAAGAGAAGCGTGGACCTGGTCACGTCGAGGGCCGAGAGGATCGATCCCGGGGAAAGAACGGTCCATCTCGCGGGCGGTAAGAAGCTCGACTACGATTACCTTGTGATCGCGACAGGTTCGACTCTGCATCCTGAGCAGGTCCCTGGCTTCGAAGGTGCCCACCATTTCTACAGCCTGGAGGGTTCGATAGGCCTCAGGAACGCCCTGATGAAGTTCAACGGCGGGGACGTCGTGATTGCGGTTGGAGGCGTTCCCTACAAGTGCCCTCCCGCCCCTGCGGAGTCCGCATGCCTCTTGGACTACTACTTCACAAAGAGGGGAATCAGGGACAAGGTTAACCTGAAGTTCCTGTCTCCTCTCGGGCGCGTCTTTCCCCTGGAGTCTTTGGATCCCTTGGTCACTGAGGTCTTCAAGCAGAAGAACGTCGAGACCACGATCTTCTTCAATATCGAGTCGATAGATCCGAAGTCCAAGAAAGTGGAATCGCTCGAGGGCGAGACGGTCAACTACGATCTCCTGATAGCTATCCCACCCCACAGCGGGGCGGATGTGGTGATAGACTCTGGCCTCGGTGATAGAGGCGGGTGGATTCCGACCGATAGGCACTCGCTTCTCGCGAAGGGGCACGGCGACATCTATGTGGTCGGTGACGCAACCGACATACCTATCTCAAAGGCAGGCGCGACCGCTCACTACGAGGGGCTGGTCGTCGGCGACAACATCGCCGCGAGACTGAAAGGACAATCACCGCCAGACAACTACGACGGCAAGGTCACGTGCTTCTGTGATGCGGGCTTCCACAAAGGGATAATGATGACCTTCGACTACGAGAACCCGCCAGTGCCTCCCCCGCTGAATCGAAGACACTACCTCGGAAAGATGATGATAAATAGGCTCTACTGGATGCTCATCCCGAAGGCGAGGGTCTAGATGCCGCTCAACGATGAGAGGATTTACACACTACAGGCAAGTCTGTGCAAGGCTCTCTCGAATCCGGTAAGGCTGATGATAATCGACATTCTCAAGGAAGGCGAGACGAGCGTCAGCGACCTGCAAGAGAAACTGGGAAGGCAGCAGTCCAACCTGTCGCAACATCTGGCAGTCCTCCGAGGGAACGGGATAGTCAAGAACCGCAGAGAAGGCACCACGATGCTGTACTCTCTCACAAGCCCGAAAATAGTCGAAGCCTGCTCTTTGGTCAGACAGATTCTGCGGGAGCAGAGCGAAGAGCTCGGGAAGCTGATGAAGGGTCCGTAGTCCATCTGTGCTAGGTCACGCATCTGCAGTGGCTCCGTACGGGGAAGTGTATGGCCCCGGGCAGATTCGAACTGCCGTCAAGAGATCCAGAACCTCTTATGATTGGCCGGCTGAGGCCTCGAGCCTGGCCTTTGACCGCTACACTACGGGGCTGCAGTAAGCACTTCCTAAAAGGGCACTCCCCTGCACAAACATACTCTGCAGATGAGAGGCCGAGAGAAGCATATGGCCATGCGGTCGATCACTTCGCCTGCTGTCGCTTCTGGATCTTGGCCCAAGTATCCCGCAATTGCACGGTCCGGTTGA
>JAGMAI010000195.1 GCA_023130895.1 Thermoplasmata archaeon
AGCGCATCCGCGCCCGCCAGCACGGCGGACAGTGCCGTCGTAGCCTCCCAGAACACGGCTCGGGAAGTGAAATCCCCTGTGGCGGCGTCCTCCTTGAACGCCTCCCTCGTGTTCCAGACCCGCGCTGTCCCGCACATTATGGGAACCTGAAGGATCTTGTCTCCCATGAACGCGGCGAGCCGGATCCTCTCGATGACCGAGTACGAGTACTCGAGCCCGTATCCCAGCCCCGCCTGGAGCGGGTCCATGACGATGTTCTCGAGCTTGACACCGAAATCCGTGAGCAGGATGTTCATCTGCTTCGCCAGGTTAATGTCTAGGTTGGAGAAGGCGACTAGGCCGTGGTCGTTGGACATGCTCGCGACGGATATCGACTTGTACGCGGCCTCCTCCGCGAGACCGAGAAGGCATCTCTCGCCGGCCATGACGTTCGAGGCCATCTCCAGGACCTTGGCGTCCTTCTCCTCGTCCCCGGAGCCGTAGATCAGGAGCGGGACTCCGACCGCTTCCTTGAGCTCCTTGATCGTCTGCTCAGCGTCCTCAACCGAGCGGTTCTCCTCCTCCGGGTTCGTGCCGATCATCCTGATGCAGATCATGTCCGCGCCGTGTTCCTCGACGCACTTCTTGGCCCACTTACCGGGGTCGTCGATGACATCCTCGAAGGGCTTCCTCGCAACCTCTGGATAGTCCTCTCGGACGACGTCGAAGATCTCCATCCCTATCGGTGGCTCGTTCGGATACTCGCCCTCAAAGCCGAGGAAAGGCAGGCTTGTTGCCCCTCCCATGGTAACCTTGCTCGTCCGCGTTCCCCCCTCGCTCTCGAGGGCTCCGATGACTACTTCTCCAATCTTCCCTATCCATTTCTCCTTGGGCAACTCCAATGCCATTGTACCAAGCCCCTACAGCATAGATGGTAACTTCAGAGCTGGATGCTCCTTCTCTGCGAGGAACTCAAGCAGCTCCGCCGATTCTGTCGCGACCGTCTCGTCAGCGATCTTGTCCACAAAATCGGGAATGCCCAATTCCTCTGCTCTCTCTTTAAGTTTATCGTACATCGCGTCCTTGAGCTCCTTCGGCATCCAGACGATTCTCTGGAACCCGCCGTCCGCGCTTATGAACTTGTTCGACAGGAGGTAGTACCTTCCGACACCTATGAACCCTGGCGTCTGCAGCCCGCCGCCGACAGTTCCGGCGAGAGTGGAGAACTTCATCCCCAAGGGCGTCATCCCGCCGTGCTCCCGGTTTACGACGACGACGCCGTTCGCCTCGGGAACTATCCCGACGATGCATTCGAAGCAGCCGCACGAAGTCATCGGGTCATCCATCATGGTGTAGATGTTGAACTTATCCAGCTTCCCGTGAGAGTGCTCGATTACCGCCTCGTTCACGCCCACCCACTGGCCCTTGACTTCCTCTATGGTGGTGCCCTTGTCAATGGGTTGATTCGGACCCGTCGGCGTAATCTGATTGCTGGCCTTGGCGTCCAGCCAGTTGATGGCGCCGCAGAGCCCGAGCCTCTCAGGAGTGACGATGCACACGTGGTTCGGGGCAAAGCTCTGGCAGAGTGTGCACGTGTAGAACGTATCCACGGACTCGTCGTTCATGCCTCTCACCCGTTCGTCCCTTTCGTTGTAGGATTCCCTCGCCTCCGGGAAGTGCTTCTCGATTTCGGCCACGTCCGTCATTATGGTCACCTGAACACGGTTCAACAGCCCGCCGAAGTCGTCGTGGAACTTAGTGTGCAGCACATCACCGAAGTGCTTGAACCTCAGGCCCCGGGCGACACCGTCCTTGCTGAGCCTTATCCAAAGAAGGTTCCTCTGGCCCGTGTGCCACCCGCCCTCGGCGAAGTTGATGAACTGATGTATCCTCCTCTCCAGGACGGACTCGAAGTCCTTCTGCATGTCCTTCCCATAGACATCGACCACGATCCCGATCGGGCTGGTGCTCCCTTCCTCGAGCTCGTCGACGTCCTTTCCGATCATGGTTATCTTGCCGTCCTCGACCTCGTCCGCCTCTCGCATCTTCACCAGCTCGAAGACGGGCGTCTTGGAGGGACCGCCGCATTCCACGTACGTGTCCGGTCTCCTGACGGTCTCACCCTCGAACGCAGGTCCGTACGCGACCGGGATGTCGACGGCTCCGAGCTTGATCTCCATGTCCCTTATCTCGATGGCTGTCTGCACCATCTGGTCGTAATCCTTCTGCACGACGTACTTGCCCGGGATCTCCTCGACATCCTGGTCCGTGATCGTCGGGGAGCCGTTGAACATGACAGCGAACTCGGCTGCGACCTTTATCTGGTCGAGCGGGCCGAACTGGAACACAACAACCTTGGGCCTCGTTTTGAGGTATTTCAGGAGTCCCTCTCCGTCTCCGCGCTTCACCCCGCCGAACGTGAGGGCGGCCCTGATGGCGAAGCTCAAGCCGTGTATTGCCTGCGTGAACTCGCCGAGGGGAAAGAGCATTATGTCAGTCCCCATCTTGATCCCCTGGTCCTCGAGCTGCCTGATTATGTCGAATGTCGCCATGAGCAGCATGCCCTTGTTCTGAAAGTCCCTCATTATCCTCGCGAGGGCCTCTGGGTCCTTCGCCTTTCCAACGAAGACTACAGCACCAGGGATGGTATCGTCGACGAACGCTATGCCCAGATTCCTGAGGACGGGATCGCCCACGAAGCCGCAGTACTCCTGCGTTCCTGGCGGGGCCTCGTTCTCGAACGGCTTATCGTTGTCGATGTACCGAAGCGCCTCCACGATCTCGGCGGACCACATGGTGGCCTCACCGGCGGTCAGCGCGTTCTCGAGGGTAGGCTCGTGCCTTATCTTCGCCCTGACCTCTCCGAGGAGGGCGGGAAGGTCACCGAGCGTCTTCACGGGCGTCGTCGTCCAGCCGTAGAAGCAGGGAAGCTCGTATCCCGTGTCTGGGTACTCGACCGTCTTGTCGGAACCGTGTATCCTCAGGGCGCGATTCAGGAGAACGTCGGCGTAGCCCGTTGCCGTTATGGCTCCGGAAATCGCCATGCCGAACAGCTCGGTCTGCGTGACTTTGGTCATTCCTCCTCACCTCCGTCGGCAGCGACCTCAGGTTTCTCCGCGAAGACATCCTCCTTGGTGTACCCGGACCAATAGATGGTCTCCTTGTCCTCGCCGATGCCCAACCTCCAGCGTCGGTTCTTCACTATGTTGACAAGTCTCCTGGCGGCTTCGTTCGGGTCCTCTTCGAAGACGAAGTAGCCCCCGAAGACGTCTCGGGCGGTGTTCTCCGCGATCTCCACGACGAGGGGACTTCCGTGTATGAACGGTAGTACTCCCACGTGAGTCGGCCAGCCGGTTGCCACAAGCCACGTCCCTATCACGACCGCCTTCTCGCTCATGTCCTCAGGCGCACTCGCGATGACAGGGAGGTCCTTGATGTCGATTCCCATCTTGTTCGCGAGCATCGTCGCGAAGTCGTGTATGCGGGAGTTGTCAACGCACGATCCCATGTGCCAGATGGGCGGGAGCGCATCGTCCAAGCCGAACTTCTCTCCAAGCTCGGTGAGCACTTCCTTCAGGCCCTCTCCCGCGAACTCCTTGGTCGCCTTGGAGGACATGAGTCCCGCTCTCGCGTAGGCGCCTGCAGCACAGCCCGTTGCGATGACAAGAATATCGTTCTTGATGAGCTCCTTCGCGATGGTCAGATGATTGAGGTCATGGCAGGTCTTCACATTGTTGCATCCGACGAGTGCTCCGAATCCCTGGATCTTTCCCTCTTTGACCTTGTCCGCGAGATATTGGTAGGGATCGTCAGAGACCTTGGATAGGATCTCCTCGATTTGCTCCGTGCTGAACCCTACACAAGTGCTCTCCTTCACGTCTGGTATGTGAATGATCTTCTCATTCCTGTCCTTGTAGGCCTCAATGGCCAGAAGCACTATCCTCTTTGCGTCCTCCCTCGCGCTAGAGGGATTGAACTCTATGTGCGTGTCACCAGCCTGCCTACAGAGGTCGGACGTGGATATCAGCCTCGTGTGGAAGCAGCGCGTCCACATCCCCAGTGAGGGCATTATGCACTGATAGTCGATGATCATAGCATCAAGGACACCGGTCATTATGGCCAGCTCCTGGGAGGCGAAGTTGGTCGCGATTGGAATCCCACGCCGCATGAGCAGCTCGTTCCCCGTGCAACATATCCCGACGATGTTTATCCCGTCCGCTCCAGCTTCCTTGGCGGCATCCGTCATCTCCTCGGCCACATCACATATGATCTCGCTCAGCACGGGATTGTGACCGTTCATCGCGATGTTGATGGACTCCTTCTTGAGCACACCGAGGTTCGACTCAGTGAACGTGAGCATGGGAGTTCCGAACAGGATGTCGCTCAGGTCCGTGGATATGTGCTCCCCAGCGAGATCGGCAAGAGAGCACTTGATTCCGTTGAAAATGAGGGGAACTGGATCAGCATCCACGCCTATGTGAGTGCGGTGCATGACCTCCACGATCGCGGCATCGATGTTATTGGGAAGAACATCGCATCTGTCCGCGATCTCCATCCTCTTGGGAGTCAGCGTGGTCCGCAACCAGGTGAGGGGCTCGTGCTCCACTCTCGAGTAGTCCTCGAAGACCTTCCCGAGAAGCTCCTTCGTCAACTCCATCGTGTCCTTTCCGTCCACGTCTATGCCGACCCTCTGCGAGACGGCTCTGAGCTTGTCCTCGTCCTTTATCGAGTAGGCGTCGGCCTTTCCGTCGACAAGGGCCTTCATGGTATGGGCTACGTGTCTTCCGTGGTCGGAGTGGGCAGCGCATCCCGCGGCTATCTTCCTGATAAGGTTCCTCGAGACGATCGTGTAGGCCGTCGCCCCGCAAACGCCTCGCGAGGGTTCCTTGCCGAAGGGGTTGATCCTGCACGGTCCCTGAAGACATATTGTGCAGCAAATCCCCAGCTCTCCGAAGCGGCACTGTGGCTGCATTCTTTCGTAGCGGTCCCAAATCGTTGTGGCATCCACGTCCGAATCGCACACAACCTCCAACATCTCCAGTGTCGCCGGGTCTACAGACTTCTGTTTCATTTCAGATTCCTTAGCCATGTTATTCCTCCTATTCTTTCACCGTCAAAGCATCAGTCGGACAGGCCGAGACGCAGGCCAGGTTCTCATACTCCTCGCAGAGGTCGCACCTGATCGCGACTTCGTTGACCATGTCCTTCTCTATGCAGTCGAATGGGCAGGCCTCCACGCACTCCCAACATCCCGTGCACTTCTCCGCGTCGAACCTCACGAACCCGTCCTCTTCCTGCGTGATGGCATCGAACTCGCAGACCTCCATGCACTTCGGGTTCTTGCAGAACTGGCACCTCACGAGGTACGGGTTACCCTTTTTCAGAGAGACCCTAACACGCGGGATCGGCCTCGGTTCCGCAAAAAAGGAGTCCAGCCAATTCACATGGTCGGAATGCCTCTCCCCGCATGCGATCTCGCAAGCCCTGCAACTCATGCAGATATCCTTGTCAAACTTGACTTTCTTCACTCACTACCCCCGACTAGATGGCCAACAATTCGATTAGGTCGTATACACCGCTTGTTTATAAACCTGACCTACTTGGCCACCGATTCTTTTCCCATTTCACGAACCGCTAGACGCTGGCTCTTGCGAATCATCTTCGACAAAAGACGAAGTTCGACTTGCCGTGACGGAAGCTAATCCTCGGAGACAAGCTCTCCCGCCGAGGCCCAATTGGACTTCTCCACGTCGTTGAAGACGATCCAAATCGAGTCTGGCGGGATACCCGCGATCCTCACGAAGGCGTCCGTTATAGCTCGCGCGAGCTTCTGCTTCTTCTCCTTGTCCCTGGGCCACATGTAGACGTTTATGAATGGCATATTGCACCTCCTTGCAGAGCGGAATGCCTTCCTGTGAAAAAAGCTATCGTTCAGTCCGGGAGCCCCAGTTTCTCCCCGATCTCCTCGATGGCTGTGACGATCTCCGAGCAGTCCTCGTTGTCGATCGGCGGGATGTCCCGTATGTCAGCCTCGATTATGCACGGCCTATATGGAATCGACCCAACCAGCTCAACGCCTATGTCCGCGAGCTTCGAGCGGGTGAAGTCATCCTGTCCGAGCGATTTGTTTAGGACCGCGACAACCTTGCCGATGCCCACGTCCTCCGCCAGCTTCCTTATCCTCGCCGCCGTCTCGATGGACTTCGTTCCTGGTTCGACGACGATGATGAGAACGTCCACGCTCTCCGCCGTGCCCCTGCCCAGATGCTCGACGCCCGCCTCCATGTCCATTATGAGGACCTCGTCCCTGTCCAGAACGAGGTGCCTCAGGAGACGCTTCAGCAGAGCATTCTCGGGGCAGAAGCAGCCGCCACCTCCCAGGTCGATGGTCCCCAGGACGATGAGCCTCACGCCGTCTTTCGCGACCACGCCATATCTGTCAACGAGGTCGTCCACCTTCGGGTTGAGCTTGAACATCTGTCCGTAGGAGGACCCTGGCCTCACGCCCGTCCTCTCCTCTATGAGGTCCAGCATGCGGGACAGCGGGACCAGGTTCTTCCTCTCCTCCTCTGGTATCCCCACGGCGGACGCGAGGCTGGGAGACGGGTCGATGTCGACAGCCAGCACCTTCTTCCCGCGCCTAGCCAAAAGTCTCGCCAGGGTTCCCGCCAGCGTGGTCTTGCCCACGCCGCCTTTCCCAGCGATACCTATCCTCTGGGCCATCGAAGACCTAGTCGGATGTTATGATGAACCGGTGGTTCACGAGGTCCGCTCTCTTCACCGTCCCCTGGACGGTCTTGATCTCGCCCATGATGTCTATGCACGTTATCGTCTTGCCGTTCACCTCGACCTTGGCGACATCCTTCATGAGTTCGGTCTCCTCTCCACCCATCTCAACGTATACAGTGGATTCGCACATGTCCTCACTGGCTCCGAGAAAGCAAGGTCGGTATTTAATGCTTCTTTCGGCGGCTCGGGCTACTTCCGGGTGTACCTTCCCATGATGACGG
>JAGMAI010000196.1 GCA_023130895.1 Thermoplasmata archaeon
AGGAGAGGCGTGGTCATACTGATAATATTCTACGAGACGCTGATTCTGAGCATGGTTGGAGGCCTATTGGGCATGCTAATAATCATCCCCGGATCATATGTTGTGGGGATATCGTGGGTGCCGGCCTTCTCGTCAGCGGTGCTCACACGCGTGGGGACGCTGATTCTCCTGATAGGAGTGTTCTCGGGCCTGTTGCCGGCATTTCTGGCGACCCGTATCAGTCCAATGGAGGCGTTGAGATATGAGTAGCTTGGTTTTCGCAAGGGGTCTCTGGAAGACCTACCGATTGAGCGAGAGTGTCTCCGTTGACGCGCTCAGAGGACTCGACATATCCATTGATGAGAACGAATTCGTCTCGATCATAGGTCCGTCCGGCTCAGGGAAGTCGACCCTTCTCAATCTGATCGGATGCTTGGACACACCGACGAAGGGGGAGCTGACATTCGACGGAGAGAAGGTCTCGGAAACGGACGACAGGACGTTGACCAGGATCCGGTCCGAGAAGATCGGTTTCATCTTCCAGACCTTCAATCTTCTTCCAGCGCTAAGGGCCTTGGACAACGTGGAGTTCCCGATGAGAACGGTGCGCCGCGATAAGCGTCTGGGCAAGCCCCTGAGGAAGAAGCGGGCGAGGGAGCTTCTGGAGATGGTTGGATTGGAGGAGAGGACCTCCCATTTGCCATCAGAG
The DNA here is from genome assembly GCA_023130895.1 of Thermoplasmata archaeon. Classification (GTDB taxonomy): domain Archaea; phylum Thermoplasmatota; class Thermoplasmata; order RBG-16-68-12; family JAGMCJ01; genus JAGMCJ01. Next base: position 689 of record JAGMAI010000196.1, read on the forward strand.
CTCTCGGGAGGTGAGAGGCAGAGGGTCGCGATCGCCCGAGCACTCGTGAACGACCCCAGACTCGTCCTGGCCGATGAACCTACTGGAAACCTCGATTCGGTCACGGCGCGCAACATCGTCAACCTGCTCCACGAGATCAACGATGGTGGAAAGACGATAATCATGGTGACACACGACATGAAGATAACAGGAGGGACGAAAGTCCTTCGTATGAAGGACGGAGCGATAGAAACGTGAAGGTCATTCATGACTTGTCAGGAATACGGCTGTGATATTCCTGGTCTTTCTCCAATCCTTGCTCCATGGCTCTCGAGGCTTCTGGGAGACCTGAGACGACCGATGATCCCATGTCGAGTTCTCTACAGCCCGCGCCGACTTCGATTGCCAGCCCTCAAAATCATTTTATACGTCAGCGCTTTAATGAGCAAGCCCTCGGAGGAGGATACTTGGTCAGGTTCAGGGTGTTCCGCTTCAGTCCCGAGAAAGACAGGAAGCCGCGATACGTTGACTACGACATCGAGGACACGTGCGGACTCACGGTTCTGGACGCCCTCAAGCTCATCAAGACGGACATGGACCCGAGCCTCAGCTTCAGGCATTCATGCAGGAGCGCGATATGCGGGTCCTGCGCCGTGAGCATCAACGGCAAGAACATGCTCGCCTGCAATACGCAGGTCGACGCGCTGGAGAAGAGCAGGATAGTCGTCGAGCCGCTTCCGGGATATCCCGTCATCAACGACCTGGTCGTCGACTTCGCACCGTTCTTCGGGCAATACAGGTCCATACGACCGTATCTCGTTTCGGAGTCCCAGCCACCCGAGAAGGAGCGCATCCAGAGCGTCGAGGCCAGGAAGAAGTACGACGCGCCCGCACAATGCATCATGTGCGCCGCGTGCACGACTTCATGCCCGATCGTGTGGACGGACGACAAGTACCTGGGTCCGGCGGCCCTGACGAAGGTCTGGCGGTTCGTCGCCGACTCGAGGGACGACATCACGGACGAGAGGCTCGCCATGGTGAACAACGAGCACGGCGTCTGGAGATGCCACACGATGTTCCGCTGCGCGGAGGCGTGTCCGAAGGAGATAGACACAACGGAGGCGATCGAGAACCTCAGGCGGGAGGTCCTCAAGAGGGCCTTCTCCAGGAGGCGATAGAATGCTCAAGCAGAGCGGATTCGGCTACTACGTGAGGAAGATAGCGAGGGCCTGGAAGGAGACGGGCACGCTCGCACACATCGTACACCGGGTTACGGGCATCCTCCTGGTCGTGTACCTCGTGGTGCACATATACGTCGTCACGCAGGCAAGCCTCAACGGAGAGGGCTACGAGAGCATCCTGGAGACGTTCAGAGACCCGCTCTTCGCTGCGGGCGAGCTCATAATGATCATGGGCGGTCTCGTCCACGGGCTCAACGGCATCAGGCTCACGCTGTTCGATATGGGAATCGGGCTCAAGCATCAGAAGGCCATGTTCTGGGCGTTCATGGTCATCGCGGTCGCCATCTGGTTCGTGGGTCTCGCGATAGTCTGGCCCGTAATAGGAGGGGGATGATGGGCGCGCCGACGGAATCGAAGAGAAGCATGTGGCTCTGGATACTCCAAAGGGTCAGCGGTGCGGCTCTCATAGTCCTGCTCCTCATTCACATGGTGGTCCTGCACTACATGGACCCGCACGCTGCAATCGCCGTAGCAGAGGTGAAGATCCGCCTGCAGGGGCTCACGTTCATGATCATCAACAACCTGCTGCTGGGTTTCGTCATATTCCACGCATTCAATGGGGTGAGGAACGTCGTGTACGACTACACCTCCGATCCGCGCAAGAGGGCGGCGGTCTCGGCCGTC
>JAGMAI010000197.1 GCA_023130895.1 Thermoplasmata archaeon
AGAAACCGAGTAGTTCCTTCCCGGCGCCATCCCACCGGTTTCGGAACGCGACGAGAATGGTCAAAGGACGGAACTCCAGTTGGAGGGATGATGTGATATCCGTCCGAGGGATGCTTCATCTTCTGCCTGTCCCTCCTTTGGAAGGTCGTGGACGGAATGTCGATAGCTCTTCTGGAGGAGAACAGAGAATCCCAACGTTCACCTAGAGATAGGTGATCACGAGCAGGATGTTGACCACGATGATGCAGATTATCGTGACAGGCAAAGCAGACTTCATGTATTCTGACCAGCTGATATCCAATCCGTGCTTCTCGGCCACCGCCAGACCAACGACGTTGGCAGATGCTCCGATGGGGGTCGCATTCCCACCGATGTCGCAACCAAGAGCAGTGCTCCAAGTCATCGGGCCGAGGGGGCCGGCTCCTTCCGCGGCCAAGCTCTGCAACACTGGAACCATCGCCGCTGCAAAGGGTGCATTGTCAAGCAATGCCGAGAAGAGAAAGGAGATCCATAGCAGCATGGTTAGCAGGACCAACAGGTTACTTCCCGCCACTCCGGTCACCCAAGAGGCCACGTCGGACAAGACACCGGTTTTGTCCAGACCCCCGACGACGATGAACAGCCCGGCGAGGAATAGAAGCGTGTGCCAGTCGATCTTCTCCACCAGGTCTGGCATGTCCTTGCCGCCGAGTATGAGTACGATTGTTGCACCGAGCATCGCCACGAAGGCGACTAGAAGATCGAGCAGGTGATGCAACACGAGCAGTGTCACGGTGAATGCGAAGACAATCAGCGAGATGCGGAGAAGCCGCATATCTTTGATAGCCGAGGCGGGCTCGAGCTCTTCATGTTCCTTCGCGAGGGCCTCTAGGTCTACGTGCAGGGTCGTCCCTCCGCGGCGTTTCAGGAGATAGGCGAACAGACCCACGTTGACGAGGAACACGACAACAGCGATGGGGCCTGTGTTCACAACGAAGTCCTGGAAATTGAAACCCAACGCAGTGCCCAGGATGATGTTGGGAGGATCGCCCACCATCGTGGACGCGCCCCCTATGTTGGCCGATGTGATTGCGGCTATGAGGAACGGTCCTGCACGCATTTTCAGGATATCGCATACCTCGATTATGAGGGCGGCCATGAACACGAGGACTGTGATGCTGTCCATGAAGGCTGCGAGGACGGCCGAGAGAGCGGAGAAGGCTATGAAAATGCGGAGGGGCCGAAACTTGCTCCATTTCAATGCATGGAGACCGACCCACCTGAAGAAACCGCTCTTGGAGAGAGCGGCAATGAGGACGAACATCCCGAAGATCAGGCCGAGAGCCTCCCATTGGATGACCTCGAGAATCCCGCGTTCGTCAAGTAGGCCGAGCCCCACCACGAGAACGGAGCCGAGGAGAACGGCGGTCGTCCTGTGGACCCTTCTCGAAAGGATGAGGGCGTAAACGACGACTAGTATTGAGACCGCAAGAATCTTCTCTATCAATCCATCCCTAGCGGACTCGTATGTCGAATCGGTCTAAAAACTTAGCGATTCCGGCCTGTGCGCCCGTGTGAGAAGTGCAACGATTATCAGCCGGAGGCGGGAGGGAGAAGGACGGCCATTATGGTTGGAGCCGGAATGGTGCCAAGAGGAGAGGTCGGCGCAATCGCTGCAATGAACGGCCGGATCTAGCTTTCCCTCTTGTGAATCATCTCTCCGTTCTTGATTACGGTCTCGACGCAGTTCCTGTCGAACTTGTAGGGGATGTGGAGATAGTCAGGGACGTCGAGCACGAGAACGTCCGCGACCTTTCCAACGTCCAGACTTCCTATCTTCTCGCCCCGTCCGAGGGCGTACGCTGCGTTGATTGTGGAGGCAGCTATCGCCTCTTCGGGCGTCATCCTCATCTTGTAGCAGGCCAGGCTGATGACGGTCTGCATGGAGGTGACCCAGCAGTTCGGATTGAGGTCGCTGGCAATCGCGACGGGTATCTCCATCTCGATCATCCTCCGAGCGTTGGCGAATCTCTCTTCCATCGACAACAGTGGAACGGCGGGAAGCAGAACGGCGACGACCCCGCTCTCGGCCATTCTCACCATGTCCTCTTCAGATGTCCGCAGCAGGTGGTCCGCGGTTATGGCGCCGACCTGAGCGGCCACACGGGCCCCTCCGCTGGATGTGAACTCGTCAGCGTGTATCTTGCTCTTCAGACCGAAGGTCTGCCCCTTCTCTAGGATCCTAATGGACTCCTCGGGGGTGAAGTACCCTTCCTCGCAGAAGACGTCACAGAACTCGGCCAGTCCCCCCTTGGCGGCGGCGGGCATCATCTCCTCCTCGAGAATAGAGATGTAGCCGTCCCTGTCCTCGGCGTATTCCTCGGGAAAGGCGTGCGCTCCCAGGAACGTGCGCACGATGTCAACTGGATGCCTCTTATCGAGGTTCTTTGCAGCGGTGAGCATCTTGATCTCGTCATCCGTCGTGAGCCCGTAGCCGCTCTTGGCCTCTATCGTGGTGGTTCCATTGAGAAGCATCTGGTCCAGTCTCCCGCCGGCCTGGTCGATGAGCTCGGACTCGGAAGCCGCTCTCGTCTCCCGAACGGTCCTCTGGATCCCTCCGCCCCTCTTCGCGATCTCGAGATAGGATGCTCCCTCGACCTTCCAGGAGAGTTCGTTCGCCCTCTGTCCCGCAAAGACCAGGTGCGTGTGCGGGTCGACGAAGCCAGGCATCACTATCTTGCCCGCGGCGTCGATCACCTCATATTCGCGCTCGGACCTCCCCCGCATCAGGTCCTCGTACCTGCCGACGCGCTGTATCCTGCCTCCTGAGATTAGGACGGACGCGTCGGTCTGGATCCCCAGTTCCCGCATCTCCGCCCCTCGCAGCGGGCGCCCCCTGTCAGGGGAAAGCGTCACGACCTGCTCAGCGTTCCTTATCACGATGCCCTCTGCAGCCCTGGCCCTCGGCGATGTCGGTCGAGCGGCCAGCTCTTTCGGTAACATGATCTTGTGCGCCCTATCGCTCATTCTCACACCTCCAGGCGGACGCCTTCGGGACTGTACCTGACGATGAAGGGCTCCCCTCCCGCCTCTCGGATCCTTCCTGCCAGCTCCTCGGGTTCGTCCGTGAGGGCCACCATGCTTCCTCCGCCTCCCGCCCCAGTGAGCTTCGCACCGTACGAGAGGCCCTCGCAGGCGGAGATCAGCTTGTCCAAGGCGGGATGCCCGACCCCCAGGGAGTTCAGGAGCTTGTGGTTCTCGTTCATGAGCTCCCCCGCGAGAGAGATGTCCCCGTCCTGGAGAGCCGCCTTTCCCTTCAGGGTTATCCTGCCGATCTCCTTGATCTGGTCGCGCGCGGTCTCGCTCTTGGCCGCCAGCTTCTTGACGCCCAGGACCAGCGGGCCCGTTTCCGCCTTCACACCGGTGTCCCCGACGACCAGGCTGAGGTCCGGCAAGGGACAGTCATGGAGGAACCACTTCTTCTCGTCCCTGGAGAGGCTCCAGAGCAGGCCGGAGCGGGGACTTCTTTCCACAAGGATCCCGCCGCCGTGCGTGGATGTGGTCGTGTCGATCGGGCTGGCGTTCCCCTGGACCTTCAACTCCACTCGGAAGCCGCTCTGGGCGATGGCGACGGGGTTGAACTCCCCCTGCATGTGAAGGAGAGCACCGAGTGTGGAGATAGTGACAGCGGCGGATGAGCCCAGTCCCGCCGCGACGGGGACGCTGGAGTCCACCCGCATTTCGAGCGGGCCGCCCCGCCAGACCTCCCCAATCGCGTTCTTGACGTATCGATACTTCCTGCGGTCGAGACTCTGCCCGTTGACCGCGAAGGCATCGGAACCCTCGACCCTCGTGCTGACCCTCAGATCGACAGCAATTGACAAGGCTGGCTCACCGAAGACGACGGCGTGTTCGCCAAACAGGATGAGTTTCCCGGGAGCGGAGCACGTGACCATCGGGTCGCCAACCGCTCACGGAGACTTAACATTTGTGCACCGCTGCGAGTGAGCGCGAAATCCCCGAGCGGGCCGCCAAGAAAACGAGGACGGCCATTCACTCCGAAATACGACTTCAGAGCTCCCTCTTCACGGTTATGGGGATGATGCCCTTGTCGTACTCCAGCTCAGCAATCGTAATCGGATCGATCTGCCCCTTTGGCAAGCTGATGATGACGGGAGCGCCCATGTCGATCTGGAGGGCCCGGGCGCCGATGATCCTTGCCTTCTCGAACCTCGTGTACTTGATGGGATCCTTCATATGAGTTCCTCCTCCCTCAGCCTCGTTAGAATCTTCCGAAGTACTCCTCCCTTAGGTCTAGGCTTTCCGACAGCGCGTTCACCCTCATATCATTTTCGCTGATTGGGTGATAGATGACCCTGCGCTCGTTGCAGTCACTAGTTTGGAATTCCACCGCAAGGAACACGACGCCCCTACTTCCCGTTCAATCGGAAAAAGGACCTGGTGACAAGATTTGAGACCGAGCGCTGGAGGCGTCCGAGCCAGTTGCCGTGAACGACTGGGTTCGCGTGGTCCGCCTCTGGGAGGGTGTTTTCCTCCTGCACCGCGGAGGGATTGCACTCAGGGCACTCCTCGACTGTCGGATTGAACGGACAGTAGCACAGGGGACAGATCGCGATGTCTTCCACCACTTCGCTCTCGGGCATTTTGTGTGCCAACCCAGGTGGGCGCTTGAAAAGCCTTTCGACGTCATTTCGTTTTTTGATAACAGGACGATGTCGCCGCCTCCGATGAGGGGGCTTGGCCTAGTCAGTCTCCTTCCTGATGATCCTCACCGTTATCCGTGACGATCGGCACTTCGGGCACTGTCTGATGTACGATGATGAGACGAAGGTCCCGCAGCGCCGTTCCCCACGGCACATTATCTCGTAGAGAACGTCCTTCTCGCCCACCTCCTCGTAGTAGGACAGTCGCTTGCCCACGGCGACGGCCAGGCCCTTTCCCTTGGTGGAGACGCCAGTCGCGTTCTCGGACAGCAGCCATCTCTCTTCGCCGCTCGGGTCATACAGGACGACTCTGTGAGGAAAAAGAACCGCGACGTACTCATCAGCTGAGAGATCGACCGCGCTGTCGTCCAGAGTCTTCTCGGAAGTGACTTCGCAGTCCTCGGTCACCGACAGAAAGCGATGACGGAGCAGGACGAATAGAGACTCTTCCCCTGGAGCGAGGGAGACCATCTCCTCGGAGAAGTCGACCTCGGCGATGCGTCGGCCAGCCTTGGAGAACGCCGTCAGCTTCCTTCCTTCTCCGACGAAAACCCTTCGACGGAAGGATGCAACGCGACTCCCGCCGGAATCCGCCTTCCACAGCTCCCTCCCTTCCCTGCTGAATGCCAACAGCTCCTTCCCCGTGAGTGCGGCAGCGATCTCTGAGACCGTGAAATCCAGCGGTGAGGATGCCAGGGGCACCTCCTTGGTGGTGACCCCTATTCGGTTGATCAAGCGCATGCCGTTCTCGTAGGCGACGAAGAACGTGTCCTCACGCGGGGAGAAACCGAGCCCGGCCACTCTCCCCTTCAGGGAGACTGTCCACCTCTTCAGCCCGGCCTCGTCGAGGTAGAGCGCCTTGGACCCGCTGGAGGCCAGGATTCCCCGATTCCCCGCGAGCAGATGGATGTGACCCAGTTCTTCCTCGGACTCGGCTTTCCATATCCGCCTGACGCTCACACACCGAGGATAGGGACATTTCGATTTAATCCTTTGTCAGGCGGGACGGAACGCTTGCGCGGATGCGATGCCTGATTCGAAGCCAGACGCACCGGCAGATTATCACGGGTGATAATTATCAACTAACCTACATATATATTGAGATTCTATTCTTCTTAGAGATTGCAGAGGCCACTCTAACGAGATTAGAATTATAGCGGGATGGACATGAAGAGAGAACATTTCAAAGAGACTGTGGACATACTCGCAGGAGGTCATGGACTGCCCATACTCAAACTGCTCCATGCGAAGGGCTGGTCCATCGCCAGCGACGTGGCGTCCGAGCTCGAGATACACACTACGACCGCCTCGAAGTACTTGACAAAGCTGCACGAGGTCGGCATACTCGACAGACGAACCAGGGACTGCAGGACGAGGAAGGCCCATGAATACAGGCTCAGGAGCCCGAGGATATCCCTGGACATCGACATACGGGACAGCCAGGACGACGACCTCGTCCCCGTGTGCGAGTTCTACTCATCGGTCCTCTTCGGAATGATCAAGAAGACCGAGAAGATCGGGTGGGCGATCATAAAGCCCGCCGCGGAAGAGTCGCTCTCCGAGCTTCAGGACTCTGCTGAGAAGGAGATCTCGGACATCATTGCGTACATCGACATCAAGGGAGGACACGCCTCGACCTTCAGAAGGCTGAGGGAAGCTATCGAAAGCGGTGAGCTCCAGTGTGATCTGATCGGTCTCAAGAGGGCGTTCACCGCCGTCTTCGAGAGGGTTCTCGGGCTGTGCAGCGAAGGAGTTGGACCAACCACGGCCAGCAGGATTTTCCAGCTGGCTTTGAGGGCGCCGCCAAAGGAGGCTTCGAGCCTGGCGACGGAGTATGGACTGTTGGATGTCTTTCCAGAGGACGCTGTGTATGACAGGAAACGAATCTAGGGTCAAGACTGGCATCGCGGGACTGGATGTCCTTGCGAGGGGCGGATTCCCTACGAACAGTGTCAACCTGGTCTCTGGTCCGGCAGGAAGCGGGAAGACGCTGCTCGCGA
>JAGMAI010000198.1 GCA_023130895.1 Thermoplasmata archaeon
AGGACGATGGAACCGTCCACGAGCTCGGCAATGTCCAGCTTCTTCGCGGGGCTGAACATGGGCTCGGAGCCCATCACATCGCCCACGCCGACCTTCTTTCCATATGCAGCCAGAGGGTTCTTCAATGCGTTCGTCATGTTCTTGCTGGCGACCCCGGCGCACTGCTCTTCCGTGTTCCCCGAGCCGTTCAGGAACGCGTTCATCTCCATTCCCGCGACGTAGTACGGATGCCCGGCAAGGGGCCTGTTGTATATGGGGTCGAACGCGAAGAGGACCACGTCGTTGTACGTGTTCAGGTCCGAGATCTTGCTGTGCGATTCGACAGCCACGACGTCCACCATGCCCGACATTATCTGCATGCACGCTATCGCAAGCCCGTGGAGGCCGTCCCCGCACACGGTGCACGTGGGCCTCATCGCCGCGCCGAGCTGGTCGGGCACGAACTCGTCGTATATGCTGAAGCCTTCCCAGTAGTCCTCCGCGCAAGTGACGAAGCTGTCTATGTCCTTCCTCGGGTTCAGTCCCGCGTCCGCATATGCTTTGGACGCTGCCTCAAACATCAGTTCCTTCCAGTTCTGTTCTGACGTGTCCGGTCTGAACTTGGTGGAACCAGCACCAACAACCGCGATTCTATCTTCCATCAATGCACAATCCTAGGGTTCCCGCTCCCCCAAGTGTCAATCCTCTGCGGATATTAAAGCTTTAGATTCGGGGCTCGAACCAAAGCCTTATTCACCTCTCTGACCTTACCACTGCCGGATGGTGAAGACGTACAAGGAGGCCGGCGTCGACATCGATGCTGAAGGCGAGTCCATTCGGTCGCTGGTCTCTCAGCTCACGTACAGGAGGGAGGGTCTCGGCGCGTCGCGCGACATCCCCGGATCCTTCACAGGTCTCATCGACTTCGGGGACATCTACCTGTCACTGTGCACGGACAGCACCGGGACGAAGATGATCGTGGCCTCCGCCCTGGAGAAATGGGACACGGTGGGCATAGACTGCATCGCGATGAGCGCCAACGACATGATATGCGTCGGGGCCGAGCCGCTCGCATTCGTCGACTACTTCGCCGTCGAGAGGTACGACAAGGAAGTGGCCAGGCAGATCGGCATCGGGCTGAACGAGGGCGCGAAGCTTGCCAACCTCTCCCTGGTGGGCGGCGAGTTTGCCACGCTCCCAGAGGTCGTGAAGGGATTCGATCTCGCGGGAACCTGCCTCGGGTACGTAAAGAAAGACGAGATGGTCTCTGGTTCGAACATAACGGTCGGGGACTCGATAGTGGGCCTCGCCAGCTCCGGGATACACTCGAACGGCCTCACTCTTGCGAGGAAACTCGTCTCCGGAGCGGGAATCGGCCTGAGCGACACTCCCCAGGGACTGGATCGAACGATCGGAGAGGAGCTCCTGGAGCCCACGAGGATATACGTCCGCGAGATACTGGCGGCGGTCAAGGAGTTCAGCATCAAAGGGATGGCGAACATCACTGGAGGCGGCCTGAGGAATCTCATTCGCATGAAGGACAGTGCTCAATACACAGTTACAGATCCGATGGAGCCGCAGCCGGTCTTCGGCTTCCTCCAGCAACTGGGCGGGATAGAGGACAAGGAGATGTACCAGACGTACAACATGGGACTCGGATATGCCCTGATCTGCGGGAGCGAGGACGCCGATTCTATCGTGGAGTCCATGGGCAGGAGCACGCCCGCCAAGGTCATCGGAGTGGTCGAGGAGGGAACAGGCGTGACCGCCCCGACCCTGGACCTGAGATACGACAAGTACTAAGGTGATCCAACGACCGCAAAGAGAGTTGTGCTGCTTTCCGATGGATGTTTCGAGATCGACCTCGGCCTGCTCGTGTACGGGAAGACCTCCTACTACGGCAAGAAGTACATGGCCGCCCTGAAGCCGCTTCTCGTCGAGTCCGAGGACCTCCGCATACTCGTGGACACGGGGATCGGCGAGCTGCCCGAGAAGATCGTGAAGTACTTCAAGCCTGACAGGTCCATGACCATCGAGAAGAGCCTGAGGAAGGTCGGGCTGTTCCCCGAGGACATCACGACCGTCGTCAACACGCATCTTCACGTGGACCACTGCGGCAACAACCGTCTCTTCAAGGGCGCCAGGTTCGTCGTCCAGGAGACGGAGCTCGCCTACGCGAAGAACCCACACAGGTTCCAGAAGGGAGCGTACGTCAAGAGCCTCTTCGACGCGTCCAGGTTCAGGACCGTGAGCGGCACTCACGAGCTCACGGAGGACGTGACGCTGATGCCGACACCAGGACACACTCCCGGGCACCAGTCCGTGATAGTCGAAGGCGACAAGCGATACGTCTATTGCGGGGACATCGCACCCCTGAAGGAGAACTACGAGAGGCGGAACATAGTAGGAGTCCTCCACAACTCCGTCGAGGCCCTGTCCTCCCTGGACGCGCTCAGGGAGCTGGGCGGGCGCCCGATCTTCAGTCACGACAACGAGCAACTGGCTCTCTGAGACAAATCCTTTTTATATCTCCTTCACGATATGTATCACGAGGATTGGAGGGTGTAATCTATCCGGGTCGCCAGACCTGGGTATCGCTTTCCTCATCGAGGTGTTCCCCTTGCAGGAAGGAGACCTATCTAGTATAGCCAAGAGAATCGTGAGGAACTCGCTCACTGTGAAAGAGGACGACATGGTCTGGATCGATACCTGGCACCATACGATAGAACTGGCCAGTGAGATGGCTTTGGAGTGCAGGAAGCTCGGAGCTGTCCCTCTCATCACTCTGGACACGGACGAGCTGTACGAACGGACACTTACCGACGTTCCCATCGAGTTCCTGAGAAAAACGCCAAGGCACCAGCTTAAGGCCCTGGACGAGGTCACCGTGAGCATCGCCCTGGCGGGCCCTGAGAACCCCGAGATGTTCTACAACGTTGACACGAGCAAGATGGCGGCCATAAGGGAGGCCTACCGGCCGCTGGAGAAGAAGGTCCTCGACAGCAGCATCAGGGGAGCGTTCGTGACGCTGGGCCTGATCACTCCCGAGAGGGCATCCGTGTACGGCTTCTCGATAGAGCACTGGAAGCGCGCGGTGAACGAGGCCATCGATGTCGACTACGACCTGATGTCCCAGCTGGGCAAGAGGATCGCGGACATCCTCGCGCAGGCGAAGGAGGTGCGGATAAGCTCGGAGAGCGGGACGGACCTGCGCTTCCAGATGGCGGGACGGAGGGTCCACATAGAGGACGGGGTCGTTGACGATCGGGATGTCGCGAGCGGCAGGCCCTTCACGAACCTGCCAACTGGCTATGTGGCCGTGGCCCCGCAAGAGGACAGCGCCGAGGGGAGGGTGCTCTTCGACTGTCCGCAAGCGTCCCTGGGGAAGATGATAGAGGACCTAGAATGGACGTTCGCCGAGGGGAAGTTGAGGTCATACGGGGCGAAGCAGAACGTGGACGCGTTCAGGAACCTTCTGGAACCTGGAAAGGGCGAGAAGGACAGGATAGCCCGCTTCAGCATCGGGATCAACCCGAAAGCCCAGATGATCGGCTACTTCGACGACCAGACCGTTCTGGGAGCGGTCTCCGTAGGCATCGGGGACAACCTCTCTCTGGGCGGGGATAACGACAGCACGTTCGACTTCGCGGGAACGGTCCTCCATCCGACGGTCGAGGTGGACGGAAGGATCATACTGGACAAGGGTAGACTGAGCCTCGGGAAGGTCGACTAGCCGATCTCCTCCCTTCTCGGTCGGCTGCACACGGCGTACTCATCGCCGTCAAAAAAGACCTCGAGGTCCGGATTCTCACTCTGGATCTCCTGTATCTTGTCAAGGACGTCCTTCAGCGTGATTGACGAGTCATTCTTGTCGATCTTCAGATGAATCTTCTTGTCCATTGCTATCCCATCCACTCTTTTGCTGAAGGCTGGGAACCCAGGATGACTTCCGGTTTTTGCCATGATATTCTCCGTATTTATATGTTGGCGTTCATGCTGGGAGAACCTCTGTGAAAGTTATTTATAGTGTCGCCCTAATATAGAATATGTCGACAACAAATGGCGAGCCAGCGGCCGCCATAACGCCTCTAGAGGTGCATGATTGGCAAGCGAAGACAAGAAGAAGGCTAGTCCCAAGAAGGATTCTGCAGAAGCGGGTGTCTGCGCCGTGTGCGGGGGTCCTTTGAACCCGCAGGATCAGTGTACCATATGCGGGACGCAATCCAAGGACATCTCAGAGAAGAAGGCCGGGAATCCCAGCCCTGAGAATCCTGCGCCGAATCCTGAACCATCCGTTGCCAGTCCGAGTACGCCCGAAGATCCTTCCAGGGAGGACGCAGTCAAGGTTTTCTCGAACATAAAAGGTGTCGGTGAATCGAAAGCCGAGATCCTGTTCGATAATGGCTATTCCTCTCTGGAGGATCTGAAATCCGCCGCCCTGGAGGACCTCTCCGCCATCAATGGTATCGGGGACAAGCTTGCGGAAACGATCATGAACAACATCCTCGAGCCCACCGAACCCGCGGAGGGCAAGAAGGACCCAGGGG
>JAGMAI010000199.1 GCA_023130895.1 Thermoplasmata archaeon
ACCGAAGCGGCCAGCGACGGTGAGGATGACACTATGGGAGCCCTGCGCAAGTGGCTGACCGGAGAGGAGGACGCGCTCGAAACCTGGCTCGGAGAGTCTGGAGCCGCCCCAGTCGGGGATGTCGTTGAGAGCAGAGAGCTCCTTGAAAGACAGCAGGTCCTCAACGATCGAGAGGATGACATCAAGCGCAAGGAAGACGAAGTCGACGGCATGAGCATCGAGCTCAATGAACTGAAGAAGATCATAGAGAAGGAACTGGAGGCAGTCCGTACGGGCAAGTTCGACCCGATGAAGCTCATCGAGGAGACCGCCGAGCTCAGCAAGAACCTGCAGACCGAGGTCCGCAAGAGAAAGCAGCTGGAGGAGGACATCAGCCACCTGAAGAAGGGAACATCTGCCGTTGTCAAGTACATGAAGGAGCAGATGGTCCGCGGCGGAGGTCCCGCCGTCAAGAAGAAGCTGGCCGAGGAGGGTGCGGAGAGGAAGAGACTGCAGATCGAGCTCGAAAGGATGGGCACGTTGACGGAGAACATGAAGGCCGAGCTGGAGGGAAAACTGGACGAGATGCCCGCGAACAAGAAGGTCCTGAAGGAGAAGGAACTGGCGCTCGTAGAGAGGGAAGCCGATATCAAGGCGAAGGAGGACCAGTTCGAAGCGTACGAGCGGGCGGTCCAGAACGGAGAGCTAGCTCCCGGTGGCGGGTCAACCGAGCACGAGCTGGAACTGAGGCTTCAGGCCGAGCTGAGGGAGAAGGAGAAGGACTTCCTTGAGAAAGAGGACGAGCTGAGGAAGAAGATCATACATCTCGAGGGGGAGATCCAGACTTCCAGGATCGAGGAGAAGCTACGTAAGGACAGCCAGGACCTGCGACAGCTTTCCGAGGTCGAGATAGACGAGGTCCTCATAGCCAAGGAGAAGGACCTCCAGGCAAAGGAGAAGTCAATCCTCCTCAGGGAGGAGGAGATCGACAGGCTCAAGGATGAGCTCAGGGACAAGGAGGACGAGCTCCAGAAGGTCAAGGAGCCCCTGTCCTACAAGGAGGAGGAGCTCCTGAGGAGAGAGGAGGACCTGCTCTACCGAGAGAAGAGGCTGTCCGCAGAGAGAAGGAAGGTCGAGGAGGCGAAGGCGTCCTCCATGAACATCGAGGAGCACGACATGAAGGAGCGCCTCGAGTCCCTCAAGGTGGAGATCGCGAGAAAGGAGGACGAGGTCAGGGCCAAGGAGAAGTACCTGAAGTCCAAGATGGAGGAGCTCCGCCTGCGCGAGCAGGGCCTGATAGAGGAGGAGATCGACGCCCGCGAAGAGGAGAGGATGCTCGAGTTCAAAGTGGAGAAGGTCAAGACGGGAACCCCGAGACTCGACGACCTGCTCCTGGGCGGGATACCGTTCGGTTCGAACGTCCTCATCTACGGCCCGCCGTTCGTGGGAAAAGAGGTCGTTGCCAACGGGTTCATGGCCGAGGCCCTCAGGAAGGGCATCCCGACGATATGGGTGACGACGGAGAAGATGCCCTCTGACATAAGGGAGGAGATGGGCGCGGTCGTCTCCGGATATGAGGAGTACGAGAAGCTGGGTCTGGTGAAGTATGTGGACTCCTACTCCAAGAGCATGGGAGAGGTGGAGGAGGACCCGTACACAATCTACTTGGAGGACCCGACCGACTACAAGGCCATACTGAGCGCAGTGGACAAGATCGCGAAGGAGCTCCTCAAGAACCACAAGTACTACAGGCTCGTTTTCCGATCCGTATCAACCCTCATCGCATACCTGGACTCGACGTCGATATTCAAGTTCCTGCAGGCCTTCGCCGGAAGAAGGAAGAGGCACAAGGCCGTCGCACTGTACATAATCGAGAAGGGCATGCACACCGACCAGGAGATCCAGATGATAGGGAGCATGATGGAGGGCATGCTGGACTTCAAGGTCGAGCAGCTCAAGTCCCTCCTGAGCGTCAAGGGCATCGGTGACGTTCAGTCCAGGGCATGGATAAAATACACGTACAGCAAGCACGGAGTGAACATAGGGTCCTTCTCGCTGGACCACATCAAGTAGCGTCAGGCAATCTCGATGCCTGTGCTCTCCTTCGGTTTTCCACCGATTCTTATTGGAGGGAGCGGAACCGGCGGGGGCAGTCTTATGTCCCTCGCGATTACCACTGCTTCGGGGATGCAGTTGTTCATGATCGCCTGATGGACCTCGGTCGCCACCTTGTCAGGCATCTTTCTCTGGTTCCTCCACTGCACCACGATCTCCTTCGCATCGCCCTCGTACACGAGGCTCCCTTCGATGGATATCACGCCGAGACCCTGGTAGTTCGCCATGAACCGGAAGTCGATCACGGCCTCGTTCTTGCTTTTCTCCGTGACGGAGGTCACGGAGCTGTTGTGGTCTATCCTGACGTTTCTCGGCTTCTCGCCCAGCTTGGAGAATCTCTTCCCCTCGATGGCCAACAACTCAAAATGCTTCACTGGCATGCGGTTCTCCCCTTAATAGCAGGTATCAGTAGATAGAGCTTTCGGTTTTCTCCTAAAGGCTTATTTCTGCTGCTGGGTTCTACTCCCTGAGGTGCTGACATCTACATCGGCGTCGACGACACGGACTCCCTGTCCGGAATGTGCACGACGTATCTCGTGTCCGAGATCATCAGGGAATTCGACGACTTGGACTTGATCGGATACCCCAGGCTGGTGCGTCTGAATCCCAACATACCGTGGAAGACCAGGGGCAATGGCGCCATCTGCATCAGGATGGGCCGCCGAGGCGGAAGGAGGCTCTTCGCGGGCGAGATCTCGGGGACATCGGTGTTCGCCTTCGAGAGAGAGCTTCCTGGTCCCATTCCAGACGATGCGGTCGAGCGACTGTCCAGTATCCTGGAGACACACGCTCATTTCCACGAGGACAAGACCAATCCCGCCTTCGCGATACTGCAGAAGAAGCCCGGTCCGTCGTTGTACTGGCGAGCCGTGAGGGGACTCGTGACCCTCCCGGAGGTCGAGAGGATGGTCACCGGCCTCGGCGAGACGAAGAAGTACAAGAACGGCAGAGGACTGATCGGTGCGTGTTCCGCGATCTCCTGGATGCCCAGGGACAGGACGTATGAGATCATCACGTACAGAGAACGCTCGAAGTGGGGGTCTCCTCGGAGGATATCGGACGAATCCGTGAAGGGAATGGACACGAAGACCCAGTCCACGTTCAACAACTACGATTATCTGAATGAGAGAGTCGCGATTGCCCCAAACTCTCCGTGCCCTGTCCTTTTCGGGATCCGGGGAGACGAACCTGGCGATCTGCTGGATGCCATGGAGATGATAGACTCAGAGGACATCGACAGATGGCATCTCTTCCTGACCAATCAAGGAACGGACGACCACCTGATACGAAAGCGAATCAGCGACATCGGGGAGTACGAGTCCGTAATCGTTGCGGGAAGAGTCACGAGGGAACCCGCAGATATCGTAGGGGGTCACGTCGTTTTCGAGATCGGTGACGGAACGGGGAGTGTCGAGTGCACCGTGTATGAGCCGTCCAAGCAGTTCAGGGATGTCGGCAGGACGCTCTCCCTCGGGGACGAGGTCCGGGTCTTCGGCAGCGTGAGAGCTTCGCCGAGGACAATCAATCTGGAGAAGATCGAGATACTGAAGCTCGCGGAGAGGCTCCGCAAAGATAGAAATCCGGCATGTCCGAAGTGCGGGAGGTCGATGAAGTCCGCGGGCAAGGGGTCCGGTTATCGCTGCAGGAAGTGTCACACAAAAGCCGAGGAAGGCTCGGCGAAGGTCGTGAAGGTCAAGCGGGAGTTGGAACTGGGTCACTATGAACCGCCAGTATGCGCGAGGAGACACCTGAGCAAACCACTCTCAAGGACGGGCGTCGTGGGGAACGATCTCGGTTCCCTGACTAGGACGCGTCCTTGATGCAGCTCTCGAGGACATCCAGACCGGAATTGAGCTCCTCCTCGGTGATGTTGAGGGCCGGGATGTACCTGATCGCGGACTTGCCCGCAGGCAACAGGATGAGCCCCCTCTCGTAGGCGAGCTTGACGATCTCGTTCCGCTCCTTGACCGCGAACTCCTTGGTCGCCCTGTCCTTGACAAACTCCGTTGCCCACATCAGGCCCAGGCCTCTGTTGTCGCCCATGATGGGGTATGTCCCGGCCATCTCATCCAGCCGGTCCTTGAGCACCTTACCCATGCGATTCGCGTTGTCCAGCATGCCCTCCCTCTCGATCAGCTCTATCGTCTTCAGGGCCGCGGCACAGGCGACGAGGTTCCCGCCGAATGTATTCGAGTGCGCACCCTGCACGCCGAAATCGAGCTTCGCGTCCAAGATGACAGCTCCCATGGGCATCCCAGATGCGATCCCCTTCGCCGTATAGAGGATGTCCGGAACGGTATTGGAGTGTTCGATGCCGAACATCTTCCCCGTTCTCCCGAACCCCGCTTGGACCTCATCATCCACGAGCAGGATCTCGTGCCTTCTCGCTATGTTCGCAATCTCGTCAATCCAACCCTT
>JAGMAI010000002.1 GCA_023130895.1 Thermoplasmata archaeon
CCCGATGAGATCATCGAGAGGATGAAGAACGCCTCCGACGCGAAGAAGGAGGGCGTGCAACTAGCCATCGAGACGGTGGAGGCGCTGAAGGAGATGAAGGGCGTCCACGGTGTCCACATCATGGCCATCGAGTGGGAGGAGAAGGTCCCCGAGATCGCGGAGGGCGCTGGGCTCCTTCCGAGACCGGACGTTGCCTAGACCCTCAGGAAGTCGTCCGCGTAGAGCTTCTTGTTGAGGAGGATCTCTCCAGCCTTGGCCGCGTACATGAGGTCCTGATCGCTCGGGTCCATTATGGCAGCGTCGAGTCCATATGCGAGAAGCATGACGAGGTAGGTTCTGTTCAGGAGCGGTCTCTCCTTGGTGTTGTTGGACACATTGCTGAGCCCGACGACCGTCTTGGGCGCCGGGTCCGCGATTGCCTTGAACATCCCCAGGGCCTCGAGGACCTTCATCCCCTGGTCCTGCGCGGCGCCCACTGGAAGCACGAGGGGGTCCAGGTAAAGCTTGTCCGTGCTTATCCCGAACTCCACTGCCCTCGCGACCATTACCATAGCCAGCTCGGCTCTGCTGTTTGCATCATTTGGAATGCCCTTCTCGTCAAGGGTGAGGCATATCATGTCAGAATCGTACTTCTTCGCGAGTGGGAACAGGGCATCCATCTTGGCGGCCTCTGCCGTGGTCGAGTTGATTATGACCTTGCCCTTCGCGGCGGATATCCCCGCCTCCATCGCCTGCACGTTGGGCGTGTCTATCGAGAGCTGTGCATCCACCGCGTCCTGAACGGTCTCGACCATCCATTTCATTATTCCAGACGGGTCGTCGACACCCGGTCCGGTGTTTATGTCAAGCACGTCCGCGCCGGCGGCGACCTGCTCTCTGGCCAGGTTCTGAAGGAACTGCGTGTCCCTGCTGTCAATTGCCTTCGATACAGATTTGAAAAGCCCGTTTATCCTTTCGCTTATGACTATCATTTGGGTCCTCCCCTGGGGGTCATATAGCCGCATCGTTTAAAAATCTAAGGGGTTTGGTCCACACAGAAAGACTCAATTACGACCGAAGTATTCTAGTTGGCGAGATGGGACTTTGAAAAGAGATGGGACTTTGAAAAGAGATAGGTTCAGAGCTATGCTAGTTACTGTTATGGTCCTCGCGCTCGTGGGGATCGTGGGCTATGTCGTGGACGCTAACGAAACCGGGATATTCGATCAGTATGGCGATGGCTGTACATGTCACTCAGCCCTTCCAACCACGCCCCCAGCGCAGGTCGATATCACCGGCCTGCCGGTACAGTATACGCCTGATATGGTCTACGTGATAACGGTCACCGTGAGCGAAGGTCCGCCCCCGGGAAGCGGAGGCAACAATGCCGAAGGAGGGTTCAATCTCAACGTTTCAGCAGGAACTCTCGCTCCGATGCCTGGTCCGCCCCGCGTGCAGGTCGCAGGTAGTCAAGCAACCCATACGGCCCAGGGGAATGACCAGAGGGCGTGGGATATCGAGTGGACGGCGCCACCTGTAGGGATGGGAGACGTGAACTTCACTGTGGCTGCAGTCTCAGTGGACGGTGATGCCAGTACCCTCGGTGACACATGGATTGTTCGGACCTACATAATCCCAGAGACTGGCCCCGTGCCGCCTCCTACTGTCGACTTGATCTGTCCAGATGGTGGGGAGGACCTCACAGGAGGGTCGGTTCACAATATTGAATACGAACCCGCAAGTGAGGGATTTCCGAAAGACCAACTGCTGATATGGATCAACTACTCGCTGGACGGAGGAGTGAACCTCCTGCCGACAGGTGCACAGGGAATTCCCGGAACACTCGCCAGTCCCAATGTCTATGCTTGGACCTTGCCAATGGAGAATACGATGCAGGCAAGGGTCATCGTTGAGGTCAAGGATCCCAACGGGGCGATCGGCGGGGACATGAGTGCCGCGGATTTCGAGATAGATAGTGCACCACCAATGATCGTGAGCAAGGAACCAGTCGGAACGGATGTCGTTCCTTCTGCAATTATTCGCGTGGGGTTCGATGAAGGCATGAACTGGATAGCCACCGAGGCTTCCTTCTCCCTCAATGATACTACAACATGGACACCCGTGGCCGGGACCATTAGTTGGGCCATGAACGTAATGGTGTTTACCCCCGGAGCGAGTCTCCAGTTGGGAACTGAGTATAATGCGAATGTAACGTCCGGTGCGATGGATGACTCCGACCCAGGGAACAACATGGTGGCCCTGTTCAATTGGACGTTCACAGTTGCCAGCACCGGAGACCTGGAGCCTCCTACCATTTCCGACGTCACTGCGGTGCCCAGTCCTCAGGAGTACCCAGGAAACGTCAACATATCGGCCATTGTCGAGGACAACGTGTCCGTCAACAGCGTCTGGGTCAACGTCACCTATCCCGGGGCGGTGGATTACCTGGAGGGCACCATGGACTACGATTCTGCCAACGACAGGTACTACTTCGAAAGCAGCTACCCGCTCGTGGGAACCTACGACTTCACGGTCTTTGCGAACGACACGAAGTCGAACCTGAACTCATCTTCCGGGCACACGTTCGACATCGAGGATACGACTCCACCTGACATCACGCACGTTCCTGTGTCGTTCTCATTTGCCGACACCACCATCAACATAACTGCGAACGTGGTGGACGCCTACGTACTGGCGCCAGTGAATCCAGTATGGCTTGCCTACACGAACGTCTCCGAGGATCCATCGAACGTCTCGATGACCTCTGCGGGAGGCGGAGACTACTGGCACGAAATCCCCGCTCAGCTGGTCGAAGGGTACGTCAATTACTCCCTATGGGCGACAGACGAATACGGCAATGACGTCATGACGGCGGTCTTCACTATCCAGATAGTCACTACGGACATCTTCCCACCGGAGATCCTGGACGTCCAGGCGCAACCATCGCCTCAGGAGAGGTACGAAGATGTCAACATCACAGCAACCGTCAGAGACCTGAGCGGTCTTCTGTCCGTATGGGTCGTTGTCACTCAGTCAGGCACGGAGATCTACAACGAGACCATGACCGAGGGTCTCAACGACGTCTACTACATGGAGGACCGGTACGACATCGTCGGAATGTACGACTTCACGATATGGGCGGAGGACAACAACAACGTAGTGAGCTCATCGTCCGATACGTTCGAGATAGTGGACACGACGCCGCCCGCGGCGCCAACGGGTCTCTCCGTGGCTGCGGGAGACGACGCCGGAACCCTCGAAGTCACGTGGAGCGCCAACACCGAACAGGACATCGATGGATATGACCTCTACCGCTCCGACACAGGTGCGAACAACACCTTCTCCAAGATCAACACGGACCCCCTAACCGGGACATCGCACACTGACACCGGCCTGGAGGACAACACGACCTACTACTACATGCTCAAGGCCGTGGACGATGAGGGGCTCGAGTCCGAGTTCTCTCACCCGGCAGACGGAACAACGATCACTCCGAGCGACGAGGAAGTCGACTACATGTGGCTCTATGCGCTGATAGCCATTCTCGTCATACTGGTAGTGGTCCTCGCGGCCGCGTCCGCAGCGAGGAAGAAACCCTCCGAGGAAGAGGAAGAAGAGCTCGAGGAGTTGGACGAGGTCGGCGAGGAATACACCGCCGAAGAAGGTGAAGAAGCCGCTGAGGAGGAGACGCCAAAGGTTTTTTGAGGAGTCGGTCGAGACCTGATCGCCTCTGTGATCCTGCTCGTTCAGTAGGATTCGCAGCCTAGGCCGTCTCTTCGGGCGAACCGACCTCTTTGGTCTCGATCTTGGCCGTCTCGTGAGCTTTCAGGGTCTTAGCGACGACCTTCCCTATGCGGCAGCGGGGGCCGATCTCAACATCGTCACCCTCGACAAGATCTGCATCAGTGACTTCCAGATGGATCTTCCTGCCCTTGATGGTCTCACAGCGCAGCTTCCCCATTGCCGCGCTTCCTTTGATATTAATCTCAGGGGCCTCTAGATGTGTTGCTCGAGAATCGCTCGTGATTTCTATGTCGACCTTCTCAGCCTTTATCATGCCGCCCACACGGAAGCTCCCCGTGGATTGGTAGTTCTTGGCGGCAATGTCTCTTCCCACTCTCAGCATGCCGGATTGGACTATGTCCCCTTTGCTTGTGAGATTCTTAGCAACCTTGCATGCGCCGGAGTTCATGAAGGAGTCCGTTTCCACGTCACCTTGGACTTTCAGGCTGCCGGAAGACTCGATTTCCTTTGCATTCACCGAGCCACCCACACTTAGAGCCCCTGAGTTCTTCAGCTTATCAGTGTTTATGCCCTCGCCGACCTTGAGCGCGCCATGCGTCTCCAAGAGATCCGTATCCAAGCTCTCGCCGACCTTGCACACGCCGACGACCTTGGTGTGTCTCGCCTTCAGATGGCCTGGGACCTTGCCCACGCCCGAACAGCAGTAGTCGTCGCCCTCGAAGTCGCCCTTGTGCACGGCAGGGAACATCTCGCGGAAGTCAGGCAGGTTGAAGCTGAACGCGTACGCGTGAGCCCTCGGTTCCTCGTCCTCCTCCGGGAACCCGTTCTTCTCGTACCTCTCCTTGATCGAGAGGTAGGTGCTCTCGCTTATCTCGCCCCTCGCAAGGCGCTCTGCGAGTCGGTCCAGCACGTCCTTCTTCCTTGCCATGACTTCACACCCAGTGCGTCTCGATGAGCTCGGCATGGGCCAGGGTCTTCGCCTGGGGGTCGTGCTCGCAGCTCGTTCCGTGGCACTTGGTTATGGTCTTCGCGTTTCCCTTTCTTCTTGTTCTCAGCATTTCCTTCGCCTCAGAGAGTATATGCACCCGGTAATATTTATACAAGCGTCAGAATATAAATTGATAACCTCAACTAGCGAAAAGAGGAATGCACGCTCGAAGGCGATAACTACAACCTCAAGGTTAAAATACTGCCCCTCTGATGATTCAGCGTGGAGTCTCTTGAGATGGACATCCTGGGTCTGGTGTCATCGTCCACGAGGATGCAGATATGCGATCTGTTGAGCAAGGGCGTGGACCATCCCGACGAGCTGGCAAAGCGGCTCAAGCTTCGGCGGCAGTCCGTGGACAAGCACCTGCTCGCCCTGTACAGGATGGGGATCGTGGACCGGTCGGCTGTTTTCGACTCGGACAGGCGGCCCAGGATCGTGTACTCCGTCAGCAGTCCCGCCAGCCTTCTCATCGGGCGGATAGTGGAGGCGCTCAGGCTGTACGCGATGACCAAGGCGAACGAGTACCGCGAGTCGCTCCTGACATTGGACGATGACCTCTCCGCCGGGCGGTTGGACGAGCAGGTCTACGAGCAGCAGCGCGAGGCCCTCGAGAAGCAGTACTCCGATTTCCTCGCCTGGGAGAAGGAGCGGCAGAAGCGGTAGTCGGTGCCACCCGCCAGGGAATCTTTAATATGCGAGCCACGATTCCCTGCTGTCGCCGTTGAAATGGTGGGAGGTAAGATGAACGAGATAAAGCGGGCGCTGATTAGCGTCTCCGATAAATCGAGCGTCGTAGAGTTTGCGAAGGCCCTACAAGAGGCGGGCGTGGAGATACTCTCGACCGGCGGGACCGCGAAGGTCCTCGAAGAGAACGGGATCAAGGTAACGAAGGTGTCCGACTTCACGGGCTACCCCGAGATGCTCGACGGGCGGGTGAAGACACTGCATCCGAGGGTGCACGGGGCCATACTCGCGCGGCGGGACGACCCCAAGCACATGCAGCAGCTGCAGGAGGCGAGCATACCCACGATCGACATGGTCGTCGTCAACCTGTACCCGTTCGAGGAGACGATCGCCAAGCCGGACGCGACGTTCGAGGACGCGATAGAGAACATAGACATCGGCGGGCCCTCCATGCTGCGCTCCGCGGCGAAGAACCACAAGGACGTGGCCGTGGTCGTGAACCCGAACGATTACTCAACTGTCATAGAGGAGATCCGCACGAGCGGGGACCTGAGCCCGGACACGCGCTGGAAGCTGGCGTTGGAGGCGTTCGAGCACACGTCCAGGTACGACACCGTGATATCAGGCTACCTCCGTTCGCGAAAGGACGTCCTGTTCCCGGACACGCTCGGTCTTCAGTACGAGAAGGTGCAGGAGCTGCGCTACGGGGAGAACCCCAACCAGAAGGCGGCGTTCTATCGCGACCCGTCGTCAAAGGCGGTCTGCGTCGCGAATGCCGAGAAGCTGCACGGGAAGAAGCTGTCCTACAACAACATACTGGATGCCGACGCTGTCATGGACATCCTGAAGGAGTTCGAGCGGCCCACGTGCTCCGTCATCAAGCACACGAATCCCTGTGGTGTCGCCGTATCAGACGACATCTACGATGCGTTCATGAAGGCATATGCCTGTGACCCGAAGTCGGCCTTCGGCGGGATAATCGGCGTGAACAGGACGATGACGCCCGAGATCGCGAGCGAGATATCCAAGTACTTCGTGGAGCTTGTCGTGGCGCCAGAGTACGATGAGGAGGCCTTCGCGATCCTGAGCAAGAAGAAGAACGTTCGGATCATGGCGACCCACGCTTCCATCGTCAAGGAGGACCCTGTCGAGATGAAGTACGTGAAGGTCAAGGGCGGGTTGCTGTCCCAGACGGGCGCGTTCGCGGAACTGGACCCCAAGGACGCGAAGGTGGTCACGAAGAGGGAGCCCACCGAAATCGAGATGAACGGGCTGCTCTTCGCGTGGAAGATAATCAGGCACATCAAGTCGAATTCGATACTGCTCGTACAGGGAGAGGAGACGGTCGGCGTAGGCGCGGGGCAGATGAGCCGCGTGGATGCCTCGATGCTCGCGGGCCACAAGGCGGGCGAGCGGGCGGCGGGAAGCCAGCTGGCGTCGGATGCGTTCTTCCCGTTCCGCGACGGCGTGGACGAGGCAGCCAAGGTCGGTGCGACATCGATTATCCAGCCCGGCGGGTCCATCCGTGACCAGGAGGTCATTGACGCCGCCAACGAGCACGAGATGGCGATGGTCTTCTCGGGCATGAGGATGTTCAAGCACTAGGGTGATGACCGAATACGACGAGGCCCTCCGCTGGCTGTTCAAGCTGCAGAGGTTCGGCGTGAAGCTCGGACTGGACAACGTGCGCGAGCTCCTCAGCCACTTGGGCGACCCGCACGAGAAGTTCAGGTCGGTTCATGTTGCGGGTACGAACGGCAAAGGCTCCGTCTGCACGTTTCTCTCGTCGGCTCTCAAGGAAGCGGGCTACAAGGTCGGGATGTATACCTCCCCGCACGTGGTCAGGTACAACGAGCGGATGCAGATCAACGGCGAGGAGATATCGAACGAGCGGGTGATGGAGTACGTCAGCAAGATCAGACCAATCGCGGAGCGGATGGGAGAGGACCCGACGAAGCATCCGACATTCTTCGAGCTCACCACCGCCATGGGCTTCTCCTACTTCGCGGACGAGAACGTGGACATCGCAGTCGTGGAGGTCGGAATGGGCGGGCGGCTGGACGCGACGAATGTCATCACACCCGAGGTCTCTGTCGTCACTCACCTTGCACTGGAGCACACGGAGCACTTGGGTAAGACGCTCGAGCGGATAGCGAAGGAGAAGGCGGGAATAATCAAGCCAGGGGTGCCCGTCGTCTCGGCGGAGGAGAACCCTGTCATCCGGCGGGTCTGTGATGAGCAGGGATGCGACCTCGTGGTTGTGGAGGAGGACTACCCCTACGAACGGATATCGTTCGATGCTTCGGGCCAGAGGCTTTGGATCGGGGACTCAAGTCGTGAGTTCAAGATGCCGCTGCTCGGGTCGTATCAGTTGCAGAATGTCGCGACTGCCTACGCTGTTCTTGATGCTATGCGAGCGCGAGGACTCGACATCTCCGAGGAGTCGGTTGAGCGGGGATTCGCCACCGCCAAGTGGCCCGCGAGACTTGAGATCGTGCGCAGGAAACCGACTGTGATAATCGACTCGAGCCACAACCCGGACGGCATGAGGAACATGAAGGAAGCGCTCCTCGAAGCTGTCGGGAAGGACAAGATCACCTTCGTCGTGGGTGCGATGTCCGACAAGGACGTTTTCCCGATGCTGGAGGCGATCGCTCCCGTGGCTGAGAGAATCATCTGCACGAAGCCTGACTACTGGCGGGCGATGGACCCGGAGGAGGTTGAGCGGGAAGCGAGGAAGCTCGTGGACGACGTGGAGGTCGTTCGCAGCGTCCCAGAGGCAATTGAGCGGGCGGTCTCACTCGTCAGCGAGGACGACGTAATATGCATCACAGGGTCCATATTCATGGCGGGGGATGCAACTGCTCATCTCAAGTGACATTCACAATAAGTGTTTTAAGTCGGAAAGCGACTATCCGAGCGATAGTCGAGGGACACACATGAGGAAGTGGAGCTTCGTTGTCTTCGTTGTCATACTCTTGGGCGTCATCTTTTCAGCTCTGACGATGTTGCCTGACAATGCACGAGCAACGGTGCTGTACGTTGGCGGAGTGGGCATCGGGAATTACACAACGATTCAAGAGGCGATAGATGATTCGAATAGTGGCGACACGGTTTACGTATTCAATGGAACATACTCCGAACGAATATGGGTTAGCAGACAGATTACCTTGATAGGGGAAGACAAGAACACGACCCTCATCGATGGTGGCGAAAGCGGAACTGTGGTCCGCATAACACCTGATTGGGTGAACATCACAGGCTTCACCGTGAGGAATGGTGGCACAACTTCGGGCACGGCCGGCATAGAGCTCGCCGGAGCCAATGATTGCTCGATCCTCGGTAATGATATAACAGGTAACTGGCAAGGTGTCTACGTACACGGCCCTAGCGAACACAACATCATCGCCAATAACAGTGTCTCTGCAAATGTCAATCATGGTATCCATGTCCTCTCTGATAACAATCGTCTGCAGGGCAACGTGATCTCTGCAAGCAAATGGGGCATCTACCTTCGCAACTCAGACGGCAATCTTGTAGCCAACAATAGCATATCTTCGAATAGTGAGTCAGGCATTAGTCTCAGCTTCTCCTCAAACACCACACTCACCGCAAACTCGATGTCCGAGGATGGGTTATATGTAGGGGGCACCTCATCCTGGCACTGGATAACACATACTATAGGTGCCCAGAATACAGTCAACGGCAAGCCAGTCAGGTATTGGAAGAACACCCTCGGAGGAGCAATCCCTTCAGATGCAGGCCAAGTGATTCTCGCCAACTGCACTGGAGTGACCGTGGAGGGTCAGAACGTGAGCAATGGTTCTGTCGGCATTCAACTCGGCTTCTCTTCAGGCAATTCGATTACTGGTAATACAGCATCACGGAACGATGTAAGCGGCATCAGGTTGTACGTATCCGATAACAACACCGTCGAAGGCAACAATGTCTCGTCCAATGAGGACTCTATCGTCTTGACACTCTCATATAACAACAATATTGTGGGGAACTTCGTGTCGTCAAGCATAGAGGACGGTGTTCGACTCTCTAACTCTCACAACAACACGGTGTCCAACAACACCGTGTCAGAGAACTACCGCGGCATTGAAGTGCTTCTCTCGAATGACAATAGGGTCTATCACAACAACTTCGTTGGCAATAACTATCAAGCATTAGACAATTCAGCCAATGAATGGGATGATGGATATCCTTCTGGCGGGAACTACTGGTCGGATTACTCAGGGATTGACAACTGCAGTGGACCTAACCAGAGCGTCTGCCCTGACCCCGATGGTATAGGGGATACAAACCACTCCTTCGGAGATAACGGTTTGGACAAGTATCCATTCATGGAGCCATTGCCATTGGGGATTCCGCTCCCTCCCGAAAACCAGCATCCTGAATGCGAGATCTCCCATCCCGAGGACCATGCGAGGATACATGGCTCCCATTTGATTACAGGCACCGCGAGCGACGAGGATGGGACCATCGAGAGTGTGGAGATAAGGATAGACGACGATCCCTGGATTGAGGTGAACGGCACCACTTCGTGGAGCTACGAATGGCATACGGAAGATATCGAGAACGGTGAGTATACAATCTACGCTCGCAGCTTCGACGGAACCAACTACTCGGCCGTTGTCAACGTCACCGTGGACGTCCACAATCCCACTGAAGAAGAGATGATGTATGGTGAGATATTCTTCTGGACGGCCATTGTGCTGGTGGTCATCATAGCTCTCGTAGGTCTGGGTCTTGAAGTGAGGAGAAGGAAGAAAGAGGAATCCTAGCTAGGTCTCATCTTGAACTGACAAACGCGTCCAGCTCAGTCCTCGTTGGCATGCCGGCTCGCGCTCCCATCTGCGCGACGCAGAGGGCTGCCACCGCATTGCCCAACTTCCCGCAAATCACGGGGCTCCGGTTCTCCAGTATGCCCGCCAAGAACCCCGCCGCGAAGGCGTCCCCAGCACCAGTCGTGTCCACAGCTTGAGCGGGAGATCCCGACACGGTCCAGCTTCCCTCCTTGTTCTCTATGAAGCAGCCCTCGCTGCCAAGCGTCACCGCCACGAGGTTGCAGCCCTTCGCCGTGAGCTTGTGCGCGCCGTCCTCGTAGCCCGCCCCGCTGATCCTCTCGACCTCTCTTCTGTTCAAGATGAGGATGTTCGCCCGCTCGAGGAAGGGCTCGAAGTCGTCCCGTTCAGCGTAGATCGCTCCAGGAGCCACGCTCAGGAGCTGGTCCTCAGGCAACCGCCCGAGCAACTTCCTCTGCAGCTGGAACTGCTCCTCTCCACAGAAGGAGGTCATGTGCAGCACCTGCGAGGAGCCCATGAACTTCACGTCCAGGTCATCCTCAGACAGCGCATCATTCGCCCCAGGGTTGATGTACAGCGCCCGCTCGCCCTTCGGGTCGATGAACGAGTACGCCGCCCCGGTCGGCTGATCCTTCCGCATGACGATGCGCGACGTGTCCACGCCGATCTTGTCGAACGCGATGAGCATCTCCCTGCCCTCTGTGTCATCGCCCAGAGCGCCGACGAAGCCCGTCCGGAACCCGAGTTTCGCGAGACCGTATATCGTGTTCGCCGCCGAGCCACCAGGCGCGCAGGTCTGCTCCAGCACGACGTACTCCTCGTCCCCGGTGGCGATGCGCGGGACCTTGAGCAGCCTGTCCCAGTTCAGGGCTCCGAAGCCGATTATGTCCATAATCACCCCAGCTTGGCCGCCTGCCCG
>JAGMAI010000020.1 GCA_023130895.1 Thermoplasmata archaeon
AGCATAGGGACGATTGGTGAGTGAGATTTATTGATTTCTGTGGGACTCGGAGCACCCATATAATCACTCCAGAATAATCGTTCAGAGTGTTCATGTGATACTGCAATAGGCCATGTCTGGCTAATTGGCGTTTCGATGTCCGTATTGTCCTATGCTCGTTTGTGAGAGAGATGGGTTGGAGCTCTCTAGGTTCGTGTTGAGGCTTGTCTGAAGCCACAGGTAGGTTTTGCACTAGGTTCGGAGCCATTCTCGATATGCAGACTGCCGGGGCAATGCAGGATGAAATCGAGGGCCTGGATGAAAAGCTCTCGACATTACTTCATGATGAAGACGTTCAGAGGTTGCTGAAGAGGAGAATGATCGAACGCGGGATTAGGTGATTGTTTTCTCTTTTCATCCAACCGGGGTCTCAACCGAGTTCAACGGTCCATGTGCCGAGAGCGTTGAGATGTCGCTTAGATATTCCCTTCTATTGCCAGTCGTTGACATGGGTCGTGCTCGGATGAGGACTGACTTTCTGAAAACCTCAGGATAGTTCAGCGAAGCTTCGGATGATAGTCTTCTGACGATAGGCCTTCATGAGGGGACATACAGGAGCTTGAGTTTCCAGACATTCCTAGGGAGAGATGGACAAGAATCCGATGCTCAACCTCGTCGAATGCTGTCGCGCTCCTGAATGCGCTTGTTCTCTGTCTTGAGGGCTTAATCCATCTGCAGAGCACACCACGAAAACAACAGGGACGGATGGCTCAATATCGACTACGAATGTCTCCAAAACAAATAAAAGGAGGAAACGGATGCAGGACACGGAGGAGACAAGGGGATGTACTTCTGGATGTCTGGCTGGCGTGACGTGGCAGCGAAGAGCATTCCCCTCTGATGGCCTGGTATCACCAGTATGCGGGGTATGACTCATGAGTAGATATGACGGACTAGATGCGAGGTCGGAACTGGAGCAGACCGTCGCAGAAGACCTCGAATCCGCACTCAAGAAGAGGAGATTCGAGGTGAGACATAATGGGACAAAAACACAACCAGCTAAGGCAGGACTGCCAGACATTGAGGTCTGGAATGCCAAGAACCACATCAACGTTGAGGTGACCAAGACGACGAAATCAAGTTCTGACCGGGAATACTTAGCGATCAAAGACCATCTCGACCAATCAAAGGAGAAGCACCCGAATAAGAGTTGCTTTGTCTGGTACATATCACCAGAGACTCACTATCGAATGATGGGAGCCATGAGAGCACATAACCTCTCAAGGGAGGATATCCCAGATCTTGTGATGATGCCAGTCTGCTTTTCCACATTTGAGCTGTTTGTTGGCAAACTCGTTCAGGCCACGAAAGATGAATACAAGGCACCTCAGATTGTCCAACTGTTCTCCCGATGCAAGGATTTCGCGGACGATGAGAGTGTCTTGAGAATCTTCTACGAAGAGCTGTTTCCGACCGACAATGAATTGAGGAAGAGACTTGAGGCAAGAGAAGACAACAGACATCAAACCATTGTCCAAGATCTAATCAGAGATCTCACGAGACTTGAACAGGACTTGAGGGACTATAGAATAGCTTTGTCTACGGACGCTATCAAGAATGTCATCTACCTTGTCTTCATCAAACTCTATGAGGAAAAGCGAGAGTACGAGGGAAAGGAGAATCGCTTCACGAAGGAGACCTTCTTGAGGTTTCAGGAATACGCAGGGCAAGAGGAGAAGAAGTTGGCTATCCACGAGCTGTTCAAGAAGATTAGGGACGACCCCGAATTAAGGAAGGCGAACCTATTCACAGACATGGATAGGTTATCGGAAAAGTTGAAAGATGATTTTGTCGTTAAGTATTTCATCGAACCCTTCTCGCAGTATCATTTCTACACCACGAAGGTGGATGGTTTGGGTGCAGCCTATGAAGTCCTTGGAAAACTATCGGGAAAGGATGTGAAAGTGGGGCAATTCTTCACGCCAGAGTATGTTGTGAAGTTCATGGTCAAGCTTGCTGGGCTTGAGAGCACTGACATTGTGCTCGACCCGGCCTGCGGGACTGGAAGATTCTTGATATATGCTATGGAGGACATGCTTTCCAGGGTCACTGGAGTGAACGTTGACAAGCAGAAGAAGAATGTCAAGACGAAGCAACTCTTGGGATCAGACGACGACACGAATGTAGCGAAGCTGGCAAAAATGAACATGTACATACACGGCGATGGAAAAGCGAACATCTTCGATCGAGACGGGCTGTTGCTGTCTGACTTCGACAAGAAAATCGATGTTGTTCTCACCAACCCTCCGTTGGGTAATCTGACATACATGAAGGATACTTATGATGACGACTTCAGGCTCAAAAGAATGGAAACAATACCCAGAAAAAACCAGACAGAAGAGAGTCTCACGGTCTTTGAGGAGAGACTTGTCCGCTTCAGAGAGAAGCTAAAAGAAGCCAAGAAGACAGAGAAGAAAGTCAAGTACTTCGAGAAGAAGGTCAAAGAGTATGAGGAGAAGGTAAGTGAATGCAGACTCCAAATAAGAGACGGAAAGGAGGAATATAAGACTACGGGCAATCTGATGAAGGGTGGAGCCCTCTTCGTCAACGCAACGAAGCACTATTTGAAGGATGTTAGAGATGAGGATGCTCTGCCCGAATGGCGTGGAGGGAAACTGCTTATTATCCTTGACGAAGGCATCCTGAACACGGACAACTACAGACAAGCTAGGCAGTTCATCAGGACGCACTTCTACATCAAGGCAGTCATATCACTAACCAAAGACGCATTCGTGCCTGTGTCAAATACGACTACGAAAACGTCAATTCTGTATGCAATCAAGAAGGAGGATCCAGATGCGATTCAGAAAGAGCCAGTATTCTTTGCTCATGCAGAAAAAGTTGGGATTAATACGAGGAAGAAGACCTGTCCGAATCACCTGTACAACGATCGTACTAGCATTCTGTCGAAGTATTCAGAGTTCAAGAAATGCGTACTTGAGTCCTATGATGAGGTCCATTTCAACAGAGAACGCTTCTTGGAGCACGGCTTTGAAAAGGGGATAATAGGTTGACACTGGACGCATCCAACTATTACATATCATATCCAGCAGAGAAAGAAGACGAACGCCTAGACTTCAATTATAATCATCCCATCTACAGAGAGATGGAGAGTAGGATAAGGCAGCTTGGGAGCTGTTACGAACTGAATGAAATCATTCGAGCAGCAGGATTGACCAACGGAGTGGAGATAAGGAATTTCGTGGAAAAAGAGGAAGGCAACCCTTATTTGCGGGTGTCGGATTTCCGGGATGTAGGCGTGTCGCTTGAGAATGTGGCTTACGTCTCAGCTTCTATCGATGACCTAGCCAAGGATATTGGGCTTGAGAATGGGGACTTGTTGGTTACAAGGTCTGGAACTCTCGGTTTGGTTGTTACTGTCGATGACATCTTTCCTAAATCCCTCATAATCTCGTCTGACATCATTAGAGTCAGGCTGAAATCGAGAATAGGGAGTGTGAGAATCGTACCGAAGTATGTTGAGGTCTACTTGAGGACAAGTCTGGGTCAGTATCAGTTTCGGAGAATCGACCACGGTTCATCCATACCCAAGATAAACCAGCCGTCCCTATCATCGATCTCGGTATTAATACCAACAGCAGACAAGCAGCAACGTATTGTTAATGCTTTCAACAGTGCTTTGAAGCAATACTGCAATAGATTGCACACGTCAAGAGAACTCATTGCTCACGCGTTTGAAAAGCTTCTAGATGAGCTGGGAGTGGAACTGGTTGATGAGAAGGCTGACTACTATTACAGTTGGTTTGATGAGCTGAATGATAGACTCTCGTATGGAACCTATCATCCATCTGTAGAGCAACTCAGAACCTCCTTGGACAACTCAAAGCACGGATCAAGAACCCTAGGACAACTCATAGAGCTCCGATACGACACGATAGAACCAACAAAACAACCAGAAGAGGAGTACTTGTACATCGGTCTCGAAGACATCGAGCGAAACACCGGCAGTTTGTCCAATGTCCGTAGGATGAGAGGACAAGATATTTCGAGCAAATCGAATGTGTTCAGAAAGGGTCAACTGATGTTCGCTGGATTGAGACCGTATTTGAACAAGTGCTTCATCCTAGAGCATCACGATGATGCGATAGGATCAGCAGAGTTGTTTGTGTGTGACCCGAAAGAAGGTGTATCGTTGAAGTATCTGAAATGGTTCCTGCTTAGCGATGCCACTCTGAGGCAGACCGAATGGATCCTTTCAGGGGCAAGCTATCCACGGCTTGATGAATCGGATTTCCTCAACTTGAAAGTGGTTATTCCCGAGGAGTATGAAGAGCAAGTGAGGATATCGAAGGCAGTAGACGTGGAAATGAGAAATGCTGAGACCGAGAAACAAGAGGCAGAGAAGAAATGGGAAGCGGCTATGAATTCTCTTGAAGGAATGATACGAGACGCTGTCAGAAGGGGAAGATAGGCAACACTCAGTAAATACCGAGCTGTCTGATTCTCACTGAGACCGTTCCGTACGTCCAGATTCATCCTCCACTGAGGCTAGGAAGACTCAGGTTGTCATAAGGAAGGTTCTATGCGAGCCTTTGCCCACAACTGGTCTTGACCTGACCTCCTCAAAGATGTTCTCTGAAGAGGAGAATACTACAGGTCTCCGAAATCGTTGAGTTCTATTGACATATTCAGTCAGTGGGGAGAGGAATGCTTAAGAGCGTATTTCTCAAGAATCTCAAGTGCTTCGAGGAAGTTAGTCTTCCAGACCTTAGGGACATCAGCATATTGTGCGGAGCGAATAACGTGGGCAAGTCCTCTATATTCCAATCCTTGGTGTTTCTGAAGGATTCGATTCGGAAGGGAGAACTCGATTGGAGTAAGGTCGAGCCTCAACTCGGGGACTTCACCGACATGGTCCACAAGCATGACCTGAGAAGGAGCATCACAATCTCGTGTTCGTTTGCGATCTCAAAGGAGGACGAAGTCCTTCTGAAAGGACTGACGAAGATGCCTCGTGAGATATCCTACACAATTCGGTTCAACAGAGACCTCAGGTTGGTCGAGGAAAGCGTTGACTTCGATGGTGGCACCCCCGTCATTGTGATCGACCATCGTTCCGGACGTGGATCGACATTCCTCTATTCGGATTTCACTCAGTCGGTCGGTGAAGATTCTGCATTGACAGAAGTATCTCCCAATCGCTTTGCTCCCCTAGCTTGGGGGTTTCGCGTGACAGAGATGAAGGATCCAAGAGTTGCCGTTGTTGAGAGCTTGAGAAATGTCTTGACCAGAAACTTCGAGAATATGTATTTCTTGTCACCCAGACGAGGAATATCTGACTGGTCTTCTCGGCCTTCAGGTGCTCCAGCTCACGTTGGCTACCAAGGGGAGAGCACGAACCCAATGTTGCACTATATGTTCTCAGAAAGGGACAAGACCTTTGACAAGATAGAAAAATGGCTCAGGAAATTCGACAGCGAAATCAAGATGCTCAAATCTCCAATGAGGGGAGATTCCACGGCTATCGTGGTCTCAACGCCACTTGGCGATATGAACATAATGACCTCGGGATATGGGCTCAACGCAGCGCTCCCAATAGTCGTACAGTGTCTGTGCTCTCCCCCTGGGAGTTCCATACTTATTGAGGAACCAGAAATCCATTTACACTCTGGGGCTCAGAAGGTTCTCGTTGA
Organism: Thermoplasmata archaeon; assembly: GCA_023130895.1. Lineage (GTDB taxonomy): Archaea > Thermoplasmatota > Thermoplasmata > RBG-16-68-12 > JAGMCJ01 > JAGMCJ01. The sequence continues at coordinate 5,694 of JAGMAI010000020.1, forward strand.
CATTTTCAGGAGTCTCCTTTCGGACAAGAAACAGGTGCTATTCACCACGCACTCTTTCGACATTCTCTTGGACTTCTATGAGAGATTGCGGGATAAGAAGATCGACGAGAACAAGGTCATCAGGTATGACATCCTCAAGACAAGAAAAGGAAAACGAAGAGTCAGAAAAACAGATGTTCATAGGTATGGATTTAGTGGTCATGGTAGCTGGAGAGAACAACTGCGACATCTGACCGAGAGACCTCCCTAGGCAAGCCGTGTTCGGTTTTCCCGTGTAGGCAAGATAATCTTGACCGTTGGAACAGGTGATGCTATCCAAACCAAGAGACACTTTTCGGGGGCTCTCGAAGGCAGTTTGTGATGACTGGCGTTAGCGTCCCCAATGTTGCAGTGCGTCAATATGAATCGTTGGAGGAATGTCGCGCTCCTCATTGTTCTGCGACACTTCCTCTATGGTTCGAAATATCTTTGACGTCTTCGAAATCCTTATCTGGCATTAGTCTCTTAGTTGACTTGTGAACGGATTGAAGTGGTATGAACGCGACGCGACGTACAGAGTCGGTGCAATATTGCTGATAGCCAGCGGGGCTATTGTCTCTGCACTCTACGACAAGTGGGTGCTCCCGACCTTTCTCCCATTCTTGGTGGGCTGGGGCTTAGGTTTCTTCGGCGGGATGTGGCTTAGCAAGCTTGTCAGGGACCGCGTATGGCTAAAGCAGGAATCCGCCCTTCTCATTTACTTGTCTGCGATAGGGTTTTCATACGTACTCTTGTTGGCTTTTGGCATTGTCCAGAGCTGGGCGTTCCCTGCATCCGCCGCTCTTCAAGGCATCGGAACAGCCTTCGGCTTTCACTTGCCTTGGAACCTCTCATATATGTATGAGAAACACAAGAGAGAGGAAGTGGTGGACATGCTCACATCACTTGCCAAACGGGAGAACTTCGTCATCACAGGTCTCGATTCAATCGCTCAGCTCAACAAGATCGTTGAAGAGAACGATGAGACTTCAGTTTTCAGTGATTTGTACGAACGACAGCGGTACAAGATATTCCATGAGGTCTGGAACAGACAGCGAGAGGAAAGCCGCGGGGAGCTTTATGATATTGCTGGGATTTGGGAGAAAGCTATGAAGCTCCGAGCGAGCGTTCGTGAGAGGATGCAGACGCTGTATGGTTTCTCAATGATTCCCGAAAGGGAAAACCTGTATCCAGCATTTGCGAAGCTGCCAACATTGCTGACCGAACTACGAAGTCTGGTCATTGACTTGGCTCAAATCATTGATGACTTCGACGCAACGAGTCTTGGTAAACTTACTGGAGTATCGGCCAAGGCAGGACACGTGGCTTGGCAAGCTGTACTCAACCATACTGGCCAGGAATACGATCCAAAGACTATCGAAATCCTGAGAAATCTCAGGCAGATTAGGCACGGCTTCGCGCACAGATGGGATGAGGGCTTTTATCAGGCGCTGGAGTACTTCGGCTTGCACCAAGCGTTTCTATCTGGAGTCTATACTCAAGTCTGGATAGGGCTGTCCAAGTCCTACCTCGAAAGCCTTGACCTGATTCTTTCTCACCTGACTAGATGGCAGTATCACTCATACCGCGAGGTCTAATTGCCGACTCCGTTCACAAGAGAACAGAAAACGTCTTCATTCTCATCGGAGAACGACATTCTGGGACCCAAAAGCAAACCTCAGACCTCTGTCAACTAACCTGATTGAAGGGCGTGTCCATCTCCTTCGAAGCCATGGCTGCCGCTGCCCTTATGTAGGAATGTGACCTACTGGGTATCCCAATGAAAGATGATCTTGAGCATGTTGTCATCAGAAGAGTAGAATTCGTCGCTGGAACGAAAGAGGAACCTGAAGCCAGCGTGTATGTCCAAGCAAATAGGAAGAAGCCGCCGCTGAAAACAGATCTGTTCAGGGTTGGTCAAGTTGTCTGGATGAAATGGTCTGGTGGTCCGATAGTTGCTCGCTCAAGAATTCTATCTTGGCAGAGTGGAACGGTTGTTGGGGGAGATGTCAGCGAAGTTCGGGACAAAACGAAGGGAACGGGCCTTCACGACAAGAAGCGGTTCTGGGAGTTCCTTGCTGACAAGGGCTACTTCCACTTCACAGTCGTTCGACTTACCGATGAAGAATTGCTGGAAACTCCCATCCACTCTACTGCGAGATCTTTCGGTTCATCTTGGATATACTTGAGAAATCAGAGAGACAAAAAACGATGGCTGGTGGGCCTTCACGATAGTTGATTCCGCACAGTAGGCTTTGTCAACACCTGTAGCGATGCAGTGTACCTCTGTGCGCAAGGTTGATCCGCTTGGCCTGGCTCTGTTCCGAATCGATTGTGCAGAGCATGCTCAAACCAGAGTCTGCTTCGCTAATCCGGAAATGTAGTCTAATCTAATGTCTTTTTCCCGCGACATCGGCAAACCAAACCTAGAGAGAAAATGGCAGACTTCAATATGGTGTGCGACAATACTTAGTTCTCATCAGCTGGTTCCGCTTACGCTAATCATCGTGATGCAATGTCACTGCAATAGGCTTTTCAGAAGTATCACCGGGAGAACGAGGTCCCCATATCACGGGAACTTTCTCAAGGATGATGGGGGGCTTGTTGCCGGTTCTGCAGAGATTCTTGCGATGCAATTAGGGGGACCAATCGAGTATGTATCTTGACCCGAGCCCGTGTCAATCGGGAGAGGAATACTGTCGACACTGCCTGAGGCATCGAATTTGATCAACCATATGTCCGAGTCACCGGCGCCGTAGGACTTTGTGGACCCGACTACTGTGTACTCGTCATCGGAAATCTCGTGGACTGCATGTCCAAACCAATGCATAGAGGAAACATCCCATCGACTCCCGCCAAATGTCTTGTTCCATTCCTCATTGCCTGAGTTGTCGGTTTTGATCAACCACATGTCCATCTCGCCAGCACCGTATGAGCTTGTGGCTCCTGCTATGATGTACCCACTGTCAGAAGTCTGCTGAGCGGTCTGTCCCTCGTCCCGTCCTGCCCCACCAAATGTCCTGTTCCATTCTCCATTTCCTAGACTGTCAGTTTTGATCAGCCATAAATCCCAAGCACTAGCTTCAGAATAGTACGTTCTCCCAGTCATTATGAATCCATCATCAGAAGTCTGTTGAACTGACATTCCATAGTCCCCCTCAGTCCCGCCAAAGGTTTTGTTCCATTCTTCATTGCCCAGACTGTCGGTCTTGATCAACCACGCATCGGAGTTGCCTTCACCGTAGGATCTCGTGCCCGCTGTCACAACGTACCCATCATCAGAGGTCTGCTGGACAACGAGTCCAAGCTCCCACTCGCTTCCGCCGAATGTCCTGTTCCATTCCTCGTTACCCAGACTGTCGGTCTTGATCAGCCACACGTCCTTGTTGCCTGCGCCATAGGACTCTGCAGTCCCTGCTATGACGTACCCGTTATCGGAGGTTTGCTGAACTGACATTCCATAGTCCCTTTCACTCCCGCCAAAGGTCCTATTCCATTCTTCATTGCCAGAACTATCAGTCTTGATCAGCCACGCATCCGACAAACCACCACCGAGGGTCATTGTAGCCCCCGCTATGATGTACCCCCAATCAGAAGTCTGTTGGACCGAATATCCGTCATCCAATTCGCTCCCGCCGAATGTCTTGTTCCATTCCAGATTGCCCAGACTGTCGGTCTTGATCAGCCACGCATCACGGTTCCCAGCACCGTAGGAAGCCGTATCCCCGACGATTATATAACCGCCGTCTGAAACCGGCTGGGCCGAGTGACCATAATCCTCTTCGGTCCCTCCATAGGTCTTGTTGATGAGGAGGCTGGTAGACCACGAGAGTCCAACCTCTCCCGTAGCGGCAGCAGAGCTTGCGTTCCTTCCATACCCTTGGGGTCCACTCGGTCCGGGCAGTCCCATTGCACCCACGTCACTTTGTGGTCCTGCGGGATACTCCGAACCCATTGATCCGGGGAATCCGAGCATACCAATCAAGGCCAAAGCCAGCGCAATCACTGCGACAGATAGGGCAGCATTGGAGACATCGATCATTGGAGCGCGGACAACGAGAGGTGCAGGGGCGGCTGGGGATATTGCTTCCAGTGGGTTCTCGTTTGCCGGCTCTCTAGTACGACTGACTTCGCTATTCACAATTCGACCTCCTCAACAAAATGCCATACGACACTGGAGTTATAAATATAGATTGGAACAACCTTCAATATGAATTGTACAATTTTGGATGGCTGCCAGTCTGCCGAGCAGTTGCTTGGTTCTCGGAGTCGATATTCCTTATGATCGCGGTCCAGGCCATATCGTAGAATAAGGCAGAGATGTGCTCTTCAAGATGTCGCACTTCCTTACGATGTGCGACATTGTTGCAGACCAATCCCAAGGAATGCTTGACTCCTTCAGAGATGCGGTCTCGCACTCATCATTCGCACCAATGCACTCACTCTGAGCGGTCAGTCCCTCGAGAGTGACACCTGATCGACCGTTCACGTGGGTGCGCCGTCCAAGGCCTCCCCAATGATGTTGGAGAAATCGCAGTTTACTGGAACGTCCGCCTCGCTCAGGGCTACGAGTTCGATCTCGGGCCTACGAACGACATGCCCTCCTCCGGCACAGAGAGAACCAAGGGCCTTCCTTGCTCCGTAGAATTCCTCATAATCCCTGTACGCTGAGCACCATATCGATTCGGAGTTCCCGACGGAAGTAAAGAACACTGGTGCGATCTCAAGTGTTCTTCGAATTCCCCCCATCCTTGACTTGAGAGGAGTCTTCGAACTGTGCGTCATGTGCACGAAGGAGTAGATACTGTAGCCAACCTTTCTGAGATCGACCACTCTCGCGGTCCTTATCAGCCCAGCCCTCTCAAACCTCTTCTTCATGCTCGAGATGACCTGTCTGGAGGCGTCGACTCTCTCTGACAGGGCGACGTCCGTGAACTCAGGATAGGCCACCAGTCCCTTCAGGACCGTTCTCTCTTTCTTCGTCAGTCTTCTCGCCTGAACCTTCTGGAACGTTGCCTCAGCAGCTATCTTCTCCTCTATCCCGAAAAGCAGGCTGAGCGCTCTCGAGTAGTCGAAGTGTCTCACCAGTCTTGCAGTCTCAAAGGGGAAGACCACCCATGTCTTCGTTGAATCGCTGAAGAGATTTGTGCCGCTGAACTCGAACTCGAGTTTCTCTGCCCATCTCCTGAAGGAAGTGTAGTTCTTCGATGCAGACATGAACAAGAAGAAATCCGGTGAGGTCAGGAAGTAGTAGAGACCCTTGTTCTCTCTCTTCAGCGTGTCCAGGAATCGTTTTCTGAGTTCCTCATCCGCCGATGGATTGTATCTTCCGTATCCCACGACCGCAAGTTCATAACCTAGTCTGCTGACGGCTGGGATTCTGACAGTCTTGAAGTAACCCTCCTGATGCAACCTTCTCCTGATCGCCGTGATCGTCGAGTGTTTCACTCCCATCCTCTCGGAAAGCCCACGGTCATTCAAGGTTGGATACTTGGCCAATCCGTACAGGACTGTTCGTTCGTTCTTTGTCAGACCCTTCTTCACGAACACTTGAATGATTCTCTATTATAATATCGTTATGAAGATGTTAATGTTACGTCTGCAGGTCCGTATTTAACGCTTGTCCAGAGATGTCTGATTCACGTCAGTGTTTCAGGAGAGCAATTGAACAGTGGGCGATGGTTGCCCGAGTCATGGGGACGATCGATGATCGTCAGCCCAGACGGCTGGTCTGAGAAAATGTCTTGTCCAGGACGGTGTCCTGCATCAGGAGAGAATACTTGGTAGTTGTGCCGTCCTGGACAACCGACTGCATATTGGAGGGATAGATCGGGACATGTCCTGTCCCGCGTTGCAGTCGGGTATGACATGAACTCTATTGAGTGAGTCAAGTCTATTGGTACACTGTTTTGTGGAATGATTCCCGGAAACCAAGAGAGAATTGCAGCCGACAGCTGCTCTTGAAACGTCAGACCCTCATTGAACTACGTCACTTCGATTATCCAGTCCACGTCAGACTCCACCTTCACCCAATACCCTTATCCTGGCTGAAGAACCTCCGCGTCTCCTGGCACTCTCAGATGATACGGAGGCGTGGGATTGTTGCCCTCCACACGCACCGCTCCCATCATCTTGACATCGTACACAGTATAAGAGGAATTGAACGAAGGGAAAGAGACAAGATTCCATCCCTCGCACGGATGCATCATAGTCTGGGGAGGGACAATTCCTGCCACTGTGAGATTCGAGAGTCCTCTGTCACGTCTACCCATGCTCCTGTGGTGCGATTCACGCTCCACAGACCTCTCCTGTAGCCCTTGGAGGTCATGTGCCACCTCCATTCGTGGGAGGAGGAGTCGTAGAACCATGCATTGTCGTTGTCGTATTGCACTGTCTGACGAACGGTCTGGATGCTCTCGTTGGACTGGATGAGCGGGACGGAGACGAGGTTCGGATCTCGAGAGAGAGCGGAAGCGTGACCTTGGCGGCTTGAACGTTGCAGCAAGCTACGTTGTTGTACGGTCCTAATGCAGATTGGACGCAGGTAGGTAATTCGCTTGTGGAGGGATCAAAACACGTGTGTTGCGCCTAGCCCAGTAAGAACAGAGTCCTTCTGGTTTTAATATGTGATTGGGCATCGAGAATGAGATCTCTCTTCAGGCGGACAAGATATGTCCCTGTTCTTATTGGATGACGTTAGAGAATTCTGTTAGAAGCCAGGACCAGTGGTAACAGGGCGTCATTTGCCCCGACGTTCGTCTGTATGCTTCCATGGCACTGTTAGTCACGGACTACCTAGGAGTGACACCTTATTCGTTTGCTATCTCTTCCAGCTCAAGCTCTTCTCCGGGTTTGACTTTCCTTTTGATGTGCTTGTCCATTATCACGACTTTGGTTTTCTTTTGTCTCTTTTCAGGCAGCTCGCTCATTCTGACAACTTCAACTGGTGCCTCTTTCCTATCTTTTCTCTTGACCATTCTACATCATCCTCTCCCGCTTGGACATCCACGTCGCAGATCATCTTCTCGATGCTCTTTCCGATATCGGGCGGAGATACTTATAGTCTCGACTGCAGCTTGCGTCCTCTCTACACGAATGCGAAAGGGGGAGCGTATTCGAATCCTATATCATGGCAAGTACGGGAACCCAATTCGTCTTGTTGAAGTCGTAGATTGCATCGTTTTGGGGCTCCACTAGCTTCATCTTCTTCTGGTCTCTGCTATAGTAGCAGTTGACTGCGTGATAGAAGCCTGGGCCTCTGAACCACAGTACTCCAAATGGAACGCCCTTCAACTTGTCATTCATGAGTCCGGAGACCACCTGTGCGAAGTCGTCGCAATCGAAATAGGTGTTTATCCACATCTGCAGGTCTGTGAGGTCCTCGGACAACACCTTCTTGACTTGCGTATCTGGGTATAGGAAGTAGAAGCCATCAGAGATAAACACACCACCTGATGTGGAGAACGCTCCGAAATCCCGGATTATTGCACTTGAAAGGTCTCCACCCGATATGGTCGGGCCTCTGATCACAGTCTGACCCCCTGGAACGTCTTCAGGTGCATCAACAAATTCCAGGACACCTTCATCTTCCACCATCTTCGTGAGATCCAGCTCCTGCCCAATTCCGATTTTCCTTCTGAACTTCTTGTCCATCACCAATACTCTTGTTTTCTCCTGTTTCTCATCGGACAGTTCGCTCATCTTCACTAGCTCACGATGTGCCTCTATGTCAAGCTTTTCTCTTACCATATTACCTCCCTCCTACTCTTGGATGTTTGTCGCATATACTAGATGTCTTATTTAACATTTTCTAGGAATTGCAGAATTCTTCAACGGTCTACCATTCCTAATGGACATCCCGAGGATAGGATTGACAAATGATCACCTTCAATATGAAGGTCGACATTCGCCTGCCACATCATCGAGCTGAATCATCGGTCATGGGCAGACACCGAATCTCCTTGGGCACCTGGCCAGGTGAGTGACCTTCCAGACCTTCCTTACGAAACTAGGGGAATATCCGCAGATTGTCTGATGGAGGCGCTCTTCTTGGACAGTATCCATTGCGCCAGTTCGTGGAATCCCCTCTCCACGTTCATTCCGGTTTTGGCGCTAGTGAAGATGAACGGAGAGCCGATCCTTCGCGAATACTTTGCCACATCCTTCCTGTCAAAATCGAACTGATCCTCCAGGTCCGTCTTGTTGGCAACGATGCACACAGGCACCTTTCCCGTCGCATGGAAGATGGAAGACTTCCAGCCCTCCAGGCTTCTCAGAGTCTCGTTTCGCGTGACATCGCAGACGGCGAGGATGCCCTGCATCCCCTTGAAATGGGACTCCATGTAGAGGTCTGCGATGCTCCTCTTCCCCATTATGTCCCAGACCATCATGACGACTCTCATTTGCTTTCCTCTCGGGAGGGGAACCAACATCTCCTTCTTTGACACCTTTGCTCCTATCGTCTTCACGTACTTGTCATCGAACTGATCCAAGACGAATTTTCTGATGAGACTGGTCTTCCCCACCCCCGCATCACCAACAATGCCCACCTTGAACTTGGCAACTTCCCACTTGCGGTTCCTCGTCTCTTCTGCGGCCTCTGAGACCATCCTCATCTCGTAGTCCATTCCTGCAACCTTCAAGAGGTACTTCATCTTGGTGATTGCCGAGTGAACTGCCCGTATCATGTTCTCGTCTTTCGACAGAGCGTCCTTGGGAACAGTAAGAATGAGCCTGTCTTCCTCGAGTATCCAACCCTCGGATTCCAGGACATTCGAGAGCATCGCCAGTCTCATGTCCTCTCGTTTCACGAGAACCTCGAAGGTTATCCTTCCCTCCTTGCTCGTCTCTCTCAGATCACGGCCCCTGGGAATCCCGTCCAGCAGTATCTTCTTGCTCCCAGGTTTCATTGACATCACCGATGGCATCACGCCAATGGATCGTCTTGGCGGGCCCTCGCAAATCGAGCAGGAAACACGTCAGGCCGAAACAGAGAAGAAGGTTTCTACCAGATTATCAGATGTGAGACTGTGTCGCAGTTCCCTATGCAGTGCGACAAGAGACTTTATGCAACACGTGTGATTGTGCACTCTGATTGCTGAGGAGGGAATCCTGTTGAGCGGCAATGTCGTGAAGGCAAAGAAGAGAAGAAGACGGAGAATTGGGGAAAGGCTGTACGCTCCGTCAAAGTGGTGGCACTGGATACTCCTGTTTCTCACCATGTATACTCTGGCCTTCGTGTTCATTTGGTTCTTTGTGGCCGCGTTCATATGTCTTCTAGTGGAGGCGGCGGTAGTCGCTTTGATTGTGGCAATTCCCATCGCCGCATATCATTGCCTGCAGACAAGAAAGGAAAGGACCCAGCAGAATTCGACGTAGTCCTTTTCGCACTATGACCCTTCCACCATCCAGTCCACGTCCGCATCCACTTCTATCCAGTACGCCTCTCCCGCCAGAAGCACTTCCGCGTCTCCAAGCGTCCTCAGGAAGTAAGGGGGGGCAAGGTCATATCCCTCTACTCTCATGGCACCAATCTCCGCCTTCAGGTCTGCAACGGTGTATGTAGTGCTGAATGAGGGAAATGACACAAGATTCCATCCTGCTGTCAGGTGAATCGAGGTTTGAGTGGGAACGATTCCTGCCACAGTGAGGTTCGAGTCCTCTGTCACGTTGACCCATATACCCTGGGTGTGATCCATATTCCATAAGCCTCTCCTATATTCCTTTTGTTTCATGAACCACGTCCATTCTTGGGAGGAAGAATTGCAGGACCAGACCTTATCGTACTTGACCGTCTGAAGGATTGCCTCGATACTCTCATTGGATTGGATGAGAGGAATGGAGATGAGGTTCGGACCCAGAGAGAGTGGGCGGGTGAATTTGGCTACCTGGGTCTCTGGACAACTCTGATTGTGGTAGACATCTGCTGCACATACCTGATAGAAGTAGTTGGCCTGATCCCCTTCTCCGACTGAAGCGTCCGTGAAGGTTGTTGTGCCATTGGGAAGAGCGGTGATGAACTGGTAGCTTAGTCCAGAGGAATCGTATACTTTTCCCCTGTAGACCTCGTAGCCGACAACAGATTTCAATCCCTGTCCATCATCAGGAGAGAGAGCCCATGCTATTGTGACGTTCTCCAGGTCGGTGCCGCTGAGAGTGGCTCGGAGAATTGCTGGCGGGCGCATGGGAAGAGGCGTCACGGGGGACATAAGCGGGTACCTGTCCTGAGTGTCCACATCCACATCATAAGGAGTGTCACCTATACCATCGCTCCCCGGCAGATCCTGATCAGGACCACTTAGAAAGTCATTTCCCGAATAATCACTCCAGTAGTTGCCTCCGTTGGGATAGCCATCATCCCAGTAGTCGTTGAATCCTTGCACATCGAGACCTTGTTGAGTGTTGTTTATGAAAACATTGTGATAGACATGGCATCCAGCGGGCTGAATCAAATACATCCCCACATCGTTGTCAATCAGAACGTTCTCTGTAACGGTTACGTTAGTGGGAAACTGAATAAGGGTTATGCCCCAATAGCTGTTCATGATGTAGTTCTTGATTATAGTAACGTTAGTCCCCCACCCCGTCAGCCAAATTGCGGCTTGAAAGATAGTGGTAAACCAGTTGTTGGCGATGGTGACGTTCTCCCCCCAATCGACGAGAACGCCATGCCTACAGTATGGGTTAGTCTCATTATCCCTGACACCGTAGAAAGTATTGTTGACGATTGAGATATTGGAGACAACTATAGCATCTATGTTGTTCTGACTGTTGAAGAAAGTAGATTGCTCTATTGACCCATTGGATACGTTCCACAAGTGGATGCCAGCATACTGAGGCCAGTCCCCGTAGAAGCCGTCATGGATATTGACATCGCGGATGACGAAATGTGCGTCGGTGCGGCGTATTTCTATGCCATGACCCGTTGAAGCATTGATTTCCCATCCTTCTATGATGTAAGGGTCCGATACCGTTCCGCTTCCACCAGTTACGCCGTTGTCCGGCGTGAAGTCTCCATTTCCGTCAATGAAGATTGGGGCATGTGGTGCATGGGCAGAAGCTTCTTCTATCTGAGAAACGACTGGGCACATGGAGATAATCGTGAGCACGGCAAAGAGAGTTGCTGCTTTGATTCGTCTATTCATTCCATCGATCATAACGTCATGACTCAAATTGCCTTTGCGCCTTAAATTCCTTTCTCTTGGTCATCTGTCCAGATATGGAAATGTCGTTCTTCATTATCATCTGCGACGAAATTGAGAAGCTGTAAGAACTCCTTCCCGTGTGAGATCAATCGCCCTGCTCACTCAGAGTCTCACATACGACAAAAACGGGAGATCCAAGGCTATCTCCTCAACTTCCTTACTACCAGCTCTTTGCCTGCGATCTCAACCTCAACCTCCTCTTTTGCCTTGAAGGGGAATGCTGAATCCTTGTGCACGTCCGTCGGAATGTATAGCATGAATCGCCCTTTCACTGGTTCGTGCAGTCTACCTTTTCCCTTTAATGCCATTCTATCACTCTGTGCTGAGGTTACGATTAGTAATAATGGATTGTAGCTACTTCAACACATATAAGTTTCAGCAGTAGGTATCCCTAATGAGTACAGAGAATACTTATAGGCAAACAACGCATCGCAATTGCCTGAGGTACCCACAAGGGAAGCAGGGCAAAGGTGATGCAGATGGTGGCTAGGTCATTCTGGTTCAACGCTGACGAGATAGAAAAGGAGACCAAATCGCCTGACTACGGTTCGTATGTCGACATTGAGATGTTCAAGATCCTTCTACCTGAGAACGTCCTCGACAAGTCCAGGGTCAGGAAGTATCCGGAAACAATAGATGTCTTCAGAGGGGATATTGACCCCTATCTCATGATGGATTCCCCATATGCTGGACATGGACTTCCAGACTACCGTGTTGATGCCTTTCTTGTGAGGACAGGAAGCAAGGCCTTCGCAGAAGCTTTGGCGCGACTGGTTGAATCTGAGAACATCAATGGGTACTTGAAGTTCATGGACTTCTACTGGGACAAGCGTCGTCTTTACTTCTATCGCCGGACGGACGAGGTGGTGCATCTTGTCTGGGTATATTCAGTCAGGAATGGGACAGTCTACCCAGTAGTCGAGCTCTCTGAGGAAGAGGATTGGGATAGCGAGAAGCTCAAGGACCTCGAGAAGATTGGCTGGAAAACATCTACGAAGCCGGTGGTTGCAGGAATCGGTGGCGCACCGCAATGATGTGTGAAATGGAGATGCCTTCATAGCTCATTCGACCCTGCAAATCGACGTGACTGATAATCGGACTCGGATTTGGGCAACATGTTTGGCGGTTCTTCTGGAGTGGGCTGTGTCTCACGCCTCGTAGTCGAGAAGAACCAGCCACGCCTGCAACTTCGCGAGGAGCTCTTCGGGCGTCAGGTGCTCCTTTTCCCTGAGAATGACTAGCCGGAGGGGGTGATCAAGCGGGAACTTGCCAGATACCAGCTCCTTGAGGTTGTCGGTAGAGATGGTCCTCGGGTTGTCACGTTCATGCTGGACTCTCCTGACAGGTTCACGATCCGCATTCCGCTTTGGCATTCTCCCATCACCTCCTAGGCGATCCTGAGAGCAGGCTACTTGGTATATCGTTGATTGACTAGATAGCCTTGACGTGGGACTCAAACGCGAACTACTCCATCGTCCAGTTGGCACAAAGGGTTAATACCTCAGAGTGCATTTAGTATTCCCATGAAGCAGAAGAGAAGAAGGAAGGTGGGACGCAGGACGATTACTGGAGCGAACTTCAAGGAGACAATGGCGCTCTACTTCCTCATTGAAAGTGAGAACGAGCCCACACACGCTTCAGGAATTGCCCAGGGACTCGGAGACCTGGGGCTTTCTGTCCTTCTCCCAGATGGCAGCGCTCCTCTGTCGATTAGCCGGAGATGGAGCCGGGCGGTTTGTGAGAAGCTCGTGAAGGATGGTATCTTGACCTATGAAGAACGCAAGGTTCCACGCCAGAAACAGCCAGTGAAGTTCTACAAGATTATCGAGAGCCTGGATGCACTGAGGGATCTGGTTCCGAGGGTAATGCCTCTCTTTGGTAGCAAGGTCATCACGAAGGAATTCGTGCAGGAAATCTTGGAGAAGGAACTCATAGGGGACCTCGAAAGCCACTACTCTGTCCGTCTCCACGATGAGGCTAGAGAGAGCATATTGACTCTGGTCTTCTCGTCCACGCGAGCTCTTGAGCTAGCTCTCCGTCGACCTGAACTTCCTCCATATGAAGACTTGACCGAGGAGGAACGCGACGAACAGATTGCCAATGACCTTGTCGGAGTACTTCTCGCTGGTCTTGTTAGTGATCTCTCGGAACGGGACCTCTGGTGGAGAGAGCAACTCGTGGATAGTATCGACCTGTACATACAAGCGACGTTCAGAATCGGGAAGGCAAAGGCAACGATAGAATCATCCCTTGCCTACGCTAGCAAGAAGAAACCCAGGATACTGGACAAGTTGAGAGGAAGGGGGTCTTGATGTTTCTGACAGGTCGCAGGAAAAGGAAGAAGGAGCGGAAGAAAGAGGAGAACAGTGGCAAGGTCTCCAAGAAGGAATCCAGAGGTCAAACCTCGGGGAAATGGTTGGTTCGGCGACGCCTTCCCAACGGCACATTGAAACACGTGGTCACACTCCCGTACAAACCAACAGCGAAGGACCTGGCCAGTTATGGTCCGGCCGAATTCATGATTCAGAGAACGGGTCGTCGGTTCTCGAAAGCCGAGAAAATCGTGATCCCTGGAAAGCCAGCGAACGACGATTCGGTCGACAGGGTTGTGACCAACCAGATGTCCACCGAGTTCGATCGAGATGAGAAACACAGATTACAGAGACCAGTCATCACAACTAGGAGACCGTTTTCCGAGACTGCAAGTAGAAGTGTTGTTGACAACGAGAAGGACAGTGAAGGTCAAGTTAGTTCTGGTAAGCCCCAGTTCAGTTCAAGTCAATCATTCGCAGATAGGGCGGGCAAAGCCAGTGAGAAAAAGAAAACATTGGCAATGGAAAGGAAGACACCATCCAAACATAAGAAAGTCCGAGCCCTATCAGGTTTCGACAAGTTGAATACCGCTTTGGAGGAACTCAACGCTGCAGTGAAGCAAGCGCTGGAAGAAAAGAAGCGGACAAGAAACCGCTCGGGGCATCCTCGAGAGGGAACGTCCAACCAAACCAGAGACGTAGGCCTAGCGAAGCCGGATAGGTCATCCGAACGCCTCAGTCCGCGCGACGCGCAAGTCATCAGAAGAGGGAGGACAAGTAGCAGAGAGTGGGTCGAAAGGAGCGAAGTTGATGGGTTTGCAGAGAGTGGTTCGGAACGGTCGAATGTTGAACACGTCTCAGACAAACGGGGTCATATTGCCCTGGGCTCAACACACACTGACCGAGGGAGAACTGAAGATGAGCTAGCAACGTTGGAGGAACATCACAGAGTGAATCTCTCCAATGATGCTCAATCAACCACCAAGAGGAGAGTCGTCTCATGCTCACGATGTAACAAGACTCTCATCGATGAAACTGACCTTTGGCTATCGGGAGATGAGGTGGTGAAGTGCGAGTTCTGCAGCCGTCCCTATTGCCCAGAATGTTATCGAGAACACCGATGCCCCAAGTCCGGAGTCTGCTTCCACTGCAAGGAAAGGGTGCCGAGTGATTCAGTCCACATAGAAGGATATTGCTCGAAGACCTTCTGCTCCATTCGTTGCCGAGACCTGTGCCGTCGAAAGAATGAGGACGATCCAGACTGTAAGGGATGCAAAGACACTGAGACGGATAGACAAGAGTGTCTCAAATGTGAGACCATAGTGACGGATGAGGATGGCAACATTCTCGATGATGCTATCGTGTGCCTGGACGATGACTGTGAGTCCGTCTACTGCTCTAGGCGTTGCTTCCTTCTTGATCACAAGAGGAAAGGGCTTGACCACGAACATGTGACTTGGAAGGAGTATCTTGAGTTGGCTGATGAGGATGAGAGGGAGTAAAGTCGTTGTGATTCGAGGGCGAACTCTCGAGTAACTAGAGATTTCAGGATTGCAGACTGCACTACCACGGTACGTGGGCTCGCGTTGCATTGCGATTTGTCTGCGTGGTTTCTGCGTGGTCATTTTACCACGGCCAGCATACGGTGGTCAACGTGGTAAGGAGCATGTGTTGTGCAGGCGATCCACCCCCCACTCTCCGAGCGCCTAGGATATAGGAAGCCCTGTAGAGAAGCTGCATTTGCCTGCACACTCGTGGGCAGCAAATTGGCTCTAGTTCTCTCAGTGACCACGCTAACAAGAGGACCCACGGTCACGACATCAATGGGGGGATTGTTCCTGCTTTGGGAGTACAGTGCATACAGGTCCTTCCTTTCGAGGCCCGGTCTCTCTATGCACCTCAAGAGAATCATGCTAGTCGTCTGAGTGAGACATCTTCGCGTTGAGCAATACAACAGGTTTTGTCCTCTGGTCTCAACTAGGATTCGAGGCCTAATGAATCTTCTAGGACTTCTCCATCAAACGGTCAGCAGAGGAAGATATATGAGTCTTCCTCTCATTCGTGAAGTCAGCATATCGGTGAGTCGCATGCCATGGATATTCGTCTATGGGTCTCTCATGTGGGACGAGGTTCCATTTCGTTTCGAGGAGAGAACTGATGGAGCAATTCTCAAGGGTTACCATAGAGAGTTCAACAAAGGCTCTTGGAAACGTTGGGGCACAAGAATCCTTCCTGGTCCCACTCTCGGCCTCGAGGAAGGCGGCGAATGCGTGGGAACACTGTTTGAGGTCTCTGAGGATGAAGTCCCTCACGCGGTTGAGGCTTTGAAAGAACGTGAAGGACCCTCATTCATAGAGGAACCCCTGGATGTTGTTGCCGGCAACAAAAGAGTGAAAGCAACTGTTCTTGTGAACAGGAAAGATAGGAAGACCTACATTGGAGATGTTCCGGTTGAGACAAGAGTCCTCATGATAAGAGAGGCCAAAGGCACTGCTGGTCGATGTTTGGACTACGTTCGCAACCTTACGGAGAAGTTGGACGAGTTGGGAATTGTCGATTCTTATGTTCGTCGAATTGTAGGTCTTCTTGAGAGTATCCCGCACGCGTCAATCTGCAAGCGGGGAGACTTGCTCTTGGAGTCCTTCACGAATGGCTCAGGACCTGCCTATGAGGAATATCAAGAGGAATTTCGCGGAAGAGAAGAGAAATACCTCAGAGTGGTGCTTCGTAGCGACCTAATCTTGTTCAAACACTACTTCTCTGAGTGTCAAGTGGACTATTGGCTATACAGATGCGCACATTCCTCGGAGGATTGTGGCGGCTCATTCCCCAGGGAAGACCTTGTCGAGTGGATTGATAGCGAACTTGAGCGGGTCAAGGAGGTAGGGCATGCCACTTCCCTATTTCGAGAGGACAACTCAATCTGTCTTGCCCATACGGAGGTGGATCCGGTGTTTAGGCGAAGAGGAGTGGCGACCTGGCTGACCAAATTCCACATCGATTACTACTATCCTGGACAGAGCTATCATTCAGTCTGGGCAGAGGCCAGAACCGATGAATCGAAGAGATTCTCAGAGAAGATTGGTTTGGTGAGAGTTGGAGAGGACCCTGGGTTTGGCCACTGGTATATGCGTCTAGATCCCCCAAGGAGACTGAGTTTCTCAACGGATTGCACGGTAGAAGCCCTGTCTGAAAGAATCAAGAACATCACCCCGAGGATCTTCCATTGACTAGGGGCTCCTGACTGTGCATTCGGTCTGGTGTGATGCGAGTATATTCGATATAGCCAGACTTACTGTGAGGTGGCTGAGATGGGAATGGCCTATGAAGATTGGCCACTCGAAGGGCAACCAATGAGCAAGCCTTGCAGAGAACATGGATTCCACAAGCTCCTCAGCTTGATGACCTTCGATGAGGAGGCAAGTGTGGTCTTGGATACGTGTCTAACGCACGGAAATGAGTGTGTTGGAACTAGTGATGTGATTAGATTGTTGCATTCCCACCGCATGCTCGAAGGGGTCCTATTCCTTTCCGTAGCGATTGGTCTCAGATCTCACAGGAGAATCGGGGATTCTCGGCATAGGACGTGATAGTTGTTCTGAGCAAATCGAAAAGCAATGAGCTGCATCCGATATAGAAGTCACGAGCTTCCAAGAGACCCCTACCTCCATGGAATACTTGGTTTCGAACGACATAGAGGCAGAGAGCCACCTTCTTCAGCTGGTCCCTGTAGTTGTCAGTCTTCAAAGACTCCTGCAGTTTCTCGCTGTAGGATGTTCTCTCATGCCAATCAGTAAGCTCAGCACCCGCAAGAATGTCTACTGTCTCTCCATGCTTGTTCAGAATGTGAGTTATGCTTTCCTTTTCTCTCGGATGGCCATTTAGGAGTTCATTAATCGAGACTCTATCCGTCTGTTTCCCCCGATCAGATAAGAGTCCGTAGAGAACATTGAATGAAATCCAGTACATCAGGAATTGGTCCACAGGGTCTGACAGGGAGTGACCCTTCTTGAGCCACTTGACGCATCTGTCTATCTCATCCCTCTTGTCGAGAGTGAACCTTCTCTGGTGTAATGTGAAGGCTTTTCTTATTCTCGACGCATCCAGTGGCGCACATATTATTACGTTTCCTGCCAGTGTAGCGTATCCCGTTTTCTTTCTGTTCTCAACCTCCGCCTCATTCACTAGCTCAGGGTCAGAAAAACTCATGCCACTAGATCCCAGACTTCTCCCATCAAGTATGAGGAAATTCTCCACAAGCACGTCTTGTACGATTTCCTGCGCAATTCTCTTTGCTTTCGCAGAGTCCACTACATCATCAATCAGTGTAAGAAAGACGTGACCTTCCGAGTCGTGCTCGCCCTTCGGACCTAGGACTATCCTCTCTCCGGAAGGAGTGGTGTGCTCTATCACCTCATTGACATGCCAATAGGTGATCTGAAAGGGGACATCCCATTCGATTCTGAACTTCCCCTCGGTCATGACAGATTACCACGCCTAATCCTCAAAGGCAGCACCACAACTAGGGCATTCAGTGGCGTCTGCGTCTACTTCATTACTGCATATTGGACAGACATAAGAGAACGTCTCTTCGGTTTCTGGCTCTTTCGAGGATTCAGTCTCTTCTTCTCTCAGTCTCTCCAAGTTCGATTCGTAGACCTTCTCTGAGATGAATCCATCCTCGAAGGCCCTTTCGATCCTCTCGATTCTAGCATCCGAAGCTATCTCTGGCTTCGCCTCCTCTGGTCTCTCAACGGCCATCTCATCATCTCTCTTCTTTTTGCGCTTTCTCCAGTAAGCTATCGATAAAATGAGAACCAGGAATGGGACAGTGAGGAGAATCCAGAGATAGGGAAGACCGATGTCCGAATCCTCTGCAATGACAGTATCTTCATTCTCCACATTCACCGTAATAGAGTGCGTGAAATTCTCAAGGCAATCATCCACAGCTCTGGCGGTCAGGTTGTGTTCTCCATTGGGGTGTTGTGTTGTGTCCCATTGATAGGACCATACAGACCAATTGGATGCCAACATCGTTACTGTTTGCCAGGAGCTATTATCGATTCGGATCTCAACCCCTGTCACAACACCATTCTCGTCAAAAGACGTTCCGGAGACAGTGATGGCACCATCTACCATTTCCCCGTCAGATGGTGACGTGATGTTCACGGTGGGTTTGGTGTTCACCTTGAACACCTCAGTATGAGACGTGCTCATGTCCACATCTCTAGGATTGTCAGGAAATGGAAGCGTATCATAGGACACACCCACTGTGGTGACGTTCTCAGCGGCAATGTCGACACCTTCGTAGATCCTATCAGTCACGATTATCCACTCGGATAAGCCGTGTACATCCGTTGACAATTCGTGTAGAGTCGTGAAATTGTCCTCAACCCCAACACTTGCGTTGGGAAGAGCAAAACCATTCTTGTTCTCAACCTTTACTGCCAGGAAATTCTTGACCGTGAGAGTAGAACCACTTGACATCAAGACTTTGCTGCCATCGAAACTAGTGTTCAAGGTGACCAGGTGAGATTCGCCTGCAATGTGGAAGTCCTTATGTTGAGAGATCAGGATCGTAGAATTCTCAATAAAAAGCGAAGAAGACATAATGTACAAACCAAAATCGATTTCGACCATTGTGGTGTTACTGACAACTGTTGAATTGGAGAACGCCAAGTAGATTCCATATCCGCTTTCTTCTACACGATTGTCCAGAATGACGGTTCCCGGAGCGTGCTCCAAATAGATGCCATATCCGGTCGATAGTACTCTGTTCCCCAGTATCGTTGCAGTCGACTCTTTGAGATAGAGTCCATTGACCGCATCGGAAATCGTATTGTTGGTGATAATGGCAGAAGACCCGTAGCATTTGATGCCATAGTATGTGGTGTTCCCGATTGTGTTGCCCACAACCGAAGGAGAAGAGTGAAGAATGTCGATTCCTTTGTTTGAAACATTGACTATCCTGTTATTCACAATGGTTGCGTTTGACTCCTGGAGGTATATTCCCTTCGTCTTGGCGTTGTCAATGATGCTGTTCTCAATTGTCGGTGACGACCGTATGCACCATACGCCGTAGATGGCATACTCAATCCTTGCGTATCTTATCACGCTGGAATTGCTGCTATTCTCATTGAATCTTATACTACTCCAGTCACCTGGTGCTGGTAGAGACCTATTGGAGGTAAAGATGATCCTGTTTACATCGCTACCGATGGCGAGAAGAGTCCCGTTCACCATCAATCGGGTAAAGGGGTTGAGTTTGATCACCGTACCTGCTTCGATAACTAGGGCAACTCCATCTTCGATTGTGACGTTCGCTACTGCTACGTAGGGGCTTTCTGAGATGTTCCAAGTCGTGTCAGAGAGCATACTACCACCTACATAAGTTGGTCCTCCTGCATCGGCACAAGGCGACTGTATCGTTATGACCATGAGAAAGAAGGACACGAAGATCAATAACATGCCTGCCCTTGTCTTGCCCTTGAGTGACTGGTGAGAATAGTCACACTCTGAATCTCCGCGAAGATCCTGTGTCATGATTATCTGGTTGGACATATGTGGTCTGTGTGGATAGCATCGATGTCAAGAGTGTCTTCATTTATGCCATTATCGTCGTCGTGGATTGTCAACGTAACGATGAAATCGCCCTCTTCTCCGTAGATGTGATAGAACTTCTTCGTAAGATCAACCGGGTATACACCCTCCTCTTTGTCATATGGACTGGGATATGGGTCTGTTGCACCACTTGGGCGGTATGTAAACAGCCAATCTTGGGGTGATGTTGCATCTCCCCAATCCCAGGTGAAGGTCTCGTCATCGGTTCCAGGATCGAATGTACTGCTCTCGAATGTGACTATGTGACCCACAAACCAAGGACTCAAGTCCACACACCACGGCTCAACGTGAACCCAAAGCTCACTGTCTCTCACAAGAGACTGCTGTACGTTAAAATTGTGATGTATCCTCTCCGTACTGCCATCCTCGAAAGTCAGTATTATCCAGATGGGGTTTGACCCCCAGAGTTGCCCGCTAATCGGGTTATCGTCCTCGTAAGGATTATATGTCGCGGTGAAACAGTAGATCTTCTCCATGTCTACATACACATCGTACACTGTGTCACTCTGTCTATCTGGGTCTCCCGGATAGCGCTCTATCTCAAGGTGGGCCATCTCATTGCTCTCAATGATTCTCCCACCGTCGCTTTCCCAGTCTTTCTCATAAAGAGTCCAGTAGATATTGTGCCATTTCTCGCCAGCTCCACGGAGAGTGAAGTCGACGTGCATGTACGCTCTATCGATGGAAGCTGTCGGTTCCACGTTGAGGACAGTAACCACCATCGTGTCTGTGGAGGTGCCTACATAGGTTTCGATGACAGGATTCCCATCCTCGTCAACGCTTTCATATGTGATTTCGTATGTGACAGTAAGTGTTACAGTGGCGACAATGTTGTCGTACCATGTGAATGTTGTCTTGCTACCTGTTCTGTCCGCAATGCCGTCTCCATCGAAGTCCCAAGCATGTTCTACGACCGTGGCGCCCTGGGGAACGTATGTGCCTGAGGCATCAAAGGAGACTATATCTCCCTCGTAGACAGTTTGATCAGCACCAGCGTCCGCGATTGGGAGCTGTGCCAACCCAGACTCTCTAACCTCATCAGGTTGCCTAGAGATCCCATCGACGTACATGGTGTAGTCTGGTGAGGGACGATTCACCTCGACAACTGCAGTAGTAGTTGGAGTGATAGAAACATTCTCATAGCGTACGTAGGTGTAGGAATCATGTCCAATCTCAATGATTTCAAGAGTGAACTCCCCCACATCTCTTCCTCTTGCCTCGATGATAACTCTGCCACTCGGATGCAAAATGGTCATCAATTCTGGATCCGAGTCAGGGCCCAGATAGAGTGTGTCAGGTATATCAACAATCCAGTTGCCAAACTCGTCTACACCGACGTGATTACCAGATTCGTCATAAGCATGCAAATCTACTGGGGATTTTGCCATAATCCAAACTACGTCTGATGAGAATCGTCCAATAAGGTCCTTTGTGGACATGGGGTTGTACGCACCAAAGCGAGTAAGCTCCCAGCCAAACCAGGTCATATAGTCAACGTTCTTGTCGTAGTCGACAAAAGACCAAGCGCTAGTATTCACCGTGAGTATCGATTGCAGACCTTGGAAATTACTATCATAGATTTTGATTCTGATCATGTCTCCTGGTCCCATCTCATAGTCGTAAGCCAACACTGCATGATAGCCTTCAAGAGGATTCTTTTCCGATGGGGCCTTCATGAGGACAACTATAGGAATATCACTGTCCAAGGATTCTCTTATTGTGGCAACTTCATGTTCGATCGATGTCCACCCGAAATACAGGGAGGCATATTTGAACACAATACCCGGGTCCTTAGCTGCTTGGTTCTCGGCTTCACATATCTCTAGGACAACATCACCCATTTGGAGCTCGTAAACCGTCTTTCCACCTGGTATGTCTTCAGGATGAAGATAGTAGTGACGGGCTAGCATGCTCATGGCTTCACAATGTCCTTGCATGTTCCATTCTTGAAGGTATCCATACTCAAGGCTGCCAATGAAGGGCTTCAGTTCCATGGGGGCTGTGGCAAATGAGGGATTTGCAATGACATCCGTGATAACCTCTAGTAGTGTTGGGAGAACACATGCAGGTATGTGGCCTGGGTTTGAAAAACTGAAACCATGTGTCAGTGGGTCGAAACTGGGCTTCTTCCAGAACACCTCATCGTTCTTCGCAAAACTGTCGTAGTAGACAATCTCGCAATTCTCGAATCGTTGAGAGTAGTATTTCTGCAAGATGTGAATCTTGAAGTCTCTGAATCTATCGAACGATTCCGAGTCGACCTCATCGACGTAGTTGCTGAAGAAATCATCTGGAACAAGGTCCAGACTTGGGTCACCAAAATCATTCGAGGGTTTCTTGAAATAGTCCCAGCTTGGCAAGGGCCACTCCTGCCCACACCCTCCATAGGGCGGTTTCTTGTAGTGAATGAGGTAGTAGTAGACGTCAGCGTTCAGGCCTTCCTGAGCCATTGCTTCTAGCACGAAGGACGCTGTCCTCGCATGGTCTCCATGAGTGTCCTCCGAGTGGGAAACATAGACCGTATCAGGGTTCGTACTCCCAAGTATGTCTCCGATATCTTCCAGAACCGAGTCCTTGCGGTAGAGTTTGTTGGATTCAGAATCTGGATAAGGGGATTCGTATGCATCTGTGAAGTCGGAGCGGTATACAGGGATGCCACCTACGTTGTGGTTGTAGTTCTCTTGCCACAATGAGTCCAATCCGCCATCTGGGTACCCTAGGAACTTAATATCACCTAGGTCTAAGCCAAGGGACGCCATTGCATCCCTTGTCTCATCTTCCCTCGCCTCACCCAAGCCGATATAGTAGGTCGATGTTCCAGGGAACGTTGGGTCCAGGTCTCTCTCGATCTTGACCCATGCTATGTCTGACTCATCCCAAGCATCAGCTCCGACTAGAATCTCAACATCTCCTGATGTATTGATATATTTTCCACCGTCGATCTCCTTTCGCCATATGTTTTCGCCGTCGACTTGTGTTTCCTCGATCTCATCCAAGTCACCTGTGACTTGATTCCTTGCCCAGATGCCGACGTCGTGCAATCCCCAGCCAGTCTCATGGTGTTTCATCGACAAGGTGATTTGGTCCTTATTTGGTATTCCAGTGAACAAGTAGCCCGCTCCTCCGCCTCCCTCGTTGTAGACACCAGGACTCAGGACGACGCCATTTGGATATGTCGAATCTGGACTCACCTCTCCCACCGTGTACCAATGGTCGCTGCCATTCTTGTGATATGCGAAGTGGACCTCAGCTGACGATTGGTATCCGTCTCCATTCGTAACCACAACCACGGTGACGTCGAGTCCATCTTGGACAGCCTTGTGTATTACGCCAGCTGCACCAAGCGCTTCATCATCGGGATGAGGTGCAAAAACTACAATACTCGAACTACTCCGGACCTGGTCGGATTGTGGAGTATGTGTATCAGCATAGACGCCTAAGAGCCACAAACTTACCATCATCGTTGCTATCACGATTGCAGACAACTTGTTACACATGACGGTTGTGTTGCGTCCTTCATCTCCCCCAATCACTATCGTTCCCTCCAACGATATTATCCTGGCATTTCGTTATCTCCGCATTCCCATTTAAGCCTTTGCTAGAATATTCCATTGTTGAGGCTTCTTGCCAGCACGAAAGGAGCTCTTCGATAGTCCGGTACAGAGAACATTCATAGAGTTCTAACCTCGAGACATCGAGTCCATTCTGGATTCGTCCATCCAAGGTTACTAACTTCTTCGTATCAGGCTCGGAGAAGTAGGGTCGTCAACTTGCATTTCCATTTCAGAGATAGCGCAGTGGAAGTTTCGTTTCTCAATCCAACAGCCTTCCCGAGAACCATCACGATTGACCTCTCAAGCATATCCGCTGGATATGGAATGAGTGGTGCTATCGAAAACGAAGGGATTGCTCACTGCCACTGTGAATGGATGGCAGAATGTCTCGTCTCGATTCTCTGCAACGGCCATTCCTGCAGACCTCTCTGCTTCTTTGGCACTGCGCTTCTCGTTGGTCGAGGCTTCTCAAATGCACGCGTCCGTCATGTTCTCGATCATCGTCAATATCCTCACATCCCAGGCTATTCAGTAGAATATCCCACAGAGATCATTGATTGCTCTACGGAAATCGTCTACGACTTCTGATATGTCTTCACGCTTCACTCTTATTTCGTGTACGCTACCACTCCGGCTAGGTGAGAGTCTCTCAGAATGAGAACGAATTCTCTCTACGTCATCTTCGCCAAGAGACCAGACATGACTCATGAAATCCTGGGTGATCTTGTCTTCGGATTCAACATCATAAGTCTCGTATTTCGATATCATTGCATTCCACTGACCAACTCCGATGGAATGATGCCTGTAGAACTTCCATGGAAACAGATTTCGGACTCGATGATCGGTAATGCTTTTCACTTCTTCTTCTTTGAGGGGGCCCACTCTTCCCATGAATGGCTTGCTTATCTTGTTGTCCAAGATGACTTCAAAGGCTTTGGCATAGCCCAGAATCACTCCAGAGAAGTCAGATTCTTCATGGTTTGCCAGAAGCTGGAATTCAGAAGTTTGGATGAATGTCTGAACGTTGCGCGGCAACTTCGCATATTTCGGAATCAATCTTCTGACGTCCTCCTCGCTTTTCTGCCACAGGTTCCGTTTGGTTCTTTTGAGAAGAGCAACATGAGCTTTGTCGTTCGTCTCAATCTCATCAAAGAATGCTTCAAGATCCTCCTCCACAGAAAGATCCAGCTTACGATATCTCTCCTTGATGGCCTGCAGTTCACCCTCCAATTTCTCAACCTCGTTGCGAAGCCTTTCCTTCTCCAGTTGCTCTTGCCTGAGCTCCATTGAGAATATCGATGAGCTAACCCAAAGATCCAAACCATCTAGAGTTGAATCCACTCTCCTCCTCAGCTTCCTACATTTCTTGGAGATGAACCTCAGGAAGCCCAGATCCTTCTGCATCTGAGCTTCTCTCTCTATCTGGAACCCGCCGTAGAGAAGGGACCTTTCAGGTCGGTCATATCTCTCGAACCATTCTGCAGCCCATTCACATCCTTTGCCTTCTTTGCCCAGAGTGAAATAAGCTAAAGAAATCTCCACAAACGCATTGATATACTGGAGCGTCACCTCATTGTTTGCGACGAACTTTTCCAGCGTTTTGATACACTTCCTTAACTCACCCGCATTTGCATAACATACGCCGATGAAGTACTCGGGTGCCACACCCTCGATTTCTGCATTTTTCCTCGCGTAGTAGACTGCTTCGTCGAGGTCAAGATGCTCTTTGATGTTCATATCGGAGTAGAATTCAGACAGCTTTCCGTATCCTCCGGGGTACTCAGGGAATCTCTCAATGATCTCCTCCAGTACCGATACATGCTTTGGATAGTTCTTCTTGTGGAAGTAGTACTGAGAGAGTAGTAGAAGATAATTGTAGTGGCCATATTCGTCCTTCTCTTGTTCTCCTTTCAAGTATGTCTTGTCGTAGTAGTCAAGAAGGAACTTCGCGAATTCTACATCGACAACGAAGGTTTTGTGAGCCAAAGCCAGAACGTGCGGTTCCTCCAAAGGTGTTACGATTTCCTCTAGATGCTTTCTTATTGTATCCTTGGCTTTTACAGGGTCCATTATGAAGAGTGCATCGCAGTAGTTCAAGAAGTATCTTGAATCCCTTCCAGACTGATGATAGGCCTTCTCCAAGAACCCAGTGCCTTCCGGGATGTTTCCTTCGGCGACCTTGGCAATGCCGAGATTCATCTTCAGGTATGGATCCTCATCGATTTCTTCATCAGTGTATTCTTGGCTCAGGAATTCGATGATGTCTCTGAACTTGTTGTTCAGCACTTTCGCTTGAAGATAATACTGGGGAATTATCGACTCGTCTTTGAAATCGTCCACTATCGTCTCGACGATGGATTCGGCCTTCTCATAGTCGTATTCCATAAGGGACCGGTCAATGAGTGTGACGAAACTCAGCAAGAGGACGTTTCTAGCAACCTTCTTCTCGAGTACCGACTTGAGGGCCATTTCATATACTTT
This sequence comes from Thermoplasmata archaeon, assembly GCA_023130895.1. Classification (GTDB taxonomy): domain Archaea; phylum Thermoplasmatota; class Thermoplasmata; order RBG-16-68-12; family JAGMCJ01; genus JAGMCJ01. Next base: position 31,884 of record JAGMAI010000020.1, read on the forward strand.
CTTGAAGACGTCCTCGAAATCCTTTCGACGAGAATCGGACATGAGATACTCCGCGACTTCGGAACCTCCTCTGCCTTCTTTCTTGGAGAATTCCATGGTTCTTCGTATGAAGTCCTTGTCCACATTCTTGAATCGCTCCAGGCTTTCTGGTTCCAATCTGCCATATCTCGGTTGGCCAGCGAAGACCGCTGGATCGAGACAAAGAATCTCTGTCTGGGAGAATTCTGTCTGGAGTCTGAATTGATACAGAGTCTGAGAATAGAGAAGGTACAGATCCAGAAGCCGCTGTTTTCTCTTTCCTTTGGAGTTCTCGATGAGCTGTTGTACGTGAGTCAGAAGCAGCTCCAAATCCAGATGTGGCATTAGCTCTGAAGCGAATTCGTATGCTCCTGTCTCACGGATGAATATTGTGGAGAATACGTTCTTGTAGAAGTCCGGTCTTTCTCCACAAAGCCAATCAAGAATAGACTCCCGTCCCTCATCCTTGGCTTCTCGCAGGTCTTGCGATAGGAACAGACCTATGTAGTAGTCTTCTTTCGACCTGAATTCTTTTTCGAGATAGCGAATCGCCTTCTCGTGATCCTGACGTCTCATGGTCGTCTTCCTCTTTTTGCAGGGTGTCTTGCCAGGCGAGCGAGTACGTTGGCTATAAATGTAATCCTCGCGTGTTGCTGATTCTGGGGAAATGGACCTGTGCCAAGCCTGTATACAGGCACTGCTCAACCTACGTCGCCGGAGGCATGAACATCACAGCCGCCATTACCCTCCCAACGGGATTCATTGCGGGTGCTGATGTCTACTACGTCCCAGAGAGGCCTATTGACGGTGGAGAATCGGGAATCGAGGACTTAGTGGTTGAGCTGCCTGTGCCGAGGGTCACCTGGGAAAGCCTCCGGGAGACTCATAAAACGATTCTGAAGGCCATTCTGAATGAAGGCGGGTCCTTAGAAGCTCCAAGGGGTAAGGCTGGCAGATATGCTGTCTACGACCCCTCAGAACGTCTCCTATCATCTGAGAGCCCTGGAGTCCAAGGGTCTTGTGGAAATCACCGAGCACCGCAGGGCAAAAACAGTTGTCCTGAGCAGCACTGGGCGGCTTTTCGCAAGGATATTCTAGCATCCTCACCGCCTGATGGAATCGCAACATGCAGATATTAGGAGGGGATAACGTCATTTGAGGTGGGAGGCAACCAATGACAGAAGAACTCAGTGATGAAAGGAAGGATGAAATCAAGAGATACCTGTGGGAGAAGTTCTCGATCAAGACCGAAAACATCAGTGTGTATGACGAAACTTTCACTCACAGCACGTGTGGGATTCCCAACAATCAGAGACTCGCGTTTCTTGGTGATCGCGTCTTTGACCTCATTGTAGCTGAGCATCTACTCAACACGCATCCCGGCTGTGTGAGTGGAATGCTCGATGGTGAGAGACAGAGAATCCACAATGAGACTGCTCAGACTGCAATGGCGAAGGAGATAGGTCTGATTGGACCCATGGTCTTCGGGAAGACCTATGAGAACATCCCGAAGGAAGAGCTTGAGAAGAACACAACGATCATGTCCGAAGCTCTGGAAGCAATGCTCGGAGCTATGTACTCCGACAAGGGGTTGGAGAAAGCGAGAGGAGTCTTAGTTGGACTCGTCCCCCAATCAAGGAATACCAATAAGCCAGGACTGAGAGTTCGTTAGGCAGCTAGCCTCCCTTGGATTCAACATCAACAACGGTCTTGTCTGAAGTTTCCCATCCCTCTATCAAGACCTCCCCTTTGTGGACAAGACGGATCTTCGGATTATCTATCGGATTCTTGACTATCTCAATGCGCGGTGTGCTTCCCTTTTTCAGATTCTCAACCTTGTAGATGTAGTATTTCTTCTTGTCCTTGCGAGCTCTGTCGTATTGAGAGGGTCGAAGCTTGATGTTGGACCTCCTTCCTTTCGAAGCCTTGATTTCGATTAGACGATCCCCTCCTTTGCCCGACGAAATCAAATCGCAACCTTCCTCATCATATTCCCTTACGTCCATGACGTTCTCTCGGCGTTGAGATTGCTCGAACAGTCTCACGACTTCGACGGCAATGTCTTCCGTCATCCGGGACGAAAACGGAGTATATGTCGTTGAGATATCCTTCTTTCTACGCCTCTTCTGGGCCCTGGGTTTTCTTCTCCTAACTGGGATGTTTGTGGTCTTCCCTGTCTTGATGCCTTTCACGATGAAACCGTGTATCGTCTCAATCGGGAAGACCTCCTCCTCTTTGCTCTCGGGTGTTGGTGCTTTGGGCGGTTTCGTGACGACGTCGACAACTTCACCTATCTCTTCTTCTAAATACTCCTCAGGGACCTCAGGTTCTTCTGCGGCTGTAGGGAGCTTGACCACTTGGCTCACATCCTCGACGTATTTTTTGAATACCGGGCCCTTTTCTAGTCCCCATTTCTTGATGACGATGTCGAGGTCATCTGGGTTCTGGTGCAGGTCATTGACCAAGGGCTCCAAATGAGGGCTCAAGGGTCCGAAGATTGAGGCAACACATCTTGAGAAGTCGCCTCTTGCGGCCTCAAGCCAGGGGTCGTTGTCTGCATTGGACACTGCGAGTTCTCCTCCAGACAAGAATACGGACACGTTGCCTCTCATCCGTCGCTTTCCATCCAAGTAGTATGCCACCTTGATATTCCGTGCCGTGAAAATCCTCAGTTGCTCGAGTCTCGAGATGTTGTCCCTTTGCTCGTCGTATGAAGTGCTGAACCGGTTCTCGATGAATGCTTCAATGATCTCACAGAATTCCCTGAACTTCTCTTGATCATCCTCGTGAATGGCCTTCTTCTCAACGTATTTGGCCTTTCTTCTCTTCCTGAGGCTCCGTAGTGATTTGAAGCCGATTCTCATCAGTGATGATGAAATGGATGTTATCTCGGCATTGTACCACAGAGTATTGACTACGTCTTTGAAGACATTATGGATTTTATCATCATCCATCAGGTAGGTCTCACTCGGCCTCGGGAATTCATCCTTCTCGGTCAGAAACACGCTTTCGTCAAGCGTCCTGAGGTCATCATCAGAGGTGGATTCGTCCTGAATCAGTCGACTCAGTCCCTCCAGGGCATAAATGATTCTCCCTTTGAGTTCTTGTTTCCTGTCGGTGGAGGCCTCTCCATACTCCTTCTTGATTCGCTCAAGGATGACTTTGTATTCCAAGAGAGCCGGAGCGCCTCTTACACCCAAGGACGTGAAGACCTTTGCGAGTGCTGTATCGTACGCTCCCTCTTGGAACAGTGGCTGATAGTGCGGTTTGAGTGAGTAGTCAATTGCCTCAGCAGCAAAGACCTGATCCCTGTGCCACCAGAGCTTCATCCTTCCTCCCACTCTTGCGGGGAGGAAGACTAGGAATTTCTTGGAGAATACATCTTCTATCGCATCTTTCAAATCACCCTCAGCCTCAGATTTCTCGATCAGATACTCATAATGTGATTCCGTTATGCGAAAACCATCCGATGGTATCTTCCGAATACTGTCCCACCGTGCTTTTGTCTCTTGCAGCCTCTTAAGCACATCCTCGGGCCTTGGCTCTTCGACGACTCCAATCTCTCGATAGAACTCCTTTGACCCGGACGGTATACGAATGAAATCGCAGCCTGGTGGTGCTAGATGTCTGTTCCGTGTAGTGTCAACGTATACCATGGAAGGAGGTATTAGTCTTCCATCTGCAGATCTCGGGAACCAAGGTCTCCTGAGTTCTTGCAGGAGGGACGAGTCCATCTTGAAGTCACCTGGTGAGTAGTGGAAATAGAAAACCTGGACCCTTCGAAAAGGCTGGTATTTCTTCCAGTTCCTCGCAATGCTTTCACGGATCAGAACCAACTGGTGCTTCAAACGCCTTCTCTTGGCTGTGTCTTTCTCCTCGTTGTATTTCCGCACCGTCTCTGTCAACTCGGGCATTGTCCAGTCTTCAAACTCATATCCACGCGTTGAGTCGTATTCACCGGACCAATTGACGCCCGAGAAGTCTTTCTTCAGTCTTGAGTCCCATCGACTATAACGCCTATTGATACAAACCACTCGCGGAGTGTCCCAACAGCCCATTAGCTCAAAGAAATCATCCCAAGAATACGTTTTGCGTCTCTTCTTTGCCCCTGAGATCGGTATGCTGGTAAAACCACCTATGACTCTCTTCGAGAAGTACTTCCTCGATAGAAAGGGTACGTCAGTCAGACTCCGGAACTGGTTCTCGTGCAACAGTCTCCTCTTCTCACCACGTCTGTAGACCTCTACCGGTGGCAGGAAGACATTCCTCTTCTTGCCCCCCGAGTCTCTCATCTCTGCGATTAGGAGGATTCTCGACCTGATGTCCGAAAAAATGTCCCAATCATCCGTCTTCCTAAGGCTTCTTCCATACTCGCTTCGATAGTATGATAGGTTCTCAACGATGTACTTTGTGAAAAGAACAGCTCTCTTGTAGCTCATACGCTTTCCATCTCGCACTTCCTCGAATCTCGGCAGAATGAGTCTTGTGATGATGTGGTGTGCTTCAACCGTCCCTATTACACCGAGCGTCTCGAAGAGCCTGTGCACCTTATCGAGTCGCGGGTCGTAGTTCTTGTTCCTCTTCTGACTTCGCGATATCCTGAACGCTCTGTGGAGGAATATCAATTCGTGCTTGCCAAATAGCTCGGTGAAGAACGCCGTCTGTCTGTTCATGTACTGATTGGCGATTAGCCTGGGCTTTTCCGTTTTGATTGGATCCCGGGGTTGAACAAGCTCACCATTCTCGGATAGGAGAATCGGGATGTCCATCAAGCTCCTCTTGTCAAATTCATCGAGATTCTCATACACGTAAGAATAGACGGATACAAACCAATCAGGGTTGGAGGTCTTCGTCTTTATGTTCTTGCCATTACTGAAGAAGGTCTGGATATCTTCAGGTCCGAATTCATCGAGACCTAGCAGAGACAGGCTATCTCTTTCCGACTCAGTATATTCATCAGATATCGCGGCTTTGTCGCTTCCGTAGATGTCCCTGAGGTCGTCATTGTTGAGTAAATCCCACAGTTCATGAGGAAGGTTCACAGATTCTCTGGGTGTCCTGAAATCCTTGTCTCTGGTATATGATGTCCTTTTCCCTTTCAGATTCTCATAGATGTCCTCGATGTATCTGCTGAACAGCTCGTCATGACACCTGTCTTCTAGGGGAAGGAATGACATGATTCGGATTCTGAGAGCCGAGTCGGCCTTGAGGGCCTCAAATGCGTCCCCCACCAATTGCGGCAAGTGGCTCAGCAGATGCTTGTTCCAAGGGTGGTCTTCATCGATGTTGCTTCTGCCCAGTATTGGCAGGAAATCGCCCTGAACTACGAAAGCGTACCCAGTCAATCGCTCTGTCGGCAAATAGCAGAATAGCTTCTGAGGAGGGCGAGGGTCTTCGGAACCCAGAGGGAATGCCAAAGCCATCTCGGTTTCCCTCACTTCTTCTTTTCCTGTCGGTCTTAGAATGCTCTCTGGCACGTCGATTGTCTTCTTGAACACTCTCCATCTCGATTCGCTTCCTGTGAACGAATTCCTCAGAATACCACGTCTGAGGTCGTAGGATAGGGTGTAGGTCTCTTCTTCCTCTCCTCTCCTGTCAACGATGTAAATCCTTCTAGTTCGGTCAAGAAACAGCAATAGGTACTCCTTTGTCTCTTCTAGGAGCCTTTCAAGTACTCTGTCGCATTCCTCCTGAGATTTCGATGTCAGGACGAAAATCGCGCCCTTCTTGGAATTAAATTCTACATCCTTAGGAATTCTGTTGCAGGGCTCTGGATGATAGTAGTCATCAATCACGAAATTGAATCTTCCGGATATTATGTGGGGGCTATCCGTCACTCTCTTAACCGACTTGAATCCGATTCCAAAGAATCCCTTTTTGTTCTTCTTTAGGCTATGTCCCGCATAACATATCGTTCTGACATCGTCTCTTGAGAACTTCCTTCCGTTGTTCGTCACAACAATCCTGGCATCCTTTTCGAAGTAGAATCTGATTTCCGTAGCTTTCTCGTCGTCAGCATTCTGTATCATTTCCAGTGCGAAATGAGAAGGTGATGAGTAGACACTCTGAGAGACGAAATCTGTCAGTCTCCTGACCAATGGATCGTCTCGATATTTCTCATTCTCATTGGCGACCTTCCGAATGAAATCGTGGTCCCATTCCCATTCAAAGACTATTGCCTCACCCCCACACGCTTTTGGAGCGGCAAGTTGAATCATGATTGGACTTCATATTGTTTTCGACTTGACCACGAATGTAGCAGGGGATTCTCAGGAGTCAAGTGTGAATTGAAGTGAGAGAGGTCTTGATGAACCTGCTCCGTTCACTTCGTCTCCTGTCTGCCGTCCTTGAATTGTCGATGGGTGGGCCTTGTCTCGGAACAGGGTAGCCCTTCACGAAAACTCTAAGATGTTCAAACCGATTGGACAATCGAGGATCTCATGATGAACAAGCAAGAGATGATTGAGGCAATGATGGCCTTCTTTGAGACAGGACAAGAAATCTACGGCGTTTGTCCCTGCTGCAGCGAAATCTTCAGAGTCAGCGAGATGCAGATCTTCTATGGAAAGGAGCCTCCCGTTGACTGGCTAGGCAGACTAAGAGATAGAGAAGGAAAACTCGAGGAGAGCAAGAAGCTGTTTGAACAAGATAAGAAGAGAATCATCGAGAAGGCAATCGAGCAGTCTCTCGCAATTCGAATCGGAAAAACGCTGGAGCATATTGCACCAATCATCCCGCAGCTTGGGCACCATCCTAGCGATGTCAGAGCCTTGTTCAACCCGATTGACTACGTCGCATTCAACGGAATGTTTGAGAAGAAGGATATCGACAACATCTCGTTCATAGAAATCAAGACCGGGAAGTCATCGTTGACGACTATCCAAAGAAGAATCCGTGATGCCATCAACGATGGACGCGTCGAATGGAAGCTGTACAACATAACAGACCTCATTGAAGATGAACTGAAGAGGTCGAATCAGGATAGTCGCATCCTGAAGGATTTCATGTAACAGGTGCAGGTTCGCAGAAGGGTTATCCATGATCGGTCGCGATGATGTGGAAAAGCGGCTTGGAACGCTGGACGCCGAGATAAGACAATGCAATCTCTGTCCAGAAAGAGACCAGTTTCCTGCGACTTCCAGGACATTTCAGCTTGGCAGTCAGAAGAACGTCCTTTTCATTGGCAGGGACCCTGCAAAGGAAGGTTGGCGGAAGTCGGGGACAGCCTTCTTCAAGACTGACGGCAGCATGCTTCAATCAGGAAAGATCTTCAGCAATCAGCTGAAGGAAGTCGGGATGGAAATCGAAGACATCACATTCGTGGAGCTCATCAAGTGTTTTCCGGTTGGCGATAAGATGCGAAATCCCAGAAGAAGCGAAATCGAGAATTGTAGACGCTGGCTTGACCGCCAAATGGGCATTCTCAGGCCAAAGGTCATAGTTCCCATGGGAAAGGAGTGCTATGAGTTCTTCCGCAGGAAAAGAGTGAGTTCTCTCTCAGCGTGTATCGAGAGAACGGAAAGTGTGTCCTACCACGGCATTCCTGTTGTTCCGATCTTTCACCCATCTAGTGCAAATCAGAAGTGCAATTGGAGGAATGTTGTCATTCTGAAGGGTATCATGGAGGAATTCGGAGGTGACTGATTGGTGCTTGTAATAGGTGAGGACGATCTGAGGAGAATAAGGGAAATTCTGGAACAAGGATGGTCAGAGGAGACAGCACACAACCGTGAGGAATGGCGAAAGTCGCTGTGCAGGAGCAACGGACAGTGCTATGGTACAGCTAGGACGGTGAATCGTGTGTTTGAGTGGGAGATTATACGTATACGGGTTCCAGGGAAAGGTGTCGACCACTATTGGAATCGAATGCCCGATGGAAGAGACATTGATTTCACGTCTGACCAGTTCGGAGGTGACGGCATTCACAAAGTCGAAGATTGGCAAGGTACACTGGTAAGAAGGGGCTACAAGACCATCAATCCGCGGTTAAGGAGATATCTGAAGGTAGTCGAAGGACCTTTGAGGATATTCAAACAAGAACTGGAGTCAAGAGAACCAGGGAAAGACGAAGGAGGAAAGACATGAATGACATAGATGCGGCAATCAACAAGGCAAAGACCGACCTGTTTGAATACTTCTCAATGTCGCCAAGTGTGGTCTGGAAAGAAGAGGATCTGCAGTCGTACCTCTATCATCGATTGCTGATTTACGAGCCAAGGCTGAAGAAGAGACTACATCGAGAGTTCCCAGTTGTCAGGTCGTTTAAGAATCGTGACTGGGCGGGAATGCTGGACCTGGCCATCACAGAAGAGAGCAATAGCAACTTCAGGGTTTTGGATGTCAAAGTCGAATACGCCATTGAACTGAAATTCCTGAGGAATTGGGAAACTGGGTCGAGCCCCAGAAGCCTCGCCAAGTTCGAGAAAGAGTGCAGGGAGGATGTTGGAAAGCTGAGAACGAGGGCAGTGAACTTCAATGATGATACGAAGAAGTACTTCTTCGCGCTCAGACTCACGGATGTCCGACAGACTCATGAGGTTCGGAGGATCTTCGAAGAAATGGACTGGGGCGGCATTGAGCACGGCTACATTGAGTGCTACACTGACGGTTCAGAATCTCAAGTGCTATAAAGAGTCCGCTCTCTTGCTCTCCTCAGAATCGTCGCACAGGCAGTGTTAAAGCGATAAAGGAGCTATACCGCGGGGATGAAGGACAAGAAACCGAGGTATGGAGAGAAAACCATTGAACTGACTGTAAGGTTCTGGACGAATGACATCTCGAGGAAGGAAAACCACATCGTTCCGAGGGTCTGCTGGGAGCATGGCATGATTACTCTGAAGAAGAACGAGAGCCACGGCCTGGCAGTGAAAAGGAAACCCTTCAAATCGATTGCGCACCTATCTAGGGCCGTAGAAGAACTCCTCAAGGCTTCCAACGTGGAAGTCCTTCACGGACGATATACCAAACCTCTGTATTCTGACAAGTTGAAGTAGTAGTCAGAAGTTCACGTACAACAGTGCTCCACTCCAGAGGCAACTAGAAGTAGTTGGGCGGGGGGGGACGTCAATGGAGATTCGTAGATTGGAGAGTGTGCCAGAAAGGGACATATGGCGATCGTAGCTAGCTGTCCTCGGGACCCTTTCTCTAGCGCGGAAGCCTAAGGACCACCTTCTCGTTCGGAAGAGATGTGACGAACTCCCATCCTTCCTCAAGATACCCCTCAATCTCATCAATTGAGATTGCCTTCTGACTGCAGTTGCTGTTCCCCTTTGTGCTGAGCAGTCGGTCACGAACAGTTTCCCTGAGCTTGTCTTCTGCCAGATCAAGAAGATCGTCCTTCTCCATCTCTTCATCGGTGAAACCAGCCATCCGAAGCAATTCTGCACGAAACATTCGCTTCAGGTCTTCTCCTTTGGGAGACTCGGGCACTGTGGTCTGGAGGTGCTCTTGGCTTTTTCTGTATGCTTCCCGCATGTCGTCTATTATGTGAGGCGGAAGTCTGTTCTTGTTCGTGGTATATGTGTGCTCGATATCACCTTTATGTCCCATCCACAGTGTACGATAGTCCCTGAGGACGAGACCCTTTGATTCCGCGAACATCAGTTGGGTGTCGAAATAGGAACGCAACACGTAGGGCCGCCAAGAGAAGCCTGCCTTTCTTATCGACCTTCGAATGGTCTCGCTCACCTTCGTTGTGGAAATGAACCTCTTGGCTGCTGTCTTCGGCTTGAGTATCGAAGAGCGTCTGCCAAACTTCTCGCCCTCCCTGAGCCTCTCTTCCAGGTAGTCCTTCAGATAATCACAGCCCTCTTCGGAGAGGAAGGTGATGTACTTGTGTCCTGCCTTGCTGAGCTCTGGTCTCACGACAATCATTGCTGGTACCTCTGAGAACTCTATAGTGTCTCCTTTGATCTGGAGTTCGGGGATGTCGCCTATCCGAAGACCATCGTCACCCAGATATGCCCCCAATGACTGGAGCCTCAACCCTGAATGAGCCACCAAAACACAAGCAACTCTGCTCTTCTTGTCTCCAGAGAGGAGTATCTTCTTCAGTTCTTGGGGCGTTGGAACTCTCTCATCCTTCAGTGTTGGGAACGTGTTTCCGCCTCTAATCTTTATCTTCTTCGTCAGGACCTTGTCATTGTGTGTAAGCCACGATTTGAGCGCTCGCATTATCGATCCGATATAGGAACCCGCCTTTCCCTCTCCTTCGAGTTCGCTTACATAGTCTAGCAGGATCGCATAGAGTTCCTTCTCGCTCTTCCCAGCGAGTTCCTTGGGAGTCGTCTCTTGTCTCACACAGAAGTTCCCGAGACGTCTGAGGTAAACATCAGCTGTTACAACAGAACCCCTAGCGTTGTTATCATACCACCTTCGGACTTCCGGGTCCTCGAGCAGTTCTCTGTAACGCAGTCCCCTTGCTTTTTTCGTCACAAGACGTAATCGGCGTCCTCATATTAGAGCGTTTCGAACCGCTATCAGTATGGGCTCAGCCGGATTCGAACCGGCGACCTTCTCTGTGTGAGAGAGACGTCATAACCGCTAGACCATGAGCCCTTACGTCCGACAAAAGGGGAGGGGATTTCTTAAAGCTAACGGAAGAGGCCCCTCAGAAGCTATATCTAACCAGCTGCCCATGACGCAAATAGTGGATGAGATAGACAATATCGACCAGAGGATAAAGGAGCTGACGTTGAAACTGAGAGAGCTGAGGCTTAACCTCCCCGCTCACTCGGTGAAACGGGAAATGCTCATGACGATCGAGGAGACCGAAGAAGAGATCCAGGATTTGAGGGAGAGGCGAAGAGATCTCAAGCGCGAGAGGGAGGGTTCCGGAAGCAGCTAGCCGATGTCAGGTGGATATCATGAAGGCCAAGGTAATCGAGGAGCTCTGTTTTGGCGGATGCGGCTTCTGCGCCAAGGTTTGCCCAAAAGGCGCGATAAGAATCGTCGCGGCCAAGGCCTTTCTTGACTACGAGAAATGCAAGGGGTGCGCGGTGTGCGCGGAGGAGTGCCCGCGAGGCGCCATTGTCCTCTCCGAATAGGCGTTCATCCCCGCTCTCAGATACCTTTATAAGAATGGTAATGCTATCGACGAGCATCTCGGGATGCACCTTTGAGGAGGTGGGAAATTGGCTGATATATTTGCTGAAATAATAGAGTGGACTTGGAACGGGATGAAGTGGTTGTGGGAGTTCGTCGTCGTCTTTCTCCTCTTGGCCATAGCCATCATAATCCTTGGATACATCGTGTCCAAGATCGTGAAGTGGCTTGTGGTCAAGATGCTCTACAAGCTGAGATTCGACGACTTCTTCAGAGACACAGGACTTGTGGAGACCGTCAGGAGCATAGGATTCCGAGGACTACCGGACATATTGGGTCTGCTGATCTTCTGGTTCGTGTTCCTTTTCTTCGTTGCCATGACCTTAGAGTACCTTGATATGCCGAATATCGCTGCGTTCGTTACGCTGATAATCGAGTATCTGCCGAAGGTCTTTGGAGCCGTCCTCATTGCCCTGGGCGGCCTCTGGCTGGGAACTTGGCTGTCACAGAAAGTCGAGATGCCCATGAAGGAGGCCGATGTCCCGCTAACGGCAGAGACGACCGCGACTCTGATCAGGTGGCTGGTGATCTTCATAGCTATCGTGATGGCGCTCGGGCTGGTCGGAATCGACACGACCCTTCTGATATGGACCTTCATCATTCTCATTGGGGCTCTTGGCCTGGGTCTGGCGATTTCCTTTGGAATCGGCGGCAGGGATGTTGCGGCGAACGTCAGCGCCTACTCTTCCGTCTCGAAGACGCTCAGCATAGGCGACGAGATAATGGCGGGAGAGTACAGCGGGACCGTGCTCCTGGTGGGCAGGTACGCCACCGTGCTGAAGAAGGCTACGGGTGAGCAGATCACTCTGCCGAACTCGATGCTCGTAAACACGGTGATTACGAAGAAGCCGAAGTAGCCGCTCCGGACATCTGGGACAAGTCTATCCACCCAGCGTTGCCCTTCGCAATGACCGCACAGCCTCTTAGCCCAGGCCGAGGATAGGTGACCAGCGGATGCGTGAACGGAGGACGTGAGATATTGGCGGCTCGAGGCAGGACTGCAAGGGTCAATCCCCGGAATCTGAGAGAGAAGTCAGACGAATGGTTGACGAGGATCGAGAAGTTCAATGTCCACAGGTCTCCTGTAGGAGTGGAGCGTTCCGCGCTCCTCGTCATAGACATGCAGAAGTTCTTCCTGGGCTCGAGGATTGCATCGCTCTTGGACTCCGGAACCGCGATTCTCCCAAATGTGAAGAGGCTCATAGACCACTACCACGAGAAGGGGAGACCGGTAATCTACACGCGCCACGCTCACAGCCCGGACGGTTCCGATCTGGGCATACTGGGAGAGTGGTGGGACGAGCACTGTCTGGAGGGGACGGAGGAAGCGGAGATACACGACTCGATCGCTCCCGGGCCCGAGGATTCGGTGATTCTCAAGCATCGATACAGTGCGTTCTATGGCACGGATCTGGATGACGTCCTGGTGGAACGTCAAGTTGAGGAGGTCGTCATCAGCGGCGTGATGACCAACATATGCTGCGAGTCGACCGCCAGGGACGCCTTCTTCAGAGACATGTGGGTGAGGTTCGTGGCGGACGCCACCGCAAGCGTAAATGAGGAGATGCACGTGGCGACGCTCCAAAGCCTGGCATATGCGTTCGCGGAGGTCTGCCTGACGGAGGATGTTCTCCGCGGGTAGGACGACATTGACGGGCTGCTCAGCGCCGACTGACGACAGGAGCGGATGGCGGTATGCTTTTATACCTCGAAACATGATTGGACCGGGAGAGAATATGCCCGTCAAGAGCGTTCTGATAACTCTGGAAGAGCAGAAGAAGTGGAAGAGACGAAGGGACTTCCTGCAGAACAAGCTGGAGAGTGTCAAAAGAAGGAAGCAAGGTGTCCTGCGGGAACTTGAGCGGGTCAGCAAGCGAATGGCCCGTTTCGACAAGAGGATGGCTTCGCTCAAGGAAGCGGCGGTTCCGCGGGAGATATCCACCGTGAGAATCGAGTCGATGAGGTGAACTATGAAGGAGCTCGACGCGCTGCAGGAGGAATACGAGCGATGGAGGTTCAGGCGGAAGGACCTCGAGGGAAATCTCAGAGAACTGGCACGGGAAGAGAGTGATGTTCTTAGGGAGCTCGCGAGAGTGGAGGGTCAGATATCGTACTACGACTCCCTGGAGAGCGATATGAAGAAGGAGCTCGAACCGCCCCGGCTCTCAGACCTCCTGAGTTCGTTGAGGAAGAGGTGAGCTTCTTGCGGGTCGTTGTCGACGGCAGGGTCCGCGACATCAAGACGGTATGGATGTCGAACGGTGTCGTATGGCTGATCGAGCAGAACCTTCTACCGTTCGAGGTCCAGTTCTTCAAGGCGGAGACGGTAGAGGACGTTGCCAGGGCGATAGAGACCATGGTTGTGCGGGGCGCTCCGGCCATCGGAGCTACGGCGGCCTACGGGATCGCTCTTGCGGCCTTGAAGAGAGAACCGCTGGATGAAGCCGCCGAGAGATTGAGGGCCACCCGACCCACGGCCTACGACCTGTTCTATGCCATTGACCACGTGCTCGAGGAGATTGAGAAGGGGACTCCTCCAGTCAAGGCGGCCGACGACTATGCCGCTCGGATTTCGGACATGTGCAAGAGGATCGGTGAGAACGGCGATGAAGTGATAAGGAACGGGGATTCCATCCTCACACACTGCAACGCTGGAGCGTTGGCGACAGTTGACCACGGAACCGCCCTCGCGCCCATGAGAGAGGCGCACAGGAACGGCAAGAAGATCTTCGTCTATGTCGACGAGACCCGCCCAAGATTGCAGGGAGCGAAGCTGACCGCCTGGGAGCTGTCCAACGAGGGCATAAACTATGCGATCATCGTGGACAACGCGGCGGGGCGACTGATGCAGTCGGGAGAGGTGGACGTCGTCATCGTTGGGGCGGACAGAATAGCGGCGAACGGAGATGTCGCGAACAAGATAGGGACGTACGAGAAGGCCCTTATCGCCAAGGACAACAGTGTACCGTTCTACGTCGCAGCACCCACGAGCACGATAGACTTCTCTCTCCCGGAGGGTCAGAGCATCCCCATTGAGGAGAGGAGCGAGAGCGAGGTCCTGTACATCGGTGGGAGGAGCATAGCCCCGAAAGGATCAAAGGCAAGGAACCCGGCGTTCGACGTCACATCCAAAGATCTGATCACGGGCATAATCACTGAGAGGGGAATATACAAACCGTATGAACTGAGGAACTTGCAGGGGTAGCCAAAGCTCGAAAACCTCTATAACGACGTTGCCGATGTGGGTACAATGACGAAATGTCCCGTGTGCGACTTTGACTTGGAGGACGCATCGGTCTGTCCGCGTTGCGGGACGGCCATCGCCGGACTTCTCAATCCCACCCCAGCACTTTCTGTGGAAGGCGTTGAGGGGCCGCTCGTCGACCTGCGATGCGAACGTTGCGGCGAGGGCGACCTGATGCTAGTCACAGACGAGACGGACATACCGAGATACAGATGCCCGAAGTGCGAGTCATACAGGGGAGAGTTCCTACATACGGGGAGGGAGACCTACTACTCCACGACGGAGCTGCGGGTAGGTCAATTCATCGACACGCGACTCAAGATGACCGGTGACCTCCTCCTCCCCATGGAGGATCACATGGCGTATCTCTCCCGAAAGATATCTGAGGCCACGAACATCGACCCAGAGCAGGTCGTGAAGGCGGTCGAGTACCTCAAGGAGCGGGAGATCATCATGATAATGCACAAGGGAGACCACTTCGAGGTTGAGTTCAGATGAGTCCTATTCGGCGGAGGTAAGATGATCCTTGTCACGACCTGGTTTGGATCCTTCCTGCTTGACGGAGACCGAGTCTCGGAGTACAAGCTGTTCCCGAAGAACGCCCGGGACATCGCAGCGAGGATGCGAAGGGCGAACGATTCCAGGATCATTGGAGAGGAAAGGGAGCTTGTCAAGGACCTTGACGAGTTCTTCGTCGTGGAGAAGAGGCTGGAGAAGATTGGAGGTACCAACATTAGCGTTGAACCTCCTTTCATACGCCCCGAGGACTACGACTTCGGCCGTGACCTGCTCCATGAGGCCATGATTCTCGTGGCGAAGGAGAGCATGACCCGGGCCGTGGGCAGGGACGATCATGTCTCGCAGGCCGTGAACGCGCTGGACGACATGGAGAAGACCGCCAACATCCTGTACGGCAGACTGAAGGAGTGGTACGGCCTCCATTTCCCTGAGCTGGAGAAACTCGTCGACGGAGACAGCTATGTGCGCCTGATATCCGAGTTCGGGAGCAAGGACAAGATGGCAGATATGAAGGATGTGGAGTCCATTGGGTTCGAACTCAC
>JAGMAI010000200.1 GCA_023130895.1 Thermoplasmata archaeon
GAAGATGCTCAGCGGCTGTGTCCATAGTTGCAGGATCGCTCGAAACCTTGACCTGCGCAACCGTCTTGATGTTGACCTTTGCGCCGCTCCGCGCAACGTCTGTCACAATGTCGTTCACATTGACATCGAGGGTTCGGACATCGAGCGGAAGGAACTCATAGGACTCAATAATGGGCACTATGAATTTCGCCCCGCCTGAAATCACCTGGTATCCCTTCTTGCCAATCTGCTTCCTCCCATACACGACCATGGCCCTGTCTGGCGGGACCTTCTTGTATCTCCAAGAATAGAGAAGGATGGGTGCGAAGACCCCCGCTACTATGGCCAGTACCGCTATCAGCAATATTACTTCTTCTTCCATCTACATACCTCCCCGTTTCATTATCTCTTGACTCTTACGCTGTGACCAACTACCGCCTCGATTGTCACTGCGGCGTCCGTGGGAATGGCCTCTTCGGCAATGGCGGGCAATAGTGTTCGGCCTCTCTCGGTTGTCACCACAACGACCTGACCGGTTCTTCCGGGTTTGATCGCCACCGAGACAATCCCCTTCTCTCCCACAAGGTCCTTTGGATGCACGACGGTCGTTGTCTGAGTCTTCACGAATACCCTCACGACGACTACGTACATGATGCCCGCCGTCATCACGCTCACCATCATCGCTATGAACGGGATGATGAAGGAGTCCCAACCCTGCTGCTCGAGCACCGCGCCGACGCCTCCGAATGTCGTTCCGAAGGCGAGCACGATCGGAAGACTCAACGGACTGATTCCCGCTCCCGTGAAGTCGCCGTGCCCTACATCCCCCTCGAACCCTCCAAGGTCAAGGTCAGGGCCTTCGACATCGAAGTATCCGCCAGCATCGAAGTCCCCTCCTGTGAACCCGCCCATTGCCACAGTTACGATCAGCAGGATCGCGCATATTATTGCAATCAACAGATAGATGCTTATGCCGTCCACGAAACCACCTCATTACTCCAGAAAGTCCTCCAGTCTCTTACCCGTCTCCTTCCAATCGGTCGTAATCTTCTTCTGCGCCTCTTTCTTTGGAAGCTTCAAAGCCTCATATTCGTGATCCTCTGACGTCCCTTGCCCCTCGGTGCGGTCCATTCCCCCCGAGCCGTCGGGGAGTCTCAACCCACAATGGCTGCAGTAGGTGTCGGAACCCGTAATCGGATATCCGCAGTAGTGACAGAACCTCCGCCTGACCTTCGCCTTCTTCTTGGGCTTCTTGGTCGCCTTCTTCTTCGGTTCCGTCTCAAAGACGGCGTCACATTCCGTGGCCATAGGATTGACCAATGCTCCGCAGGACGAGCAGACATAGCCCCGGAAAATGATGCCTCTCTTCCCGAAACCGAGATCTCTGTTGAGGTCGAAGCCCAGATCCCTGTCAAGATTGAAATGCAGATCCCTGTCGTAATCGAAATGAAGATCTCTATCGTGGTCGAAATGTAGATTGCGGTCCAGATTGAAGTTGAGTAGCTTCGTGTCATCCCCCCTAACTGGATGCGATTTTTCAAATGAGCTACAGGAATATAAGCGTTGCGGGGAGTTCAGATGACACTCTGACATTTTATATATCTCTCCCTGCATACAGCTTTTCATCCCTATCGACTCGAGGAGGGTGGGTTTTGTCTGATGAGCAGAAAGATGCGATATTGAAGAGAATGGAAGACGAGAGCGTCAGGTTCGTCCTAATTCAGTTCATGGACATTCTGGGAATCGTCAAGAGCATCACTCTCCCCGGCAACCAGCTTGAGAGAGCCCTGGACAACGGCGTTGTCTTCGATGGGTCCTCCATTGTCGGGTATGCCACAATCGAGGAATCGGACATGAGAGCCCTTCCCGATTCTTCCACATTCCGCATACTGCCTTGGACGTCAGGAGACACGAAGTGCGCGGGCATCGTGTGCAACATACACGAGGCGAGTGGCGACAGGTTCAGCGGTGATCCGCGATATGTGCTCGAGCTGATGATGGAAAAGGCGGCCGAAGGCGGGCACATTTTCAATACGGGTCCAGAGTACGAGTTCTTCCTCTTCAAGATAGACGAGAACGGAAACCCAACAACAACCCCCGGTGATGCTGGCGGATACTTCGACCTTCTCCCTCTCGATGAGGGCGATATGGTCCGGAAGAAGACCACTCACCTTCTGAATGCGCTCGGTTACGAAGTCGAAGCCTCGCATCACGAGGTCGCTCCTGGTCAGCACGAGATAGACCTAAGGTACACCGACGCGATGACCTCGGCCGACAGGGTCCTGACTCTCAAGAACGCGATCAGGACGGTGGCCCTCGAGCACAGGCTTCACGCCACATTCATGCCAAAGCCGATATTCGGAATCAACGGAAGTGGGATGCATACACATCAGTCCCTGATAACGAAGGACGGAGAGAACGCGTTCTACAATCCCGATGGTGAGTACGAGCTCAGTGACACCGCTCGCTGGTTTCTCGGCGGGGCTCTTGCTCATGCGCGGGAGACGTGCGCGATTCTCGCCTCCTGGACGAACTCCTACAAGAGGCTCGTTCCAGGATATGAGGCCCCCGTGCACATATCGTGGGCGAACCGGAACCGGAGCGCACTCATACGCGTCCCACCCGATAGGGAGATGAAGACGAGGATAGAAGTCAGGAACCCCGACCCTGCGGGCAACCCATATCTGCAGTACGCGGTCATGCTCGCGGCGGGCCTTCACGGCATCGAGAAGAAGATCGAACCCCCCGGTCCCGTTGAGGTGGACATCTACAAGCTACCCTCCAAGGAGAGGCAGAGACTCGGCATCGGTTCCCTGCCCGCGAACCTGGAGGAAGCACTCGACGAACTCGAGGGTAGCGACCTGATGGGGGAGACGCTCGGCGCGCACATAATGACGCATTTCCTCTACATCAAAAGAGGTGAATGGGACAAGTACAGGACGCAGGTCACTGAGTGGGAGACAGAGAACTTCCTCAGGATCCTTTGATCTCAAGTGCCAGCTGCTTCGGTCTGTCTATCCTCTTCTCGTTGTGCGCATCTGTCCGAACTACGCAGGCGAGGGTTTTTCCAGCCCGCCTGGCGGGAGTATCCTGAGAACCTCTTCAATCGGAACATTGTAGTGCTCACTCAAGTCTTTGGCGACCTTGTTCGCGCTCTCCTTTCCGGGTGTGAAAATGAAGACGGACTCCGAGTGGTGCTTGACAGCCTCTGGCGGTCCGCAAACGATCTTCCTAGCTCCTTCGTAGCTGATCTCTCCCACGGCAACCTCGAGCGGGAGCTTGTGAACGTAGTTCCTCTTGCCCCTGATCATGAACCCTCCTCTCGGCAGATACTCCCCGCTCTCGGCTCGCTTACTCACCTGTTCAGGGTTCACCCAGTAGGCGGACCCGGACGCCAGGCCCTTTGACCACGCCTTTGAGAAGCTGAGAGCGAACTGGCACGTCTCCTTGAGCGTATCCTCGCCCGCCTCGGAACCCTTTTTCACGACAATGCTCGGCGCGCCCGACATGTCTGCGTGCGCGTACCTGTCCCCCGGCTCGAGATGCTTCTTGACGACCTTCTCATTGCTCTTCGCGTCTCTCCCGCCAAGGACAAGAAACCCCTCACTGGACAAGAACCATCGGAACCTGTCCACCCACAACTTCTTCGTCGGCTCGCGCTTCTCGACCTCTTTCTCCCTCTTCTTCTCGGCGAGCTCCAGTTCTCTCCCTGTCTCCTCGATCCTCAGTCTGAGACTCTGGATCTTTGATTTAGCGGTCTTCTCCCTCACATAGTATCGCTGGGCATTGGCGTTCAGATCCTCTTGGTAGCGAATCTCGATTTCCCTGTCCTCCACTCTGATCACTGCTGCCTTCTTCTTCGGATCTCTCGACAAGAGCTCGACCCCGTCCGGAGCCTCCTCTGAACGCAGGGTCTGGATGGTCGCATCCACCAACTCATAATGGGTGTAGATGAACTCCGCAATCTCATGAGATTCCACGGCCTTCTCCTGGTTCTTCTGCAGAGCCTCTTCCTGTTGCCTTCTCCTTCTTTCGAGTTTCGCGACCCGCTCATCCTTCTTGACCTCCTTGGGCTGGCCTGCAAGGTGCTCCGAAATGGCCTGACTGAAGGTCTCCCGCTCTTCCTGCCTGAGATTATCGTACTTCTTGAGCCTGACCGGAACGACGTCCGCAGGAACGTCCTCCTCGAAGACGATCCTCGGAGCGGGGTGCGAGATCTCATCCAGAAGCTCACCGAGGGCGGCAAGCAAGGGTTCCGCGGTCTCCTTCTCGAGATCTTTGGCGGGAGCACTCTTGTCCACGCCCGTGCGATGGCACAGCTCCTCCGCATACACACCTCCCAGATTCAGGTCGACTGCCAAGGTTCTGACCAGATCCTTCTCGGAGGATGTGATGATCGAGAGGATCTCCTCCTGGCTCAACCTCGGGACGTCCGTTCTCTCGGGCGGGAAGCTGTACTCCCTGTGCGCTCGCATTTCCCTCCCGCTCCAGGACTTCGAGTGGAGGGGTTGCAGGATCATCCCGTCCTTGATGAGAACAACATTGCCCTTGCCGAACATCTCCAGGACCAGTTGGAACTCGCCCCTCCTGTCGATCACGAACTCGACTATCCTGTCGAACTTGCGCTGTTGGATCCGGATGATCTTCCCGTTGATGAGGTATTTCCTCAGGAACATACCGTATGACAGGGTCTTTCCAGGAGGCTTGGCGGCGGGATCCAAGTAAATCCATTTCCCCAGTTCAACGATCAAGTTCTCCTTGCCGTTGCCTGGGATGTTGAACCTGAAGTGCAGACGATTCGTCTGGGGCTGGTAGATCTTTTCGACATAGCTGCCGATGAGCTTCTGGAGCTCAGCAGACATGGCCATAATGTCGAAGCTGGTCATCTCCTTCTTCATTGTCGCTCAAAACGTGGAACACCTACTTAAACATCGCAATCGTTAATAACCCAAACAAGATAGTGGAACTCGCGCCGTTGTGGCTTAGTGGTATAGCGACACCTTGGTAAGGTGTAGGTCGGGGGTTCGACCCCCCCCAACGGCTTTCCGCTATCCGAGAGAGAATCTCTCGAACCTCTCGCGGGGAGCCTTGCAGATCGGGCATACATTGGGCGGGTACTTCCTGGCACACAGATAGCCACAGACAGAGCA
>JAGMAI010000201.1 GCA_023130895.1 Thermoplasmata archaeon
CTTCTCCAGCAGCTCGGTAGCCTTCTCCGCCTCCTCAGTCGCCTCGATTGGCCGCCTTTCTGGGACAGGGTCTATCTCCTTCCCTTCGAGGACCTCCTTCGATACGAACAGGGCACAGAAGCAGGCACCGAATTCGGCGACATCAGCGTCCCTGTACTCACAAGGGCATATTATGTCGGCATCGTAGGACTCAATCCCGCTGGCGACTCGGCAGGGGCAGGAGCCGTATCCGTATCTCTCCTCGTTCGTCACCAAACCGCTTATGAGCTCGTCCAAGAACCCCTTGTCCGGGTTCAGGAAGCACGAAGTCTCTTCGGCGTCTCTCTGCATCCTTGCCAGCATCTCCTCACTCAAACGCCAAGCACCTCTTCTATCCTCTCCTCCCGATAGCCGATGACGACCGTATCGCCATCTACTATGAGAGTTGGATACGAGCATCGAGGATTGTACTTGATCAGCTCCATCCTTAGTCTCTTCCTCTCCTCTCTGGACTGAAGATCCACATCCACGTAATCGTAGGCGACGTCGTGCTTCCTGAGTAGCGCCTTGACCTTCCTGCAGAAGGGGCATGTACTGAGCGCGTAGAGCTTCACATCACGACTCTCGTTGGCTCCATCGACATGTTCCATGCAAATCCTCACTCTAAAAACCATGTCGATATAAATGGCTTTAGCTTGCGTCGTGCGCTCCTGAATGGGACTTTGACACTTTCACCCGGCTCCCAAACCAAGCTTTTTATGACGGGAGGACGTACATAAATCGTGGAGCTCAGAACGATTGCGAGGTTTCCCTTTCTCGAGGGCGCATCAGGGTTCATCAGGGGTGAAGGGCCGACCCTGGAGGAGCTTCTTCTGCACCCGGCATACGAGGAGGTCAGGCGGGACGGAATGAGCAGGGTGAGAAGGGCGCTCGAAGAAGGCCGGATCCCTGATGCTGAGACGAACACCGAGGCGGACTCCCTTCGAGAGCTTCTCTCCTACCCCATCGCCAGAATGATCGTCTCTGGGGTCGGCGATGCCTATCTCATACGAAGGTACTCGCTCGCAGAGGCAGAAAAGGCCAGAAGGAACATGACATCCGAAGATAACGACTTCATCTCACATGTGGCGAAGGACCTTGGAATGGATTTCAGGATGGACGGTCTTGTGCTCCTCCACTTCGCCGACTATCTGAGGTACTCCGTGCAGATGAAGAGCAAGGACTGGAAGCTTGTCAATCAGCGCCTTGCTGAGGGATACGTCAGGCTGGGCCGCGACAGATTCGTCAGGGTCCTCCAGGAGGCCATCCAGAGGAGGATGGAGTCCGAGCTCCCCCTCGCCGTCAATGACCAGATACTCGGTGCCCTTGAGGACAAGATAGCGGAGATAGGCAAACTCACGGAGGAGAAGAAGGAGCAGTACAAGGTCGAGGACATGGGGAGGATCAGGATCACGCGGGTCCCCCCGTGCATGCGCGACCTCATACGGGCCATCCAGCTGGGAAAACACATCCCCCACACGGGAAGGTTCGCCTTGACCGCCTTCCTGCACAACATCGGTCTCTCATCAGATGACATATTCAGACTCTACTCGCTCTCTCCTGACTTCCAGGAAGGCAAGACCAAGTACCAGATCGGGCACATTAGCGGCGAGATTTCCGGAACAGAGTACACACCTCCGGAATGCAGCACGATGCAGTCGTACGGTCTCTGCCCCGGTCCAGACGACCTCTGCAAGAGGATAAAGCATCCCTTGAACTACTACCGCATCAAGGGCAAGAAGAGGGGCTAGATCTTCCTCCAGGCCAGGACAGCCCGCTGAATCGCCGTGGCATTGCCAAGCACTGCGATGATGATCATCGTGTATTCCAGTACCGTGAAGTCGAAGTAGCCCTCGATCCCCATTCCGTGGATTCCCGCCATCATGAAGACCATCTGGAGAATGACGGCGACCATGAGTATGACAAGCCTGTCGGCCCTTCCCATCATTCCTGCGTATATCCTTCCCGTGCCTGTCGCCTCCGCCTGCGTGCCTACGTAGCTCGTCATTAGCACGCCGATAAGGGCGAAGAACCCCAGGAGCCAGTTGCAGTATGGCGAGAGCATAATCCCGCCGATGATGAAGATGTCCGCATATCTGTCCAGCAAGTGATCGAGGAAGTCCCCCCGCTTGGATTCCTTCTTCCAGAGCTTCGCGACCCGCCCATCCAGCGCATCGAGGAGGGCATTCAGAGAAAGGAACACGAGGGCCAAGAAGAGATAGACGGGGCGCATGCTCTCCGGCTCGTGCATGAAGAAGAACGCTCCCGCGAAGACGGCGCAGAGGAAGGCGTATACCGTGATCGTGTTGGGGCTGACGTTCTCCATCCTTCTGGCCAGCGGGAGGAGGAGGAAATCCGCCTTGTCCCTCTTGGCGTCTAGTACCAACTCAGAATCACCTCGCTCCAGTCAACGCTTCCCGCCCGCATGTCCGAGGCTTCTCCGTCGACCACGCTCAGGATGTCTTCTGTGACACGCTTTGGCTCCTTCTCCGTCGTGTCGACCTCGAAGGTCTCCGGATGGTTCTCGAGCGATTCCACGAGTATCACGTCGATGGCCTCCGCCTCCACGTTCTCCGCGATCTTCCGCTCGTTCCAGCCCAAGGAGGCGAGCCTCTGCCTGAGCACGTTGGGGTTACATCTCAGGACGATCGAAATGTCAACGTCAAGGAGGTGAGAGAGATGCCCGTCCAGGAACACCAGATCATCCTGGAGGGACTTGACGAACTCGTTCAGCCTGTCCGTGTCGATTATGGCGGCTTCCCTGGCGTCATCTCTTCCCAGAACGAGGCCCCTCTCTTCGGCCTCTCTGTTGAGGGCGAGCACTCTATGCCCTCTCTCAGCGAGCGTTCGGCACGCCGAGCTCTTGCCAACACCAGGGGTCCCTGTGATTGCCACTAACACGCGTGATGGATTGACTCCTGCAATATATCTATTGTGGAAAAAAAGAAAAGGAAGGGTGGGAGCCTAGTGCTCCCTTCTTCTGTACGCCATCACGAGCAGAGCCACGAGGGTCACCGAGACCATTGCCAGTATGCCGACATCGGGGATGGACTCTGTCTTCTCAATTTCTGCGGGTTGTACGCCACCCCAGCCTCTGACCACAACATTCGTGAATCCGCTTGCTTCCTGATATCCAGCCTTCTGCACCACAGCTGTTACCCTGAAGTTCGTATCGGACGTAACGTTTCCCTCGAAGGACGCCGACCACTGTCCATCGGTCACCTCACTGAGAGTGCCAAGAGTTCCGCCGCCCAGATCCATTGTCATGTGCAGGGTACATCCGGGAACGTATAGTCCGTCCTTGTCCGTGATGACCGCACTGACCGTTGTTGCCTGACCTGAGTCGATCACGGGCGTCAGTCTGGAGACGACGACCTTCAGGGGGTTGTCGGCCGGATGCACAGTAACCTCGATGCCATCAGTCGATCCTGCGTACGTCTGCATGTATGCAGTTGCCTCTATCAGGACGTCTACGGAAACCGAGACGCTCGAAGCGAGGTAATTGGTCTCGAAGGTGCCAAACGAATCCGTCGTTCCAATTGCGGATTCGAAGGTGCCGATGCTCGCAGAGAGTTCGACATTTATTCCCGGGACAGCTGCAAAGCCCTGGTCAAGAACGCGCACAGTCACTGTAATGTTGCTTCCCGATTCTACGGAAGGCTGCGATGTGGATACCGAGACCGAGAGAGAACCGGTCCGGACCTTGTGGATGTTGATGGCGGACCAGAAGTTGAATATCCCTCCAACCATCTGCACACTGCCGTCCCATCTCTCTCTGTTGACTGCCTCGATCGCATCATATGCGGTGATTGGAACGAACGGAACCAACTCTGAGATCAGTCCGAGGGCTTGGTGGACGTACATCTGTCTGGTTGCCACATCCAATTCGTCGTCTGCCGCATCGAGTGCCGCCATGATCTCTGGGTGCAATACATCGTAGCCGGCGAGCATGGAAATGTCCCTTATTGCCGCCGGTTCCAAGGGGAGCTTGTCCACATCGACGTAGACATCGAATCCGGAGGGATCCGTGGCAGTTGTGTTCAGCGTGATGTCGAGTCCCAAACTGCTCAGCAACCCCTCGTAGTTGTAGCCGATGTCGAATTTCCTTTGGTCAACTGATTGGGAGGGTCCAAGCATGGTCATTTGGATCGCACTGCCATCTGGCCTCTCCCTCAGTCCATCACCATCTCTGTCTATGTAGTTCAGCTGTGCAAGCTCGGTAAGTGCTGGCATCGGGTTGCTTGCCTGTCTCCCAGTCGAGTCGAAATAGAATCCTGCATTGTACTCCGCTATTGATCGATTGTACCAGGGCTCATTGAAGGGACTCATCGGTGACTGGACTATCCTCGTGTTTGGCTCCATCGAATTGTATAGCTCCTTGTTTATGGACAAGGCCAATGCTCTTCTGAGGTCGGGAGATGCCAACTCGTCGATCGGATTGTAGGCGACAAAGAGATACTCGAGCCCATGGCCTGTTGAAATGGCCAGGTGCGTCTCCTCGATGCTACCCATGGAAGTTAGGTTTCCGCTCACATTATGCTCGTCATACGGATCATTGATGTCGAGGGTCCATCCAATGAAATCTATTTCCTCGCTGATTAGTGCTATGGCCGCCTGACTTATGTTCTGATACACATCGAATATCATAGTGTCGAGGTAGGGCCGTCCGTTGAAGTATCCATCGTAGGCACCAATCGCTACGCTGTCCGCGGCGGCGCTGATCAACTCGAACGGACCACATCCCTCATCTGGAGTGGTTTCGCCGAGCTTGACAAGCGGCTTCTGGAGGCCTTCCGTCATGAACTTCCCTCCGCCTCCACCAGAGAAGTCAAAGGAGACCTCTGTAGGAGAGACTACATTCACGACATAGCCACCGTAGAAGCTCTCATAGGTGTATTCGACATCGTCCGCCTCAACCGCGGAGCCGTCGTCGTGCCACAGGACATCGGTTCTCAGGACAATGTCTACTGTCTGACCACCCATGTCTACTGACCAGCTGTCCGCAACCCAGGGCACAACATGAAGCGTGACCGGGTCGAGACGTCCCAGAGAATCATAGAGAAGGCCTATCACGTGCAGACTGGCTTCATCTGACGCCGTACTCGGATTCAGGTTCAGAGTCGTGTCCTTCACGGCAACTCGGAAGTCTCCTCCATACATTCCGGAGATTTCTTCCGGAGTCGCAGCAAAGGCAGAGGCAGCGAAGCTGAAGACGAAGAGCATCGCCAGTACACATGCGAGTGCTCTCATGGCTCACCCTCCTTCGGGAACGTTGTCTCCTCAGGCGGCTCTTCAGGAGGACCTTCCTCAGGAGAAACCTCCTCAGCGGGAGGCTCTTCCGGCATCTCAATCTCCTCCAGAGGCTCCTCTTCCTCCAGCATCTCTTCTTCCTCCGGGGCTTCCTCTACGAATTCCTCTTCCTCGAGCGGGATCTCCTCCTCGAAGACCTCTTCCTCAATCGTGGGCCTTCTTCCTATCATGAGCCCGATGAGGAGGCCAACTATCAGGAGCACAATGGCAAGAGCCAAGAGTATCACCGTCGTCCACGTCTGCTTGGTGACCTCGAACTCTGGAGACCATGTGACGGACAAAGCCTGCGTGGCGGTGTTTCCCGCCTCGTCCTTTGCTACGACCGTAATCTCGTTTGCTCCGTAGCTCAGCGTCACCTCTTTGCTGAAGGCTCCTTGCGACGGTACTACTGGGAGACCGTTCACTGTCACGATTTCCACGTCGCTTGATACTGTACCAGTGACGTTTATTATCGAAACCAAGGCCTCTCCCGTCAGTGGGTCAATGTTCTCCGCAAGGATGGAAGCTGTTAGGGTTGGGGCGACTGTGTCTCTAGTTATGACGGTGTCGTTGCTGGTGAACGTGTGTCCTGCTGCATCGTGGGCCTCTATTACTATGGTGTTCACGCCCTCTTCCAGTGGTATGGTTGTTTCGAAGGTCCCGTCCTCGTTCACGGGGACCTCCTTCCCCGCGATAGTCAACTCGACAATCTCACTAAACTTCCCAGAGACAGTTAGAGTCTGTGCGTTTGTTGGCTTGCCTGGCGGTTCGGACGTAATCACCGGGTACTCCAGATCGGGCGGAATCGTGTCCACCGTGATAAGCCTCGTCGCGGTAGCGGTGTTGCCAACAGAGTCCACGGCAACGACAGTGAGCCAATTGGCCCCTTCTCCCAACTGGTCGAACATGTATGAGAAGGTCCCGTCCGAGGCCACCGGTACATCCTCGCTGCGGATTGCCACTGTCGTCCCGGATTCGGTTGTTCCAGTTATCATTACAGAATCTGTGGTTATGGTTGTGTCCGTGGACGGATAATCGATCTGAAGCAGTGGTATGGTCGTGTCAACGTAGAACTGCCAAGTGAATTCCTCCAGATTGCCACCGGAGTCTCCAACTTGTGTCTTGACGGTATGCATTCCGTCGGCAAGAGGTGCGGTCGGGATGTAGCTGACGGTCCCAGTCGCATAGCCGCCGAGATCAGAATCGAAGGTCACTGATACCACCGACATGGACGTTATGTCGACGCCATCCAACCACAGGCTTATCG
>JAGMAI010000202.1 GCA_023130895.1 Thermoplasmata archaeon
GATGGCCTCGTACATCCGCGACAACTACGGGGACGTGGATTCCTTCCTGGAGAAACCCGGGGACTCGCTGAGGGAGGAGCTCCTGACCCTGGACGGGATCGGTCCCGAGACCGCGGACTCGATCCTGTGCTATGCGAGCGACAAGCTGTACTTCGTCGTCGACGCCTATACGAGGAGAATAGGGAACAGGTCGGGACTGTTCGACCTCGAGGAGTACGACGAGATACAATTCCATTTTCAGAGAATCATACCGAAAGACTTGAAAACCTATCGGGAGTTCCACGCCTTGATGGTGGAACTGGGGAAGAACCACTGCAGGAGGAAGCCAGAGTGCGCTTCATGCCCCCTCGGGGACATGTGCGAGCACGCGGGGAGGTCCCATGGAGATTAGCGTTCTATTTTTCGATGCGCACGGGACCATCCTGGAGAACATCAAGTACACCCTCCTCGAAGTCGCCGAGGACGTCGTGAAGGAATACGAGCTGAAGGTGGAGGGAGAGGAGTTCCTCGACAAATGGTCGGAGGAGTTCTGGAACGTTCTCAACAAGGACTTCCACACGATGAAGGAGGCCAACGAGATCAGCCTCGGGAAGATGTTCAAGGCCCACAAGGTGAAGGCGGACCCGCTCGCGTACACGGAGAGCCTGCACCAGAGATGGTGCTACGCCGACGTCTACCCGGAGGTGAACAGGATCCTCGACCTGCTTGAGGACGTCCCGAAATGCGTCGTCTCCAACGCCGACGATGACTTCCTGACCGCGTCCCTGGATTCCAACGGCCTCGTGTTCGATGAGGTCATCACGTCCGAGAGCACGAAGTCCTACAAGCCCGCCAAGAAGATATTCAAGACGGCGCTCAAGAAGATGGGGGCCAAGCCGAAAGAGGCCCTGCACCTCGGTGACTCCCTGGACATGGACGTCGTCGGCGCGGTCAACTCCGGGATAGCGGCGATCTGGGTCAACAGGGAGAAGGAGAGGCTCGGTTCTGCGCCCACGAAGCCGGCACTGGAGGTCCCGGACCTGGAGGGGCTGCCCGCCCTTCTCGGGCTCGAGGAGCCCCCCGATGAAGAGGACGAGGAGGAGTAGGCGACCCCGGTTTTTCCGGCTCCTTCGAACATTTCCCTTTACCGAATAGGTTTAAAATGCGTCAGACCATTCAGTACTGAAAGGGGGCAGAGGTTTGTCCAAGACTACGATATCGGACAGGATAGTCCTTCATCTCAGAGAATACTGCCGTGAGAAGGATTCCTACTACCTACCCCCGGAAGTGACGCAGAAGGGGATTGCGAAATCGATAGGTTCGACCCGAGCCGGCGTGTCGTTCGAGGTCAAGAGGCTCGTGAAGGAAGGGTACGTCGAGGAAGGCCGCAGAAGGATAACGGCCTCCAAGCAGAAGATGATGTCCTACTTCCTCACCGAGAAGGGCAAGGACCTTGCCAACGAGATGAGGGAAGCCATCCTGAAGAAGGAGGTCACGCTGAAGGACCTGGACGGGAGCGAGGTCCGCTTGACTGGCAAGGAAGCCCTCGAGAGGATGCGTCGGGACATCGGCCTGTCCGCGTCGATGGCGCTGGAGGAGATAGTCGTAACGGACATTGTCGATCTCAGCCTCCTCAAGCGGCTCCCGCCGAGCAGGCCCTTCCCGCTTCCAGACAGGTTCTTCGGTCGTGAGAAGGAGGTCGACCGACTCTCCGAGATCCTGAAGAAATCCACTCCGGACGTGCCCAGACCGCTCCTGGTCTCCCTCATGGGCGTCACGGGCGTCGGGAAGACCTCGCTCGCCGCGAAGGTCGCCTCCGAGTACGAGGGAGCGTCCTTCTTCCACAGGACCCACGAGTGGGACTCGCCCAGCACGATAATGAGGGCGCTGGCATC
>JAGMAI010000203.1 GCA_023130895.1 Thermoplasmata archaeon
TGCGGGAAACCACAGGTCCTCAGGATGGACGCAGAGGAGATCATCATGTGCAGCGCCTGCCTGGGTCACCTGAAGCAGGGTCTGGCCTCTACTAAGTGCGATTGCGGGAAGGTCTTCCACGTGAGCTGCGCCTCGAGGCTGGAGGACTGCCCGAACTGCGGGGCTCGAATCGAGGACCGCATGATGGTACCAGGGGTCAGGTCCGAGGAGGAGCCCGAGGTCGACTTCGAGAACATCCCCATCCCAAAGCTCAGGCTGACATCCGAGGAGAAGCTCGAACTGCTCGAGGAGAGGCTTCTGTTGGGGGAGATATCCGAGGGGACCTTCCGAGAGCTGAGGGAGAAGCTCGTGACCGAGCTAGAGGCCGTCAGATATCAGTGCCCCTGCTGCGGTCGCTTCATCGACGTGGAGGACGAATCGTGCGAGTGCGGGGCGATCTTCTCTGACGAGGAGATCGGCAACGCCCTGGCCTGTCCAGAATGCAGCTCGCTTGTCCGAAAGGACGCCCAGTTCTGCGAGTCCTGCGGTGTCAGGTTCGTCGAGGACGGGACGTTCGTCTGTCCCATCTGCTCGAGGGAGCTCGATCTGGATACGGGAACGTGCGAGTGCGGGGCGAAGTTCTCGGACGAGGTCGTGCTCGGGTTCCACTGTCCACAGTGCGGGGAGTTCCAGGTGCAAGACAACGAACGATGCACGTCCTGCGGCGTTCGATTCGTCGAGGAAGAGGCCGTGCTCTATCAATGCGAGAGCTGCGGTGAGACCTTCCGCGAGGATCTTGCGGACTGCCCGACGTGCGGTGCGAGCTTCTCGTGAGGACTCGGACTGCCCTCTCGACGGACGCCATATTCCGAGCCATCCACATACTTTTAAATAGCCATAATCATATTCACCCAGAGCAGGCTGGGATGGAAAATGAAGTCGATAATTGATACCGCTTTGTCTAGACATGAAGACGAAAAGAAGCTCGAGGAAGACTCGCCGGAGGAGATCGAAGCACCGGTCCCTGTGGGGGATGACAAAGAGCTTGAAGAGATAGTGAAGTCCCTACATGTAAGCATCAAGATCCTTGGTTGTGGGGGTGGAGGGTCCAATACGATCAACAGGCTCAACGAGGCCGGTATTGTCGGAGCTCAGCTGATGGCTCTGAACACGGACGCGAAACATCTTCTCTCGATTCACGCGCCGAAGAAGCTGCTCATAGGAAAGAGACTGACCAAAGGCCTTGGCGCTGGCGCCATCCCAGAGGTCGGCGAGCAAGCCGCGGCGGAGAACGAGGAAGAGCTACGTCAGTTCCTGAGAGGGGCACACATATGCTTCATCACTGCAGGAATGGGCGGAGGCACAGGAACCGGATCAGCGCACTATGTGGCAAGACTCGCGAGGGCCCAGGGCTGCTTGACGCTGGGCATAGTGACGATGCCCTTCCAGGCCGAGGGGAAGCAGAGATTGGAAGTGGCCAAGAGAGGTCTCGACAGGCTCAGAACGCACTGCGATACGACCATCGTCATATACAACGACAGGCTCCTTGAACTGGTTCCGAGGTTGCCCATCGATGCGGCATTCAAGGTCGCCGATGAGGTCCTCATGGAGTCCATCAAGGGGATGACGGAGATAATCACGAAACCAGGGCTCGTCAACCTGGACTACAGCGACCTGATGACCATCATGAAGAACGGCGGCGTGGCGATGATCGGAATCGGCGAGAACGATGAGGATCGGGACAGGGTGTCGCTCGCGGTGGGCGAAGCTCTTGAGTCTCCACTCCTTGGCGAGGTCGACCTTTCGCATGCGAGGGGCGCCCTTGTGCGGATCATCGGTAGCCCAGACATGACCGTGTCCGAGGCCGAGAGTGCCGCGAGAATAATCGGTGAAAAGGTCAACCCGAATGCCCAGATAATCTGGGGATGCTCCGTCGATCCGTCGCTGCAGAAGACGGTCAGAGTGCTGATAGTCATCACGGGCGTGAAGTCCGAACAGATACTGAGCAGGGAAGGTCCCCAGGCCGTCGAGGAGCACGACATAGACGTGGTCCAGTAGAGGGTCTTTGACAGCGATCGCACATGGTCGTCCGGGATAAGGTCGGAAGGAAGAGGTACATCGTTTTCAGTGTTCACACAGAGAGTGAGCTATCTCACGGCGACTTTGAGCGGGCAGCCATCTTGCTATTGAGAGAGAAGGGAACGCTTCGAACGGTCCGACCCAAGCTCATCGACTTTGACGATGGAGCGGGCATACTGAGATGCGCTCACACGGGAAGGGACGAGGCGGTCGACATCCTCAACTCGATGACGAACGTGATGGGGACGAAGGTGCGCGTCGAGACGGTCAAGACATCGGGGACTCTGCGCAAGGCAAGAGAGATCGCGAAGGGCCTGGCCAGCGGGTGAGAACAATCTCACAAAGTTTATAACACAAGCTAGCGTTAACCGTAAAAAGGTGAATTGATGCAACCAGGACAGATGGCTTATGATAGGGCGATCACGGTCTTCTCTCCCGATGGGAGACTGTTTCAAGTAGAGTACGCAAGGGTAGCGGTCACTCGCGGAACGACGACCGCGGGACTCAAGTTCAAGGACGGAATCGTGCTGATGGCAGACAAGAAGATCGCGAGCAAGCTGATGGAGCCCTCATCCGTTGAGAAGATCTTCCAGATAGACGAGCACGTGGGCTGTGCCACCTCGGGCCTCGTCGCCGATGCGAGGGCTCTAGTCGACTTTGCGAGGATCGTGGCCCAGATAAACAAGGTGACCTATGACGAGAGGATCTCGGTCGACCTTCTTGTCAAGAAGATATGCGACTACAAGCAGAACTACACTCAGTACGGAGGCGTCAGGCCGTTCGGTACGGCGCTTCTCGTGGCGGGAGTGGACACTCAGGGGAATCATCTCTTCGAGACGGACCCCAGCGGCGCACTTGTCTCCTATAAGGCGGGTAGCATAGGCTCTGGCCGTAACACCGTCATGGAGCTCTTCGAGGAGAAGTTCGAAGAGGACATGTCCATGGAATCGGCCATCATTCTCGGATTGGAAGGGCTCTCGAAGTCAACCGAAGATAAGCTCAACGAGCAGGCCGTTGAGATAGGCATAGTCGTGAAAGGCGAGAAGTTCAAGAGACTCACAGATGACGAGGTCGGCGCCTACCTCGAGAAGATGCCAAAGGCCTCCTAGGAGTGGAGTGATGGGAAAGAGGGATTTCCAGAAGGAGCATACCACTGATATCCTCAAAGAAATGGTAATCGCCCGATTGGAGAAGGGCGGGGAGACGTTCGAGATCCTCATCGACCCAGACTGCGTGGACGAGATCAGGGGCAACCCCGAGGCGAGCGTTTCCGAATACATCGCCATAGACAAGATCTTCCGGGATGTGAAGAAGGGAGCGAGGGCCTCCGAGGAGAAGATGTTGGAGATCTTCGGGACCGAGGACCCCGAGGAGGTCGCAGGCACGATTGTGCGAAAGGGCGATATCCAGGTCACGACGGACCAGCGGAGGGCCATGACCGAGGAGAAGAGGAAGGCGATTGTCAACCACATCTCGCGCAACGCCATCAATCCCCAGACTCGAACGCCCCATCCGCCCCAGAGGATCGAGAACGCCATGTCAGAGGCAGGTGTGCACATCGACCCGTTCAAGAGCGTCGATGGTCAGCTGAAGAGCATCCTCGACGCTCTCCGGCCCATAATCCCGATCAGCATCGAGAAGGTCAAGGTCGCGGTGAAGCTTCTTGCCGAGGACTGTCCCCGGTGCTACGGCGACATCAAGGCCTTCGGCGACATCATTCAGGAGGAGTATCAGAAGGACGGGTCTTGGATCGGCGTTGTCGAGATGCCCGCGGGCATGCAGACGGAATTCCTTGAGCGGGTGAACCAGCGCACTCGTGGGAACGTCGAAGTGAAGGTACTCAAGGATGGCTAGCTGGAACGCAAAAGCTTTATAACCGAGTTGTTGATGGTGAGGGCGAACTAGCGACAAAGGATTTGATTCAGGAAGCCCTGAGGAAACTTGTTGAAAGATTCCTGGGATTGAATATTTCAAATCCCTCAGGCTAAGTAAGGAGAAGGACCTGATAATTTGAGAGGACATGAGCCTCCGAAACGGGAGGTAGTTGTACCAGGAGATTTCTTGGGGACTGGGCTCAAGCCCGGCCCGGGCACGTTCAGCGTGGGAGGGAAGACGTACGCTTTCCAGCTCGGAATAAAGAAGGTGAGAGGGGACCACGTCAACATAATCCCACTGAGCGGGAGGTACATGCCGCGAACAGGCGATACAGTCATCGGTAAGATCACCGACATTGCGGCTTCTTACTGGCTGGTGGACATAAACGCCCCTTACCCCGCCCCGCTTCACGCCTCGGAAGTGCCGTGGAAAGTAGATTTCGGGGACACTTCCCGCTTCCTCAATGTCGAGGACGTCGTTCTACTCAAAGTCCTCTCCGTCGACGAGGCGAAACGGGTCCAGGTGACGATGAAGGAACGGGACCTAAGAAGGCTCAGGGGCGGGCTGATAATCGACGTCTCACACTCCAAGGTCCCGAGGATCATAGGAAGAAAAGGAAGCATGATCGGCTTGATCAAGAAGTATACGGAGTGTAGAATGTTTGTTGGTCAGAATGGAAGAATCTGGTTGGATGGATCTATGGATGGAACGTATCTCGCCGTGAAGGCGATTAGGAGAATAGAAGAAGACGCACAGGTACTTGGCCTCACG
The DNA here is from genome assembly GCA_023130895.1 of Thermoplasmata archaeon. Taxonomy (GTDB): domain Archaea; phylum Thermoplasmatota; class Thermoplasmata; order RBG-16-68-12; family JAGMCJ01; genus JAGMCJ01. The sequence goes on from JAGMAI010000203.1 coordinate 4,705, forward strand.
GAGTCGATTGAGGTTTTGCTCCGTGAAGGAACCGCCAAGAAGGCCTAGGTGCAATGTAAGGAGGATTATAATGGAAGAAGGTAAAATGGTGAATGACAAGGGTATTAGGGTCGACGGAAGAAGAGTCGACGAGCTTAGGCCCATCAAGCTGGAGGCTGGAGTCCTCAACCGCGCTGATGGGAGTGCGTATATCGAGTGGGGAGAGAACAAGGTTCTTGCTGCTGTTTACGGGCCGAGAGAGGCCCATCCCAGGCACCGACAGGACCCCGCAAGGGCGCTTGTCCAGTGCAGGTACAACATGGCCCCGTTCTCTGTCTCCGACAGGAAGAGGCCCGGACCGGACCGAAGATCGGTCGAAATCTCGAAGGTGATCTCCGAGGCCTTTTCTCATGTGGTTCTCAGAGAGCAGTTCCCTCGGGCGACCGTCGATGTCTTCATGGAGGTCCTGCAGGCGAACGCCGGCACTCGATGCACGGCGCTCACCGTTGCCGCGGTGGCCCTGGCCGACGCTGGGATACCCATGAGGGACATCATCTCGTCTTGCGCATTCGGCAAGGCGGATGGACAGGTGATCCTGGACCTGAACAAGGAAGAGGACAATGAAGGCGAGGCGGACGTGCCGATCGCGATCGTCCCACGAACGAACGAGGTCGTCCTGATGCAGATGGACGGGCACATCACGAAGGAGGAGTTCGACAGCGGTCTGAAGATGGCCGTCGACGCATGCCACAGGATCAATGAAATGCAGAGGGACGCCCTAAGGAGAAGGTACTCCGTCACGACCGACACGCGCGAGGCCGTCAAGGCGATCTCGGAGGGGGTGTGACCATGATGAAAGACGCAATCTCGGAGCTCCTCAGGGATCACATCTACAAGATGGCCGCCAGCGGCAAGAGAGTCGACGGAAGGGCACCCGAGGAGTACAGAGAGATCAAGGTTCGGAAGGGCTACGCTGGGAACGCGGAAGGCTCTGCCCGCGTCAATCTGGGCAAGACAGAAGTGCTCGTGGGCGTGAAGATGATCCTTGGTGAGCCCTACCCTGACAGGCCCAAGAATGGCTCCATCGTGACAACTATGGAGCTCATACCGATGGCGAGTCCCACGTTCGAGGCGGGCCCCCCGAGAGAGAAGGCGATCGAGCTCGCTCGGGTCGTCGACCGAGGGATACGGGAGTCCAAGGCGATCGATCTAGGCAAGCTGTGCATAATCGAGGGTGAGAAGGTCTGGATAGTATTCATCGACGTCCACGTACTCGACTACGGCGGCAACCTATTCGATGCCAGCTCATTCGGAGCTCTGGCGGCGCTCACGAACGCTGTCGTTCCAGCGTCCAAGATCAACGGGGAGGACTACCCGCTCGAGGTCGAGCACTATCCGATATCGATCACCGCCACCAAGATCCGGGACGTAATAGTCTTCGACGCGTCCCTCGACGAGGACAGGGTCGCGGACGCGCGCCTGACAATCGCCACGGATGAGAATGGCCATA
>JAGMAI010000204.1 GCA_023130895.1 Thermoplasmata archaeon
AGGTGAGCTCTCCTTCGTTACCGCCGGTCCAACGCACGTACGATTCAAACGTCTTCATGTCAATCCCACCAATGCCTTCTCATACAGCTCCAATGTCTTCCTCGCGGCCCTCTCCCATGTGTATTTGTTCATGGATTCTCTTCCCTCGCATCCCATCTTCTCCCTCAGCGTAGGATCCTCAACCAACCTTGCAATAGCTTCCGAGAGTCCCAGGACGTCCCCAGCGTCAACGAGGTAGCCCGTCCTTCCATGTTGCACGAGCTCAGGAATGCCGCCAACCCTCGTTGCAACAACGGGCTTCATCATGGCCATCGCCTCCATTATCGCGAGACCCCATCCCTCCATTCGAGAGGGGAGAACGAAGATGTCGCAAAGCGCGTAGAGGCTTGGGAGCTGCTCATCGGTCACCTGCTCAAGAAAGCGAACCTTTCTTCCGATTCCAAGTCTTTTCGCGAGGATGGAGAAGAGCCTCTTCTCGTCGTAGCTCTTTCCGGAGGTCAGCCCCCTTCTTCCGAGAACGGTGAGCCTCGTGTTCGGATGCTGGGACATCAGCTTCTCCACCGCGAGGAAGAGATGCTCCAGGCCCTTTCTCGCTTCGAGCCCGCCGACGAAGAGGATGTCCGCTCCCTCCCGCTCAGGTCTTGGATGCTCATCAGAGGGTTGAACCTCTCCATGTCCACGCCATTGTGGATGACCTGAGAATCCACGCCGTATTCTTCCTTCAGTCTCCGCCGCCAGTACTCTGAGACGGTGACCTTCATGTCGCAGAGGCATATGGATTTCTCCTGGAGCTTCCTGAGCGTGGATCCTCGGAACTCGTCAACGTGGTGCACCGTCCTGACCGTTGGCGAGCTGACCTTCTGCTTCAGACGGCTGAGCGCGTTCCCGCCTATGCAGTCCTGGGTGTGATAGATGTCGAAGTCCAGCGGGAGGTTCTCGTCGTACGTGGAGATCATCCTCCTGACATCCTCGTTGATGTGCCCGCGCGCGCGGTAGGGGAATATCTCGAAGGGAACGGACACCTCCCTGAAGAACCCCTGCGGGTATGAATTCTCCCGCCACTTTCTCAGAGAGAAGAGATGAACGTCCGCACCGAGTTCGAGGAGCGCCTCCGACAGCGACAGAGCGTGCACTACTCCTCCTCGGGGCCTCGTGCTGTAAGTGAGCATCGCGATTCTCATTCTGCTCCCAAATGGTTCAAACAAGAAGGATATAAAACGATATTGGAGGGTGCGCGTGCTACAGGCACTGATGAGCTATCTCGACGACATCCATCGTTTTGATATCCAATCCGGCCCTCCTTGCACCCGCATTCAGGTTGACGACGCAGAAAGGACAGGGGGTGCCAATCAGCTCGGCTCCCGTCTCCGCCGCCTCTCGGACCCTGTCGGCAGCGATCTCCTCCGCGTACTCGTTAAACGCGATCTTGAACCCGCCGCCCGCTCCACAACACCTCGCGTTCTCCCTGTTCCTCCTCATCTCCAGCAGCTCGAGTCCCGGTATCGCCCTGAGGACCTCCCTCGGTGCGTCGAAGACTCTCGCGTGCCTGCCGAGATGGCATGGGTCGTGGTAGGCAACCTTCTTGGGGAACTCCTTCGTGAACTCGAGTTTCTTCGCCTTGATCGCATCCTCAAGGAACTCAGTAATGTTCTTCACGTCGAAGTTCAGCTTGCCGTAGTAAAGAGGGTAGTTCTCCTTGATCGTCTTGAAGCAGCCCGCGCAGGCCGTGACGAGCGTGGTCGCGCCTCTTCGCTCCACCTCTCGGACATTGTGCTCGATGTAGTCAGTCTTTATCTTGTCCCCCAGTCCTGTTCGCAGCAAGGGGGAGCCGCAACACCATTCATCGCTTCCCAGGATGTCGAACCTGACCCCGGTGGCCTCGATGAGCCTCGCCGTCGCAACGGCAAGGAACTGCATCCTGTGAGCCTCCGTGCAACCCACGAAATACAGGACCTCCGGATTGTCGCTGGTCTTCAGATCCTCCGGCACCCAGGCGGCCCTGTTCTTGAGCTTGTCCTTCTCCAGGTCGTTGGGATCGAGAAACGGGTTCCTCTTGTCGGGATCGTATATCCTCTTGGCGAGCTCCTGGTGACCCGGAAGCGATTCGAAGCCTTCGCGCACGAACTCCTCCTTCACCTGCTCCCATACGTCGGAGAGCTTGATGTCGACATGGCAGACCTCGTCGCAAGCACCGCAGGACGTGCAGTGGAAGAGCGCCTCGAAGAACTGCGGGTCCATCTCCTTGGGCTTCTTGTCGAGTATGCTTCGCTCCTGAAGCTGCTTCAGGTAGAACATCTTTCCCCTCGGGCTGTCCGACTCCCATCCGAACATATCGTACGCTGGACACGTCCCCTTGCAGTAGCCGCATTGCAGACATGCATAGATATCGAGCTCTATCTCGCCGATGTCCACCATGCTATCGTACTCCAGAGGGTAGCCCGCCTATTTTTGTCTTTGGAAACGCCTTCTTCATCATCGCCAGCATGTCGAGGCCCACG
>JAGMAI010000205.1 GCA_023130895.1 Thermoplasmata archaeon
TTCCTTGGACGGATGTCCAGGTTCTACGGTAACAACAAGAAGGCTCTCGAACACTACACGAAGGCACTGGAGCTCGCTCCGGACCACCCCCTGGCGGGACCGGATGCCGAGAAGGCATCCAAGGCTGTGGACAAGGCACATGGAGAGCTGGAGAAGGCCCAGAGGACGCTCGAGTCCAGTCCCGAGGACAAGAAGGCCTGGTTCAGGCAGGCGGTCGCCTACATGAACCTCGACAAGACAGACGAGGCTATCGAGTCATATCACAGGACGACCGAGCTAGACCCAGAGGACGCGGATGCATGGGCAAAGAAGGGAACAGCCTTGCTCAGTCTCGAGAGATACGATGAGGCACGACCCCTGCTGGAGAAGGCCCTGGAGCTGAAGCCGAACTCCCTGACGGCCAAGAGGGGGCTGAACTACATCAGGTACTTCACGACGGGCGTGGCGACCGACCTGGACTGACGCTACTCCGTGAAAAGAAGCTTTCATCCTGCTCGGATCAGGTCAGAATAGAGTAGAGATCGATGCTCATCTTGGCGGCCGCGAGGAATATGACGATGATGAAAATGAGAGCGACCATCCTGCTCTTGAGCTTCTCCAGCCCCCACCTTGACCCCACGAAGGCACCGACGAAGACGAGGGGCCAGAGTAGGAATATGAGATTGAAGTCTATCGGCTCCGGGGTTCCAAGGAAGAGATAGGTCATGAACCCAAAAGCGCCTGTGAATATGATCATGAGGCTCGATGTTCCGATTGCTCTTCTCGCCCCCCGCCCGAGGACATACTCCATCAGCGGGACGTTGATCAATCCCCCGCCGATCCCGAGACTGCCCGATGTGAACCCTGACGCGAGCGTTCCGGTCGAGCTGGCAATCTTTCGCGGTCGGGTGAGTTTCGAGTCGTCGTCGGCATCCTCGTCCCTGGCCTCCCGAATCCAGTCCCAGAGCATTTTCGAGGACATGATCAGAATGACCGCGATGAAGACGGAGTAGAAAACCTCCTCGCGCACCTTGAGATTGAAGAGGACGCCAAGGACCGCGCCAATCAGGGCTCCGGTGAGAAGCATGAGGGCGAGGTTGAAATCGACCAGCCCCTTTCTCCGATGGTTCAGTGTGGCGGAGAGCGCTGTGGCGACCGTGAACGTCAGAGATATCGGGACGACGACCTCCTTCACGTATGGCGTGAAGGAGAGAAGGATGGGGACGTAGAGGAGCCCGCCGCCCAGGCCGAGGTTCGAGTAGACGAAGGCGACGCCAAAGACCATGACTATCAGGAGAGCGATGGTCCAGAAGTCCATCGGGCGAGAATGTGTGTGACGCCTATTAAACTACCGAGAAAGATATTAGCGGTGGCGCGCATGAGGAGGATGAATGACCAGATTCCTGATCAGGTATGGCGAGATAGCCCTGAAAAGCGATTGGGTTAGGAAGAAGTTCCAGGACAAGCTGGTCGCCAACATCCAGGACTACTTCCTTCACGAGCGCATCCAGTGCATGATGAGGTCGGAGCGCGGAAGGATCTTTCTGGACACGGACGAGATCCTGCGAGCCTCGGAGATACTGAGCAGGATATTCGGGATCACTTCCTTCAGCGCCGTGGAGACGACGAGCTCCGACATGAAGGACGTGGCGCAACTCGCCGCTGAACAGTTCGGCACCAAACTCAAGCGGGGAACCAGTTTCGCGGTGAGGGCCAGGAGATCTGGGAACCATAAGTACACGAGTCCAGAATTGGCGGGCTATGTGGGCGGTGCAATGCAATCGGCGTTCGAGGATCTGGCGGTGGACTTGAGCAATCCGGATGTTGAAGTCTTCATCGAGGTCAGAGGAAAGGAGGCCTACGTTTTTGGCGGGAGGACGCCGGGACCCGGCGGGATGCCCATGGGCACCCAGGGCACCGTTCTCGCAGCCGTGTTCTCCGACGAGGGCGTGGCCGGAGCATGGCTCATGATGAAGAGAGGGTGCAAGGTTCACATCGTCCACTCCGATCAGCAGGATAATGTTGAACCGCTCAAGAAGTGGGATATCCATTTGATGACCCACCGCCTCAATGACGAGTCCGAACTGGATTCCATAGTGAAGGAGACCGGCTCCCAGGGTTTCGTGACGGTCTGGCGGGAGAGGGGACGCTCCGTGCAGTCCAAGAACATCCCTGTCTTCTACCCGACGGTCGGGTTGACAGAAAAGGAGTTGGATGACCTTCTGCGGAGGATTGGAAGCTAGCCTACTTCCCCTTGTTGTCGTGAGCTCCCAAGGACGGGCGGATCTTCTCCGCACCCTTGCCCTTCTTCCTCAGCCCGCGACCCTTCTTTCCGGCCGATGTCAGACCCCGGTAGACCCTGCGCTTGTGAGGAGGATTTCCTATCCACGAAATCTTCGGGTCGCTTTTTATCACGGGATGATGCGGGTCGACCAGAATGACTTCATAGTACTTGCTCATCCCGTCCTCACCCACCCAGTAGGAGTTTAGAACCTCCAGGTTCGGGTGCCTCTTGGCGGTCCTTTCCTCGGCTATCCTCTGGATGCTCTTTGCCATCGTGATTTTCTTCAAGCCTTTCCTCTTGGGCCTTCGACCGCCCTTGATGGTGTGCTTTCGCAAGCCTCCTCTCCTAACTCTCGCCCGCACGATGACGTAGCCCTGCTTCGCCTTGTACCCGAGGGCCCGGGCACGGTCAATCCTCGTGGGCCTTTCGACCCTCTGGAAGGAGGGACCTTTCCTCCACTCGATCATCCTGCGCCACTGCAATTCCTTGACGTAGCTAGCGTCAGGGTCCTTCCAAGCATCTCTTACAAAATGATACATGCTCCGGGTCTCAGCGGATTCTTCCGCTTCCCCTTCTTCGGTTTCCTCGTTCATTCACTGCCCTCCTGGGCGTTTGTGGATTCACCTTTCGGCACATCTCCGGCGAGATCTCCTCTCGCGACTTGGGCGTTGTAAGGATTCACCTCGTATAAATGGCTTTGCCGAGCCGGCTCACATGAAGTCCTTCAGGGTGAGCTTCTTCTCTGTCTTCTTCACCCTTGTCTCGTCCCTCCTCTTCGAGTCGAATTCGTCGCGGAACAGCGTGACCTGCTGGCTTCCCGCCAAAAGGCTCTTATCGTCCCATCCGAAGACTTCCGTGACGTAGGCGAGCGTGTGCGCCAGCCTGCGAGCATAGTAGTTCCAATCAGGCGACCCATCGAACTCCCTGCCGCTGACGTACGGGTGGATCCGCTGCGGCGATTTCTTCGCGTCTGTGACTATCCAGGAAACCTTCATTCCGGGAACGACCTCGTAGCCCCACTTCTTCAACTTGCGCGCCGCTTGGACGTTCGGAAGCGCATCTGGAGTGACGTAGTCCTTCTCGGCCTTCACGGATCTCGATATGACCAGTTTCTCATGGGACACTTTCCCCTCCCTGGTGTCGGCAACGAGGTCCCTTGCGATGCGGACCGCGCCGTCTATGTCATCCTCCATCATCCGCTCGAAGAGCATAGCCTGTCCCTCGCTCTGAAGATCGAAGGCATCCGTCCTCCTGAGCTCGTAACCGCGAACGAGAAGGTCCTCCTCTGGCCACAGGACCTTGCCGACGTACCTCTTCTTCCTCCCGTGAGAGAAGAACGGGTCCATGACCTTCTCGAATTCAAGAATCGCCCCGCCCTTTGAGAACCTCTTGGCGATTTCCTGCCCCATCTTCAC
>JAGMAI010000206.1 GCA_023130895.1 Thermoplasmata archaeon
GGCGACGTGATAGTGAACAAGTGGGACCCCAGGGTCAAGTACGCCTGGGCGACCGGTGAAGCGATATCCAGATTCCTCGAGGAGATGAAGAACGGGAAGCTCATCGCGCGCAAGTGCGACTCCTGCGAGAGGATACTCTTCCCGCCGAGGATGTTCTGCGAGGAGTGCTTCAAGCCGACGACCGAGTGGGTGTACATCAAGGACACGGGCAAGATAGAGACGTACTCCATCTCGTACCTGGACAAGGACGCGAGGAGGATCACGGACCCGATTTTCGTGGGCGTGGTCTCGATAGACGGCGCGTCCGAGAAGATGGGCATAATGCACTACTTCGACGAGACGACGAAGGAGGAGATAAGCATCGGCATGCCCGTGAAGGCGGTCTGGAAGTCGCCCGAGGAGCGTGAGGGGGCGATCACGGACATCAAGTACTTCCGCCCGCTCAAGGAGGGAGAGGAATGAGCTTCACGCACTGGCACGGGGACATGGAGGCGCAGTACATCTACACCGCCGGGATAGCGGGTGAGCGCTTCTTCCGCGAGCTCAAGGACAACGGCAAGCTCATGGGGACGCGCTGCCCGAAGTGCGACATCACGTACGTGCCGCCGCGGATGTACTGCGAGAAGTGCTTCGCCGAGCTGGACGAGTGGAAGGAAGTACCCCTCGAGGGCGAGGTCGTTGCTCACACGGAGGTCCACGTGGACATTGATGATAAGAAGCTCGCCGAGCCGTTCGTGATTGGCTTTGTTCGAATCGACGGCACGCAGGGCGGCCTTGTGCACTACATCAAGGCGGGCGAGGTGAAGAACGGGATGAAGGTGAGGGCCGTTCTCAAACCCGATCGCGTCGGATCGATCCTGGACATCGAGCACTTCGCGCCGTAGCTGGCGGTAGAGTCTGCCCAAGCCTTTCTCAATCCTGAGGCTTGCCTAGGGATGGATAGAAGCAGGATAATAGTAGGGTTATCGTTGAAACGGAGTTAGGCCTTGGTTGGAACGGAGCTATAACGGACCTAGAACGGAGCTATGACGGAGCTATGCCTTGGTTGAATAGGAGCTGTTGCGGGGCAGGAAGGTATCTATCTAGAAGCACCGTTGGAGAGATTTAGTTGCACCTTGAGCCCGAGCCCCTCCAAGGTTACTGGCAGCCCAAGGGCAGAGATGTTCTCAATAGTGATAACATCCTCGACACCGCCCAGCCTGAGTACGAAGTCGTAGGGAGCGTCCTCGATTGTCAGAGCGATTTCGAATGCATCGGTGAGCGGACACTCAAACAGTGACGTCTTGCCCTGGCGTAGAATGAACCAGCCCTCGTCGCCCTCGAGCGGGGTTCCCGCCAGGACGAACGGGACTGTGGGCTTTTCTCCCCTGGTGTGCGATTCCATCCACTTGCTGAGAAAGAGGTTGTATCCCGACGTTCTCTTCGCGATCCCGTTGTAGAAGCGCCTCTGCGATTCATATAAGGAGCGCCATGTCTCGACGCCCTCCGCGAAGTGATTCCTGTTCCTCTGCTGCACAGGCGATCTCGGATTGCGCGGTATGACATGCGTCCTGAGGAAGTTGACGCCGTTCCTGTTGACAGCTGTCATCTTGTCTATGGTCCCACTGAACTTGGTTCCGAACGAGTTCTTCATCTTCATATTCTCCCCCTCTGGGAAAACTCCCCGTTGCCATTCTCGTCTGGAGTATATGAATGCTGTGCTGGTGACAAATCCCCGATAGTGGATTCGATTGAGTCGAAGGATTAAGGGTGACCGCTGAGGAAAGGTCGTACTCCTCATTGAAGTCTGTCATTCCTTCCACTCTCTTCAGCCCAGTTGAGCATCAGATGCACATGGGGATTGGCAGGCGATTTGAACGTAGGAACTCCCGGAAGGGTCAGGCATCCGCCTCTTCGACGTGTTCAAGGAGCTTCTCGAAGTCCTTCGTCAGCACTCGTCGGATTGCCGCTCGCGCTTTCCGAAAACCGCTATCCACGAAGATTGCACCGAATATGGCCTCAAGCGCTCCGGCGAGCATGACGTGCTTGTCCTTCGCTTGCAGGTTCTGCTTGACACTCCTCCCGATCACCATTCCCTCCTCTAGGCCGAGCCCGGTGGCCACACGACCGAGTATCTTGTTAGTCGTGAGGCCGACGCGCCATCGATGAAGCTCGTCTTTGGCGGCCGTTGGAAACAAGGAGTGGAGTTTGTCCGAAACGACCATGTGCAAGACAGAATCCCCTAGCCACGAAAGTCGCAGAGAGTATGCAACATCCTCCGAAGTAACGCCTTTGACGTCTCCGGCGGAAGGATGAATCAACGCACACCGCAGCAATTCGGGCTCCTCGAAATGGTAGCCGAGTCGGTCCTCCAACCATGACAATTCGTGCATGGCCTTCAAGTTAGTCCGTAGCCCTATTTGTAGATTACTCGCGAGGCTGAAGAAATGGAGAGGCAGTTGACCAGCTGCACCAACTAACCTATTGCTCCAAACCATTCATGGAGTGGAGCATTCACTGGGCTTCAGACTATGAATGTCAGACTTCAATATGCTCTACGCCATTTTCGGACCTTGGATTGGCAATCAAGATTGAGTGAGCTTATGGTACGTTGATTGTCTCGCTCGCCAGCTCGACATCACTTTCTGCCCAGATCAGTTTGAGCTCGTAATGGGCACCCGATTGGAGTTTCTCAAAAATGAAGAAGTCCCCGCCAGTGAGATTACCGTCGGACGTCAGGTCGGTGAAGTTCAGGTACTCGCCACTGGGTCCCCTACCAATCGTTCCCTGTCTCACGACTTTGGGGAAGTCGGTCCATGGTATATCATCCCCAAGAACCATTACCTTGTACGCATTGAGAGGCTCTTCCCTACTTGGTTGCCATATCTCGATGCTTTCTCCGAAGATGTCCCAGCCCATGTCAACGGTGGGGGGACCAGGCGGTTCGGAGAGAGAGGGAATGAATACTATATACGAGAAAACGACCACAACGACTATGAGAATGACCAAGAGGACTAGCCATGTTCTGCCACGCGATTTGCCAAGCTTCTCCCTCGGTTTTCTGGGCGGTTCTTCGGGCTTGTTGTCGATCCTCTCGTCACTGATTCCATTCCCTGACAACGGCAAACACTCGAAGATGAAACCGATTTCGACCTATTACATCTTTTCGCCGAGAGTGGTTCGCGAATGTGGATTCATTCCCAGATACAGTCGGAGTGTCGTACTCCCCTATGGGGGCCGACATTTCGCTGACCAGCGAATAGATAAAGTAGATTCCAGCCATTAAGTTGAGCATGGACACGTGATGGATTTGAACCTGCCAGCCCTCCTGATTTGGATCCTCATATTCTCCATCTTCACGGTTGGATTTCTCAGTCCAAGAAAGAAGGGAGATTGGTACTCAGCTGGATTGCTGGAGGGTTTTCTCATCTCACTCTTCTTCGAGATGTTCGGAGTACCATTGACCGTCTACGTCATTTCGGCAGTCCTCGGTTCCAATCTCTCGAGCGGGAGTGAAATCACTCTTCTTGGTGTACCGCATCCGCTCCGCCTTGTGCTGCTCGGTGTGGTTTTGCTGTTGATTGTCGGAGGAATACTCTTAGTTATGTTGGGCTGGAAATACGTCCACAGAAGCAGGGGACAACTGGTCACCGATGGCATATACGCACACGTGCGTCATCCACAATATCTTGGAATCCTGATGGTCACACTGGGCCTTTTCATCTGGTGGCCAACCATAGTGACAGCCGTCATGTTCCCCATACTCGCATTCATGTATTTTCGCCTCGCGAAACGTGAAGAGAAAGACATGAAGAAGAGATTTGGCAGAGCGTACGAGGAATACTGCGGACGAGTGAATATGCTCTTGCCAACAAGAAAGGGAAGGCATCTTCAGTAGACAACTGAAGGCCTCAGATATGACGGGAGGAGGGCATCGTTTTCAATATGGCAAGGCCATCTTCTTCCTTCCGCTGACATGGCGTTGTTCGAAAGGTTCAAATCCCGAATGCGTCATCCAGGACCACTAGAAGCGGTGGAAGAGAGGATCAGCAAGGTGAGAACTGGAAAGTAGATTTCTTTCTGTGTGTTGGTACGTGAGGCCATTCAACTTGCGCTGCACAATCGAAGGGGTAGAACTGGTGAAGAGAATCAACTTCATCCTGAGAGTTATTTCGTCCAAAGCGAGAATGCGAGGACACCGGAGTTGAGGGGATGTTGGATATCGCATTTAGAAACATCTCGGCAAAGAAGACGAGATCCGCCTTGTGCATAATCGGAGTGATGATCTGTGTCTTCTTAATCGGCACGATCGAGGGTCTGTCAAACAAGCTGGAAGTGGATATTGCTGGGGACGTGGCCCGCCTGAGCAACAAGATGTATTTCCAACAGAAGGGGACGCCGTATCCTCCTTTCGGGAGCAGTCTGAACGAGAGCATCGGCAATGAGATTCTCTCTCGCGATGACATCGATCTGGAGGAGAGCACGAACGTCCTGTTCGTGGTGATAGAACCATCGGAGAATCCCAGAGACGTCGCAAGAGTCTTCGGTGTTGGTCTGAGCCCTGGCAAAGAGAAGGCATACACAGCAGACGCGAGTATCTCCGGTGGGAGCGGCACGCTGGAGGGGGAGAGCGAGAATGCTGTCATTGTCGGCAGCTCGGCGGCCGATTTCTACGAAGTCGATGCAGGCGACGCGCTGACCATCAGGGGAGGAACCTGTGAGGTCATAGGCGTCCTGGGACAGACGGGCATCGCGAACACGGATAACGCCATCCTGATGTCGCTGT
>JAGMAI010000207.1 GCA_023130895.1 Thermoplasmata archaeon
ACACTCTCAGAGGGGAGGGAGGCGACATCTTCGTGTCCTATTCCTGCAGGGGGGAGACCACGATGAGGAGATTCGTCGAGCGCTATGTGAGACCTCTTGAAGGCGTCACTGGCGTCAGGACGACAAGGATATCCAAGACCAAGAGGCTCGTGTCCGCTCAGGAATGGACCTACCTGTTCGAGCGATTCGTCCCCGATGACGCCATCGAGGTCGAAGAGATCGAGGACTACGAGGACGATATGATCTCGGCCTGCTGAGCCCAGGTAGAGGCCTTAGCCTGCTGAATCCGACAGGATACGGGAGAAGAACTCCAGGCCGGGCACTGGTGTCCGGGCCAGCGTTACAACTGAACCATCAAGCAACTGAAACGATCAATCTCCGCGCGATCTCGTTTGTGTGTCAGTATCGACTTCTAGAACCTTCCACTTCTCTGCGGTCTTCTCTTCGACCAGCAATCTCGGCAGTATACCGGTCTGTCTGGGTCGGGTTTGAAGGGGACTTCGCACTCCTGGCCGCAGTCAGAACAGGTTGCCTTATGCGTTTCTCTATCCATTGTTCACTCTCCTGTTTTTCTCGACAAGAAAAAGGTTCTTAGAAGCTCCTGATTCCTGCGCGTATTGCAGTCCGAATCATCGCTGCCTAATAAACCTGTGGTTCGCTCCTACGACATGAGCTCCCCGCAACGGGTCCCGCCGCACGAATCAGTTCCAGATGATCTCGACTCCGCCCCAGGCAGTGATCTCCTTGTCATCCGTCACGAGAGGGGCGTTCCTGGCAGAGGCGACGGAGCATATCATCCTGTCATGCAGCTCAGCCAGTCCGACCTCCAGAAAGGCCTCCCAGCACGAGAAGTCCATTTGGACTGGGGAGACGTATCTCGAGGACCTCAGGTGCATGAGCACCTCCTCGGTGGTCGCTACAGGGTCCTCCGTCTCCAACCTGCCCTTGAGGGCTATGTAGAGAAACTCGCCCAAGACGATCTCGGGCACCAGAAGAAGATTGTCGCCCTTCTCGGCTCCCTTGATGACCGCGTTCGCCTTCTTCGGAAGTGAGTCCTCGAGCAACCTCACGAGGGCCATCGTGTCCAGGACGTACTCCTTCAAAGGGTCCACTCCTTCCTCAGGTTCTTGAGGTCCTTTTCGAAGTGGTCCGTCTTGACCTTGCCAGCCAACATCCCTCTCAATGAGAGTTCCCTGTGCTTGATCAGGATCCCCTCGCGGGCGGGAAGAATGATTGCCTTCTCCCCCTCGGTCAGGTGGTACTTCTCCCGGAGGGCCTTTGGGAGGGTTATCTGGCCCTTGGAGCTGATCGTGGCGGTCGTCGCCTTCTTCCTCATGCTACTGATATCGGATTGCAGGTAAAAAAACTTTACTCAAAGTAAAGAATCTACACATCAGACAAACCTATCAGAGGAACCGCTTGAACCACTCCTGCCCTTCGTTGAACCCTAGACGTATCTGGCCTTTCTCGAGCCGCTGCCCTATCACGCCTTTGTTGGACAGCATGCGGATCTCCCGCCTGACAGCCTGCTCGTCGATTCCAGTGCTCTTGAGCCTCTCCACGAGACTCGGGATTGTGTCGTCCGCTTGGAGAGCCTTGATCAGAAGCGTCTGCCGCTCGGTGAACCGGTCGCTGACCTTCATGCCCTTGATGACGGGCAGCTTCGTCACCTTCTCGTCAACGTGGTAGATCCCGACGCCGTTGTGGTATCCCGCCAGGAGGGCCGCGTCCGCCAGGATCACGGTCCCGCCACTGATGTTCAGGACGACCTTGTTCTCCTCCACATCCCACTTCCTTATCGCCCGGTCCACCTTGTCCAGGCAGTCCCGGAAGTCATGGACGTCCACGGTGACGGTCTCCATCTTGCTCGGTCCGATGCTCTCCATCTTCTTCAGCCGGAGATAGCCCTGCGTTTCCAGAACGTCATCGCCGACGACCAGCACGAGCTTGTCGTACGCGAGCTTCGACATAGCCGCGACTACCTTCCTCTCGTCGAACCCATAGGTCGATATGAGGACTTTCAACGGACCACCGCTACTCGACTAGCAGCTCCACGAACGGAGCCGCCTTAATGATCTTCTTCCTCGAATCCTTCGGGTCGATCGTCACGCTCACCAGGCCCTTCTTCCTGAGCTCCTTGATGTGGTGATTCACCGTCGCCTTGTGGATGCCCAGCTCCTCGGAGAGCTCCGTCTGCGTGACCGGGCCGTCGTGGGCGATGAGGGACAGGAGCGTCTCCTTCTGCTTGGGCGTGAGGGCTGCCGAGTACTCGATCTGGAGGAGGGGGAGCGGGAACTCCACGAGCGTGTCGTCGTGGACGTACGTCGTCGGGATCCCCTCGAGAACGCAGGCGAGCAATGCGCCGCTGCTCATCAGCCTGGTGCCCCCGCCGATGTTGAACTTCGCGACCGAGTTCCCCCCGCTCCTCTCCCTCCTGACATCGTCCCTTATCCTCTTCGCGATCTTGATGAGGTCGAAAGCATCCCTCAGCTCAATGGCCCGCACGGGTATGTTCCTCCGCTCGCAGTACTCCACGACCTGGTCGCGGGCCTTCCTGCTCCTCTCGTGGTCGCTGTGGTAGAAGATGACCTTCTCGAGGCCCTCGGTCGACTTGATCGATGGAATGAGAGAGGCGGGCCGCCATCCAAGGGTACCGAAGAGCGTTGCCATCTGTTTCACCTAACATTTCTTGTGTATAAGAATGTTTATATTATCCGTCAAACAGTATGATTCTCATTCAAACGGTATTGGACAAGCCTAATATGCGCACGACGCGTGATACGTATCGCAATGAGCAGTGAGAAGCCTCTTCACATCTTCTTCGATGCCGAAGGGACCCTGTACCGCCTGCGCGGAGGGAAGACGAGCGAGGACTTCTGGAACCACGGGGAAAGGAATGTGAAGAGGGCCAAAGAATACTTCGAACTGGATCCAGGAGTCCCGGCCCTGTTGCAGGCGCTCAAGACCCGCGGGCACAGGCTTTACATCCTGTCGAGGAACCACGAGGACGTCCTTCATCCGCTCATTGCACATTTCAACATAGGAAAGTACTTCGAGGATGTCGTGATCAGGGACGACAAGGCGAAGTATCTATACGAGTTCAAGTGCGGAAGGGGCCTGCAAAGGGAACACATCGTCATGGTCGGGGACACCTGGAACCTTGATGTCTCGCCCGTTCAGCGGCGGGGCATAAGGGCATACCTCCTCGATCGCGAGGGAACGTCCACGGCGTCCAACAGGATAGGGGACCTGCAGGACGTCGTCCGATTGTCCGAGGCGCGAGAAGGTCAGCCTCCCGCTG
>JAGMAI010000208.1 GCA_023130895.1 Thermoplasmata archaeon
TCCCGAACTCCTTTCGGAAGTACTCGAGCTCTGCCTGTGCGAGCGGCGTTGAGATCCTGTCCACCACGTTCATCCTCGCGAGCGTGTTCGTCCTGTAAACGCCGACGGGGTTGTCCAGGTCCATGTCGAGCTTCCCTGCCTTCTTCATGTACGGGAACTTCATGTAGGTCCAGGGTTCAACGTGCTCGGATATGTAATCCTTGTACTGGTCATACGCAAAGTCCTCGAAGCTACCGTCCGGCTGCATCATCCTGAGCTTGCCATCGTACAGGTCCATCGTCCCGTCATCGGTAACGGTTCCGAGGAACCCCGTTTTGATGACTCCAAGGGTCTGGACGGCGTCGAGGTACTTCGGGAACAGGTCTTCCTTCGCGAACTTGATCGAGAACTTGGCCAGGTCAAGGACCTCCTCCGCCATCTTCTTGAGGTCTTCCTTCTCGCCCTCGAGCAGAGGTTTGCTGAAACCGCCAGGGACTGCCGCTGTGGGGTGAATGGGCTTTCCGGCCAGAACTTCAAGCATCTTGCCGGCGAGGTGTCGCACCCTCACGACCTTTCTGCCAAGCTCTGGATTGGCCTTGGCGATCCCTATGACATTCCGGACAGAATAGTCCGCATCCGGTCCCATGACGAAGTCCGGAGCCGCGAGGAAATAGAAATGGAGTATGTGCTCCTCGCAGAATGCGGTACTGTTGCACAGGTCCCGCAGCTTCTTGGCTGCGCTGGGGATCTCGACACCGAATATGCTATCCGTCGTCTTTGCCGACGCGAGATGGTGTGACCATGGACACACACCACATATTCGAGTAGTGATTCTCGGCATCTCCTCGGCAGGCCGTCCGACGCAGAATTTCTCAAAACCGCGTGTCTCCACGACCTGCACCAGGCTGTCGGCGACGTTTCCTGCGTCATCCAGCTGAACAGTTATCTTCGCGTGTCCCTCGATTCTCGTTACAGGTTGGATTGTTATTGTCTTTCCCATCTCCTCACCTCCTCTTTGGCAGCGGTCTCAAGCGACCCTGCGCCCCCGCAAAGCGGTTGAAGGTCGCAGCGCGGTCCTCGATCTGTCTCGGATTCAGCCCAATGCTGGAAAGTGCGCCCATCATGTCAACCATGGGATTGGCCTTCTCCCGCATGGGGCCGAAGCATCCTCTGCAGGGAGTATATGCCTTTATGCATCGTGGGGCGTCCGAGGATCCGACACAGCCAGCCCTCGTGGCGGGTCCCTGACACAGATAGCCCTGCTCCATGAAGCATCGAACGGTGTCCAGCGGCTGACCGGGTGTGAACTCGACAGCCTCCAACGGCCTCTTCAGAGTTGTCACCGCCTTCTTCTCCCTAATCAGCGGGCATGTATCACAGACGCTCTTCTCTGGCAGCGCGTAGGGCTTTCCCTCGATAAGCGCCGTGAGCGCCTCCTGCACCATCTCGGGTGTTGTCGGACAGCCTGGTAGCATGAGGTCGATCTTCACTAGTTCGCTCAGCGCATACACTCTATCCGTCAACGGAGGAATGCCCTGATTGGGAGTGTCTGCCGGCTCCGTGGTCTTGGTCTCTCTGAAGATCATATCATAGGTTTCTTCCAGTGGATACATGTTCGAGAGTGCGGGAATACCGCCGAACGCTGCACACGTGCCCAGCGCAATCAATGTCTTGCACTTGTTCCGCATCTCCTGCAGAATCTCCTTGTGCTCCTCGGTCCTCACACTTCCAGATATGAGGCCGACATCGGCTTCAGGTATCTCGAGCTTGTCCTTCTCTCCCTCTTGTCCGTAGTACTTGTGGTCCATAAGGACGGGCATGTGGACGAACTCCACCTGCT
>JAGMAI010000209.1 GCA_023130895.1 Thermoplasmata archaeon
GAGGGGCTAGTAGAAGTACCTAGCGATCTCGACGACGACGGCCGTGCCGATCGCCAAGCCAATGACGAACCATGGATTAATCTTCAGGGCCTTGTCATCCTCCTGGTCAAAATACCTGATGAGCCCAGCCGCCGAATGGAATCCCTCGCCCTTCTTCTGCTTTGCCATCCATAGGTACCATTTGCCCGCAAATATAAATAGATTTCCAACGTGTTTCGCTCAAAAGGGGACGGAATGCGGGATGGATGTTACGGGTGACTGCCTGGCTGACTGGCAATGTGTCAAAGTGGGCAAACTATAAATACGCAAGAGGGCAATCAACTCATATCTTACAGGGGAGGTAAGACATGGCAGATGACAACACAGTGTACATTGGCAAAAAGCCGACTATGAACTACGTACTCGCAGTGGTGACAGTGTTCAACTCGGGATCTGACGAAGTCATCATCAAGGCCCGCGGAAAGAGCATCAGCAGAGCAGTGGACGTTGCCGAGATCACCAAGAACAGGTTTGTGCAGGATACGAAGATAAAGGACATTCAGATCTCCACTGAACAGCTGACAGGAGAGGATGGTCGGACGGCAAACGTATCCAGCATCGAGATATTCATAAGCAAGTAGCACTGAGACCACGATCATTCCGTTGGGAGGGGGATACGCGTTCATAACGGAGCACACGCTGTTTTCCCGAGAGAGCCGGCCTAGGTCGGAAACTTAATCATATCGAACCCGTTAGTTCGAGAGGGCTTGGAAATGGACGACATAACGAAGGAACTCATCACGGCGGCGGATTCGTCTGACTTCCGCTCATACCCGAAGGAAGAAGCCCTGTGCGATTCCTGCCTGGGGAGACTGTTCGGGCGTGTCGGGACGGGTTTCACGAATGCTGAGCGGGGAAAAGCCATCCGCGAAAGTCTCGACGTGCAGCGTGAAGGTCCCTGCTCGTTGTGCAGCGGTCTCATGGACGAGATTCCCAAGTTCGCCAGGCTCGTGGAGAGCGCGCTCTCGGAATTCGAATTCGATACGTTCCTCATCGGCTCCCGCACAGACCAGGACATAGTCGAGAAGGAGGAGACCCTGTGGTCAGACTTCCGGCTCGAGCGCGCAGAGCCTATCAAGGCAGAGATCAACAGGGAGACCGGCAAGATCGTGGAGGCCTCGACGGGAAAGGACGTGGACTTCGAGAGGCCCAACATCATGGCCATCCTGGACACGAGGTTCGATTTCGTGCAACTCCAGGTTAATCCTCTGTTCACTCACGGAAGATACAAGAAACTGAAGAGGGGCATCCCTCAGACCAGATGGCCGTGCAGGGAATGCCTCGGAAAGGGCTGCGAGAGATGCAACAACACGGGCAAGATGTACGAGACGAGTGTGGAAGAGATCGTGGCAGCCCCCTTCATCGAACGGACGGGGGGAATTGGCGTCTCCTTTCACGGGATGGGGCGGGAGGACGTGGACGCCTTGATGCTCGGTGACGGACGGCCCTTCGTCCTGGAGGTGAAGGAACCGAAGCGCAGGACCGTCGATTTCAGGGCGATCGAGGAAGAGGTCAATGCGTCAGGGTTGGTCAGCGTGGACGGGCTCAGACCCTCCGACCGGAGGGAGATGGTGCAGATGAAGGAAGCTAGGCCCGACAAGACCTACAGTCTGAGGGTAACGTTCCAGGAGCCTGTGGAGAAAGAAAACCTTAATGAAGTAGTTAGGTCATTCAAGGGGACGGAAGTCGCTCAGAGAACACCCACCAGAGTGCTTCACAGAAGGGCAGACCTCCTCAGGCGGAGGAAGATCCTGGAAATGGACGTGACACCACTCGGTCCGAATACCGCGGAGATCGTCCTGACCGCCGAGGCGGGAACCTATGTGAAGGAGCTCGTCAGCGGGGACAGGGGTCGCACGACACCGAGTCTCAGCGGACTGCTCGGAGTGCCTGCCGCGGTGGATGAGCTCGACGTGATTCGAATACACGAAAGTGAGTGAAATGGGAAGAACCTCGAGAGGCCCGAGAAGAAGGACGCGAAAGAAGCTCCAGAAGAGAGCAAGGGAGAGGGGACTCTCTCCAATAACGAGGCGCTTCGTGGAGTACGCGGAGGGGGACCTGGCGGACATCGTGATAGATTCGAGCATCCAGAGAGGTCAGCCTCACCCACGATTCCATGGACTCACTGGAAGGATTTTGGCCAGAAGGGGAAGGGCGTACCTGGTGAGAGTGAAAACTGGGAACAAGTTCAAGCAGGTCATCGTACGTCCTGAGCATTTACGTAAGTCTAGATAGGGGCGGTTGAACGTGGACGAGAAACTTTTGTCCCTTGGGGAAGTGAAGAAACTACTCGAAAAGGAAGCGAAGGTGAGGGAGCTCGCACCGGAACAGTTGCTGGCTCTTCAGCACACCGAGGCGTTCGCCAGACTGAGTCCCGCAAAGGCGAAGAAGCTCGTGAAGGAGCTGACCAAGCTGGAGCACGTGAGCGAATTTCATGCCTACAAGATCGCAGATCTGCTTCCCACTCATCCGGATGATGTCAGGGCCGTGTTCGCGAAGGAGCGGTTCACGCTCGGCAAGGAAGAGATCGAGAAGGTAATCAAGATCGTGGAGAACTACCTTTAGGGGGAGGGGCTTGGAGGACCACGCGCACATATTAGATTACCTTCCTCACGGACGGCACGAGGGGTCGCGGTACAAGAGGGAGCCCGTCGCGTACGCCCTTGGCGAGGACGAGTTCAAGCTCTTCGAGCTTACGCCCAAGGAGAACGTACCGCTCACCGTTGGCGACAGGGTCTACATCGGGAAGGACATCGACAAGAGGGACCAGATACTCCACGTGAAGAGGAGGGTCAGCTACGACGAGCTCACGAACGCGGCGCAGAGCGAGCTGCCTTTCGTCATCGAGATCGTGGTCAAGATGAAGGAGGAGAAGTTCATCCAGTTCTACAATCACGCTCAGGCGATAACCACGAGATTCCACATGCTCGAGCTGCTGCCGGGACTCGGGAAGAAGACGATGTGGGCTGTCATCGAGGAGAGGAGGAAAGGGCTCTTCAAGACCTTCGAGGAGGTCGCCGAAAGAATTGCCAACATCCATAGTCCCGAGAAGCTGATAGTCAAGCGGATTGAGCAGGAGCTGTCCGACCCCGAGCAAAAGTATCATCTATTCGTCGCGAAATAATACTCGGCGGTGTTCAAGAAGGAGACGGGATTCGAGCTCGCCGCCCCTTGCGGGCTTTACTGCGGGAATTGCGAGATATTCAGGGCATTCCGGGACGACGATTTTGAGGCTTTGGCGGGATACGCGAAGGAGATGAACAGCCCGGTCGACAGGGTCAAGTGCGAGGGTTGCAGAAGCGACTTCACGATGTTCTGGTGCCCCGAGTGCGAGGTCAGGCGGTGCAATGAGGAGAAGAGCGTGTCCTTCTGCTTCGAGTGTGAGGAATTCCCATGTGTGGCTCTGATCGAGTTCGAGGACCAGGCCCCCCACCATTCGCAGTGCATCGAGAACCTGGAGAGGATGACCGAGGTTGGCATAAGCGCGTGGCTTGAGGAGCAGGATGAGATGTGGAGGTGCTCTCGTTGCAGGACCAAGGTGACCTACTACACGGAGAAGTGCCCCAACTGCTCGAACGAGATTGCGGAGGAGCGGTCCCGGCCCTTGACGGATCGCTCATGCTGACCTGAGAACGCAGTTTCACACACCTCCTCCGCCAATGTTTATGAGGCCGCTGAGGATATGGAAGTCGGAGATGCTCCCTGATTCAGATCTTGTCTTCCAGGATTCGAAGAGCGTCAGGAAGAGCTCGCTCTGCATACTGTGCAAGGGTTCGAGGAAGCTGTGCGGGAAGAGCAGATGCCCCCTTCTGGTGAAGTACTACCACCGATCGAAGGTCATGCCCTTGCTCGACACGTTCGACCTGGACGGGTCGTCCCCTCCCAGTGTCTTTGTGGGCCGACTGGGCTATCCCAAAGTTTACGTCGGACCGATGGTCCCTCCGGTCCACGGGGACACGGAGATTCTCGACCTTCCGGAGAGGTGGTTGGACAAGAGCATGGATGACATCATCAACTACAGGTTTCAGCTCGTCAGGGGGATGCACAGAACGTCCGTTCACGAGCTCGAGAATCCGGGCAGGATAGTGGACCTCACGAGGGAACTCGCCATGGCCACGTACTCAACGGATGTGGAGGCCGAGTTCACCAAGAAGCCCTCCGGGAGACTTGTGCTCGACGACTCCAGTCAGCCCATGGGGCCCTCGGCACCGCTCAAGGGATTCAACGTCGACAACCTGAGGATCGACAGAAGGATCGACCGGGCCCACAGCGACCACGACCTGCTGGCCAAGGATGCCGTCATAGAGCTGCATCAGCAGGGGATCCCGGTGACGAAGATACAGAGAGCCTTCAGCGTTGGCGCCTTCGGTGTGAGGAAAAGGAGAAAGATGGTCCCGACGAGATGGAGCATCACGGCCGTGGACGA
>JAGMAI010000021.1 GCA_023130895.1 Thermoplasmata archaeon
ATAACCGCTATTCACCGATTCGGTGGAGTAGTTTCGGCTTTGCCGTTACACAGGTTGCGTATGACCCTCTCTATTGTTTCTTTTTGGCTCGCGTGGATGTAGCTTTTTCCCAGCTTTTCGCGGACCCCTCCCGCATGCGGGCTCTAATACTCAGTCGGCACTCGATTGAGCATGGTTGATTTCACGATGGATGTCCATGAACCCAAGGCCATCGCCAGGCACCTGGAGGACCTCAAGGTTCCGTTCGCGGTGAAGAAGATCACGCCCGGTGACTACGTGGTGGGCAAGGTCGGGATCGAGAGAAAAACGTTGGGCGATTTCTTCAGTTCCCTGGTGAGGAAGCGTCTCTTCGACCAGACGATTCGCCTGAAGAGCTGCTATGAGATGCCCATCCTGCTCGTCGAAGGCGATCTTAACGATATCACGACGCATCGAAATCCCGCTGCCCTTTGGGGGGCCATGCTCTCGATTCTGATGGACGAAGACATCCGTGTCCTCTTCTCCCCGAGCAGGCTGGAGACCGCGAGGATCCTCAGGGCCGTCTGGCGGAGACAGGAGAATGGAGGTTCCAACTACGGGCTGAGACATAAGCCAAAGATGCTCACGATGGGAGAGAGACAGCTGTTCATGGTGCAGGGTTTCCCCAACGTCGGCGGGACTCTCTCGAAGAACCTGCTGGAAGAGTTCGGGAGCGTGAGGAGGGTGATGATGGCGAACAGGGAGGATCTGATGGGGGTTCCCAAGGTCGGGAAGAAAAAGGCTGACGACATCATTACGGTCCTTGACGAGAAGTACGAGGGTTACCGGAAGACCTCGTTCAACGGACCGATTGACCGTTGGGAATGACCTTACGCATCCTTCTCAGCGCTCGTATCTTCTCCTTGTTGCCCAGCTTGGATTCCTCGATTCCACTCTTCAGAATGTGGATGGATTCATCCATTGTCCTCCTGTCCACTGGATATGGGACTCCGTCCTTTCCGCCAACGGTGAAGGAATACTTCACCGGGTCGCGCCAGCTTGGCTCGTCTCCATAGATGAGGTCCGAGATCAGAGCGAGAGCTCTCACCGTGCTGGGCCCAACGCCTCTGATGGCCAGCATCTCCTCGTAGTTGCTTGGCTGGAAGTCATAGAT
This sequence comes from Thermoplasmata archaeon, assembly GCA_023130895.1. Classification (GTDB taxonomy): domain Archaea; phylum Thermoplasmatota; class Thermoplasmata; order RBG-16-68-12; family JAGMCJ01; genus JAGMCJ01. The sequence continues at coordinate 1,133 of JAGMAI010000021.1, forward strand.
TGCCCTCATGGCGTTCCAGTTGATGTTTCTGGGCATCCGCAGAGCCCTGACCTCGTCCTCTTCTCCTGTCCATCTCTTGAGCGAAGACTGATTCGGGGGCCTCACCGATGAGAAGAGCCTCCTTAGCCTTCTTGGCCCTTCTCGGGCAACGTCCAGTGACGTGCTCTTGCAGTTGCCGCTCAGCCGCGAGGTCATGTCCAACGCAGTCTGCACTCGAGTGCCGAGTATGGCATCGTGGGGCTCCTCGAGCACGTCATCCACGTGAGCGTGGTACCAGTGGTATCTCCTCGCATAGCCGCTCTCCTCGTTCATCCCTTGCTGGATGATTGTCCAGCTTCCCCGCTCGGAGAACATGAAAACATGGTGGTACAGCTGATGGCCGTCCTGGATGGCCGTGTTGTCCACCTTCGCGGAGATCCTGCTCGTGTAGACCATGTCGTCGATCGCCTGCGACGAGAGACTCATCTGTTCCCCGAACTGTTCGATCTGCTGCGGCGTCTCTCTGGAGGCCCGCCCCTTTCCCCCGGCGATCGCGATGCCGAGTTCCTCCCCCTTGAGGGCCTCCTTCAGCGCACCGCACGTGACCGTTGTGACTCCGGATGAATGCCAATCGAACCCGAGGACGCAGGATAGCGCCTGGAACCAGAAGGGATCGGATATCCGCTCGAGGAACCTCTCGGTCCCGAACTCCAGACACAAGGTCTTCAGTATCACCTTGGAGAGCCCGACCATCCTCACGAACAGCCACCGAGGGGCCCGCCCAGGGTGTAGCGGGAGGTCCGCAACGCCTGCTCTGGTCACGTACGATTCGTGGACTCCGAGGGCAATAAGCGTTTCAGGCGGGGGTCGGTGAAACAGTGAATTATTTATCCACTGCTGCACATCAGAACCTCGTGCCAGTACTGCGATTGGGGAAGATGCATCTGCGGTGGTGCAAGGAGTGCAATGTGCCGCTCCTGGAACAGAGGAAGTGTTCCGCCTGTGGCTCCTCCACGGTAGGCATGGCCGTGACCCCACCTGGTGACATCAGGCCCGCCTTCGAGGCAGACATCCAACTGATCAGGAAGACGATCGACAGGCAGTTCGGTGATGGCTGCGGCGAGTCCCTGATCCCCAGTGACAAGATCGTCCTGCTGAACGGTGTCCCCTATATCGACCGGATGGACGAGGTCATACTGGACGGCCACGTCATGGGCGCCTTGCAGTTCAATCCGGGGAGCGGCTACAAGTTCATCCCCCGGATGGAGGCTGCCCGCAGACTGGTGCCCACACTCAAGGAATCCTGGATAACCGTGGATGACGGTGCCATCGACTCCATTTCCTCCGGAGCGAGCGTGATGGTCTCCGGGATCGTCGACCTCGATTCGGACATCGAGGCTGGCGACGAGATATTGGTTCTGACGAAGGACAGGAAGACGATTGCAGCGGGTCCCGCCAGGATCAGCGGAAAGCAGATGATGGAGAACGAGCGGGGAGCGGCCACGAAGACCCGTTGGTCATCCCGACCTTCCGATGCTCATCCGCTTCCGTCCGGCCAGAACTGGGAACTGGTCTTGGATGCCAACAAGGACATGTTGGCCGCGAGAGTTGACAGGGCGAAGCGCTTCGTGGCCAAAGTTGTCGGGGAAATGAGCCTCCCAGTGGCGGTGTCGTTCAGCGGCGGAAAGGACAGCCTGGTCACGCTTCTTCTCGTCTTGGATGCGGGCCCTCGTCCGGACATACTGTTCGTGGATACTGGACTGGAGTTCCCCGAGACCGTCGAACATGTCTCTCAGATCGCGGAGGAGTTCGATCTCCGCCTGGTCTCGGAGCCGGCGGGGGAATCCTTCTGGAACGCCCTGGAGACGTTCGGTCCTCCAGGTAAGGACTTCAGGTGGTGCTGCAAGACGTCCAAGCTGGGGCCGGCGGCCAGGTTGATATCGAAGAACTACCCAGAGGGCGTTCTTTCGTTCATAGGCCAGAGGCGGTACGAGTCCATTCCGAGATCTGCCAAAGGTCCCGTGTGGACTAATCCCTGGGTCCCGGGGCAGCACGCGGCGTCGCCCATTCAAGATTGGACCGCCCTGCACGTGTGGCTCTACATATTCTCCAAGAAGGTGAGTTATAACCCGTGGTACTCGAAAGGGCTGGCCAGGATCGGCTGTTTCCTGTGCCCCGCCTCGGATCTCGCCGAGCTGGAGGTCGTGTCCAAGGAACTGCCCGAGTTCGAGCGCTGGACCACATACTTGAAGGATTATGCGGAGAGGAACAAGAAAGGTGATGAGTGGCTCGAGCTCGGTCTCTGGCGGTGGAAGGTCCCACCGAAGGGGATGAGAGAGCTCGCGCGGTCCCACGTCGACGAGAAAGCCCAGCCCGACCCGCTCAAGCTCCTGGTCTCAGACACGCACATCCCCTGCACGCTCGGATTGAGGACGGAGGGGTTCTTCATGGACAAGCTGGACATGAAGAGGGTCACCAACATGCTCACGATCCTGGGGGACGTGGACTATGACGAAGAGGTCGAGGCAGCCCAGATGGAGAGATTCGTCGTCTTCAGGGAGGGCCTGGTGATAATCCGGGCGGAGTCGGAGGAGAAGCTCGCGTCCCAGGCGAAGGACCTTGAGCGGGTGATAAAGAAGGCCGAGAACTGCGTCGCGTGCGGGGTCTGCCTCGGTCTTTGCGAGAACGACGCAATAGTCATCAAGGAGCAGGCCTGGATAATCGAAGAGAACTGCCAGCACTGCGGGAAGTGCCTCTATCCCTGCTCGGCGGCGGACTTCGAGGGCGAGTTCAAGTTCTGAGGATTCTGCCTATTGACTCCACATCGGCGTTCGTCTTGAACGCATCCGGCCTGAAGTGTGTCCTCGTCGCGACGAACCCTTCGTCCCTGAGAGCACCGATGATCCTGTCGAGTGCTGGCGGTTCGGAAACGAACTCCCGTGCAACCTCGCCTGTCGTGTAGAAGAGTGGAGGGGACGACGCCTCCTCTCGCCAGAGTTCCAGGAGTTTGGAGACCTTGTGCGGGAAGTAGCTCGGCAGTTTGACCGACTCAAGGAACGCGGCGTCCAGGAACGCATCCGCCCAGAGGGGCCCCGCGACTCCCTTCTCGGGAATGAGCTCTCTCCCCAGCCCGTGAACGTGCAAGTTACCGAGTTTCTCGAGCGTGCTGTCTGCCCTCCTCGCACCCCTTCTCACACGGACGATTGCCCTGAAGTAGTGGTCGGCCGAAAAGCACAGCAGTGGTTCGATCCCCCTGTCGAACCTGGCAGCCGCCCTCGCGATGTACCCCAGGAGAATCCGGAGACCCAGTTCATGGCAGTAGTCTGTCCTTCTGGGTCGCGAAGAATATCTCCTCATGCACGCTCTCCTTCTTGAGCCGCAAAGCACCGCCGTGTCCGTCGCGGTGATCGCCGCGACTCCTCCATTGGTCGTTGCGCGCATCGCACCCTCCACGAACTGGACCGGGGTGCCAAACGGGTCCACGTCAACAAGATTGAATCTCCCTCTCGAAAGCAGAGAGTTGAGGTCCTCGCATGTCACTGAGCAACCCTTGGCCCGGTTCCTCTCGATGTTGCGTGTGATGAGATCATGGCATATCGGATTCCTATCGTTCAGCGTAACGGCAAGCTCGTTCTTCGTCTCGAGGGCGATCCGCAGACCCGATGCTCCTGTGGCAGCTAGCCCATCAAGGACCTTGTCCCCATCGCTGAGGACCGTCAGGGCCACGAAGACGGAAACGTCCCGGTTCGTCCGCATCAGCGGATTGAAGAACGGCAGGCGGCTCTTGCGCCCAGGTCCTCGAAGTCTCTCGACTCTCGGGACCTCAATCTTGGTCAGACCCTCATTGATCACTTCGGTCTCAAAACTCAAAGAATCTCGCCTTTGAGGAGCTTGACGATCTTGTATGGGAGCAGATTCCTGTTCACCGCGGTGACTTCCAGAATCCTGATGTCATCCCGCCTTCGAATGTCCTGGAGAAGCGGGTTCCTCGATTTCTTGTGAAGCGTGAGAATGAGAGGCATGTCGGCTTCGAGAGCGTCCTTGACGGCGTCCACGAAGGGCTCGGACTCAACCTCCATCTTCCCAACCTCATCGATGATGACGACTCCCGAGTCCATCGTGGCATCCCGGATAGCCTGAACGCCGACCTCCTCCAGGATCTCGATGTCCACGCCGTATATCCCAACCTGTGTTTTCGATTCGATGTCCTCGTGGGCAAACACCTTCTTGACCTTTGTCGCCCAATCTATCACGAAGAAGCCCACCCTCTTCTCGCCCTCGATGATGGGCTCGGTAACCATCCCTCCGACGGTCAGCTCGTCCGCTTCGAGCATTTCAATAACCTTAAGCAAGGCATATGTCTTGCCAGCGCCGGGTAGGCCCGTAATGCCAACCTTCACGCTTTCGCCCATTTTCAGCCCCGTCTTCTCAAGGTAAATGCATTCTCAGTATAAAATATTATTTTGCTAAGCGAAAGAGAAAGCAGATCACTCCAGGAGCACCAACCCAGCCATGACGAGAAGGCCCAGGACGAGCCCCGCGAGCTGAATGGCGGACCTCCCCGGTTGGGTCTCCTTCTGCAGTTCCGGGATGAGGTCGGACGCAGCGATGTAGATGAACCCTCCCGCTGTGAACGGGATCAGGTACGTGACCAGCTCCGGTACTTGCCCGCCGATGAGCAGAACCGCGAGGGCACCGACGATCGCAAGAGACGCGCTCAAGAAGTTGAACTGCAACGCCTTTCTCCTGGTGTACCCCGCATGGACCAAGACGCCGAAGTCACCGATCTCCTGCGGGATCTCGTGAAAGACAACGGCCAGAGTCGTGGCTATGCCCAGAGGCACAGAGATGAGGTAGCTTCCCGCGATTATCATCCCGTCGATGAAATTGTGGAGCCCGTCGCCGACCAGATTCGTCGTGGCAAAGGCCTTTGGACACTCTCCCACCTCGGCAGCTCCGCAGTGATGCCAGTGGACGAACTTCTCCAGCACGAAGAACACGATGATCCCGAGAAGTACGCCAGCCGACATTCCCAGCCCGAAGGAACCCTCCCCAGCAGCCTCAGGCAGGAGGTGAATGAAGGCATCACCCAATAGAGCTCCCGCCGAGAAGCTGACAAGTATCAGTACCGCCCGTCTCAGTCTCTCTTCTCTCATGGAAATTACGGCTAGCCCTATGAGGGAGATGATGCTGATGAGGAATACGCTCGCGAGTGCAAGTATCCACGGTTGCGAGGCATCCAATGACACAGACCGCGAAGAAGAATGATGGTAGATGAAGTTTTTCCTGAAGCCTTCGATGAGATGTGTAAAAAGATGTCGAGCACGTCAAAAACCTTCGATCACCGTTACAGCCTAAAGGGGGGCGCTGTTTTTGACGGCGTATAGGAGGGTTTGCGCTTAACGGGCGTGCTCGACACCCGAGTCGGAAGTTATTCCGTCCTCTAACGATAATTTAGTCATCGGCATATTAAGTATTTTCTTGTGCGTTCTTCTAATTGACATTTAAGTCTTTCGGTGCACTCGAGTGGTTATCTCGGGTCAGGCCATTCCTTCGGGGGCTGAAGGCGATTCATCTCTTCTCGCGTACATGGGACCGAACAGGATGTAGATCGCTATGAGGGAGAGACCAAAGAGGGCGAGGGAATATGATACAGAAACAGCGTCGGAAGCAACGATTATCAGCGAGGTCGCCACGATCATCGATAGGATCCCTGCCAAGGAAGGGGCGACGAGACCACGTTGGAGCTTTGGATATCGGAGGCTGGTCACCATGAGACCTCCCGCGAACGCCATCACGATCAGGACCGAGAACTGGGAACCCAGCTCAAACGCGGTTCCCCCGCCCAACAGAATGTAGACCGTGACCACGAGATACGCCGCCGCGGGCGACGGCAGCCCCTCGAAGTAGGGTTTCCGATATCCCGCTTCCGCGAACCTGGCAAGTCTAAGGATCCCCATGCACACGTAGACGGTCGGTATGACAACAGCCAGAGCGTTCTCCCAGGACACCCAGGCCGGGCCTCGTGAGATATCGTAAGTTATCGTGTAGACCAATGTTGCGGGAGCGAAGCAGAACGATACCGAGTCCGCGAAGAAGTCCAGGTACCGCCCGAAATGGTGCATTGACCCGAACCTCCTCGCAAGGGCACCGTCCAGGCCGTCCAGGATGATCGCGACGAAGATCAGAAGGCCGGCGAGCTCATATCTCCCGTCGACCACGTACGTTATGGCCAGGAATCCGAGCAGGGCATTCGTCAGCGTGACGAGATCCGCCGCGGACAACTTCCTAAGCAGCGTCATCGACGACCTCCGCGATTTGCGACTCGCCCGCTCTGACCTTGCTGCCCAGGCGCACCGTTATCCTGTAGCCCTCCGGGAGTTGGAGGTCCACTCTTGAGCCGAACCTGATGATTCCGACCCGATCTCCCTTCCTCAACTCATCTCCCATCCTCACGTAAAGCAAAATCCTCCTGGCTATGATGCCCGTGATCAAGGTCATCCTCAGGTCGCCCAGTTCGCTCGAGATCGCGACCTCGGTCCTCTCGTTCTTCTCGGAGACGTCCTTGTACGCGGGTCGATGAATTCCGCTTCGACGCTCCAGTCCAGCCACCGTGCCGCTGTGGGGAGCTCTCGTAACATGCACGTGCCGAAGGCCCATGACGATCGACAGTCTCCTTCCCTCCTGGTCGATGAATGCGACCTTCCCGTCTGCAGGTGACACGGCGCCATTTCCAATCACCCTTTCAGGGTCACGGAAGAAGCATGCCAAGAATATTGTGATTAGGATGAGCAGGATGGAAGCGACATAGCCGATCATCGACGCGAACCAGATGGAGGCACTCATGACGGCCACTGCTACGGCAAGAGGAGATGCAAGCCACACGAGACTCCCCTTGGCAAACATGCTCGTCCGATATTGCGTTGACAATAAGGAACTTTGCACTCAAATCATGACGACATCGGCGATGACAGCCGCCATGAGCGCTCTCCGGGGAATCCAAAACGTCTCGTATCGGTCACCAGGGAAAGGCCTTTTATGAGCCGGGACTATCTCGCGGTGGATGGCGCTCGAGTATGATGTCCTCGTCATTGGAGCGGGGCCGGCCGGAAGTACCGCCGCGAGATACGCTGCCGATACAGGCGCCCACGTTCTTCTTGCTGAGAAACGGCAGGAGATCGGCACACCAGTCAGGTGCGGGGAGGGCATATCCAAGAGATGGCTCGATGAGATCGGAATGGAGCCGAGTGGCAGATGGATAGCCCACGAGGTCGACGGCGCAAGGATATTCAGCCCCGACGGGAGCTTCTTCGAGGTCGACGAGAAGTTGGCAGGGAATGAATGCGGTTTTGTGATCGAGCGGGACCTCTTCGACAGGGCCCTGGCCAAGAGAGCCATCTCCTCGGGCGCGGAGCTGATGGTTCGAACGAGTGCGACCGGTCTTCTCCACGAGAACGGGGTAGTCACCGGCGCCAGGCTGCGGTCCTTTGGCAAGACCGTGGATGTCAGGGCGAAGATCGTGATAGGAGCGGATGGCTACGAGTCCCAGGTCGGGCGCTGGGCTGGGATAGAAACGTCGCTCAAACCGAAGGACGTCGACTCCTGCTTCCAGTACACGCTCGTAGGGATCGAGGGTGATTGTGGGTTCAACGACTTCTATCTGGGAAGCCATGCTCCTGGCGGCTACGTATGGGTGTTCTGGAAGGGAAGGGACATCGCCAACGTGGGCATCGGCGTGCAGCTCAGCAGGATCAGGGAGAAGGGCCAGGCCCGTCGGTTGCTCGACAACTTCATTTCCAAGAGGGAGGAGCTCAGCAGGGGAAGAGTGATTGAACAGGTCTCAGGGGCGTATTCCATCTGTGCGCCCATCGAGCGGACGACCACGGATGGGGTGATGCTCGTGGGCGACGCGGCCCGGGTCACGGACCCCGTGACGGGTGGTGGGATACGCAATGCCTGCATCCTGGGAAAGCTCGCCGGACAGGTCGCTGCCGAGGCGCTTGAGGCGGCGGATGCTTCCGCGTCCTTCCTGGCGAAATATGAGAGCCTTTGGCGGGACAGGCTCGGAGAGGCCTTGTACAGGAACTGGATGATAAAGGAGAAGCTCACAACCTACACTGACGAGCAGTTCAACAAGATCATCTCAGCGATATCCGACTACGACTGGGAGAAACTGAGCGTTCTGGAAATCCTCAACGCCGTGAAAGAAAAATACCCTGAGCTTCAGGCGGATGTAGAAGCGATTCTAGGCATGTAGAAGCAGACCTGCCCTTGGTCTCCTGTACGTCTATTTGAACTCAGCTCGCTTAGTTGTCTTCACCCTTCTTCTTCCGTTTCTTCGTGGGTGACTTCTTCAACTTGCTCTTGTCCTCTGAGTCCTTGCTTACGAAGTCGTAGGGGTTCTCCCTCATCAACATCTTTGGTCCTCATCTGATCTAGTGTGTTTCAGATAAAAGCAAATTGCGGGGCGGTTATCATTACTGATAATCTGCAAGACATCGGATCCGTGCAGTAGTTAGCGGGATCACCTAGTCCTTGTAGAGGTCCTCGCCTCCCTCGAAACAGAGCTGTATCAGGCTGTAGAGATCCTCGAAGCCCAGGAGGGCCTCAGAGGACACTGGAGTGAGTCCCCGGTACGCCCCCACGTCGTCCATCGCATGCAAGAATCCTATGCTCGGGATGCCCGAGGGGTCT
>JAGMAI010000210.1 GCA_023130895.1 Thermoplasmata archaeon
AGGGAGGCCGCGGACATCGGCGGATTCGAGACAGGAGAGGCACTGCTGGAGAAGCGTAAGTTTGTAGGAAAACTGACATCGGGGGCGAAGGCCCTGAACGAGCTTCTCGGTGGAGGATTCGAGACACAGGCCATAAGTGAGCTCTTTGGCGAATTCGGGAGCGGCAAGACACAGATCGCACATCAGCTCGCGGTGAACGTGACCCTCCCGGTCGACCAAGGAGGACTCGATGGCGGGACGATTTGGATTGATAGCGAGAACACGTTCAGACCAGAGAGAATATCACAAATGGCGACCGCTCTGGAACTGGATCCGGACGAAACGCTCAAAGGCATACACGTTGCTCGGGCTTTCAATTCCCATCACCAGATGCTTCTCGCAGAGAAGGCAATGGAGGTTGCCAAGGAATACAACGCTAGGCTTCTCGTTGTCGATTCTATGACCGCGCATTTCAGGGCGGAGTACATAGGAAGGGGAGCTCTCGCCGAAAGGCAGCAGCTTCTCAACAAGCACATGCACGGTCTTCTGAGATTTGGAGATGCCTTCAACGCTGTGGTTTGTGTGACGAACCAGGTCATGGCAAAGCCGGATGCATTCTTTGGGGACCCGACCCGTCCGATTGGCGGTCACATCGTCGGCCACACCGCCACATTCAGATTGTATCTCAGGAAGAGCAAAGGCGGAAAACGCATCGCGAGGCTCGTGGACTCTCCAAACCTTCCAGAGGGCGAAGCTGTCTTCCTCGTTGACGGGAACGGGGTATCCGACTGAGGAAATCCTAAATATCGAACCCGCCCTATTGCGACTCCTCATGGAAGTGCGACTCATTGCGGACCCAGGGTACGATGCGAACATGTACCTGGTGATGTCTCGGACATCAATTCTCATTGACACTGGCACAGGCCTTTCGCCGGAGGAGTGCGTCAACGCATTGTCGGAGTTCGTCGATCCGAAGGACATCGACAGGATAATCCTCACGCACAGGCACATCGACCATGTGGGAGGGGCCAAAGCACTCTCAGAAGCCTGCGATGCAACTCTCTACGCCTCAGAAGATGAAGCACCCTCTCTCAGGTCAGCTGACCAAGTGACGACGGCAGCGCGGATGTTCGGAAAGGAACTGGACAAGCTCGAGGTGGAGTCCATCGGATATGGCGATGTCATCGAGATCGGGACAGAAGAGCTGAGGGTCATACACACACCAGGCCATACAAAGGGGAGCATATGCCTCTATGAGGAGGGCACGAAATCTCTCTTGTGCGGAGACACAGTGTTCGCGTATGGAGGCGTCGGAAGATGGGATTTCCCAACTGGGAACCTCCAGGAGCTGGTGGAATCGGTTAAGAGCCTCACAGAGATTCCAGTTGAGAACCTCTATCCCGGTCACGGTCCGGTAGTGCAGGGCAATGCCCACAAGCACATCCAAGCCAGCTACAGAAGCATCAAGGTTTACACACTCGTTTGAGGGACGTAGATGAAGTTACTTAGGTGCAAGAAGCCCGAAGACACGCTAGCGGATGAGGACTTCGAACTAGTTCGACTCGCGTTGGAAGAAGGAAAGCTGGTCGTTTTTCCGACAGAAACCCTCTACGGTCTGGGCGGGGATCCCGAGAACGGAAGTGCCGTCGAGAGGATTTATGGCCTCAAACGTAGGCCAAGGAATGACCCGCTCCCTATCGCTGTGAGCACGTGGGAGGATGTGGAGAGGATAGCAGAAGTCGGTGAACTTGCCCGAACACTTTTCGATGAGTTCCTGCCCGGTCCGCTGACCCTCGTCCTCAAGAAGAGGAGAGCCATGTCCTTCAAGTTGATTTCCGGAGGCGATACAATCGGTATCAGGATTCCATTCCAGCCCCTTGTCGTGGAACTCGCAGAGGAGTTTGGCCCCATAACAGCCACAAGCGCAAATCTCCACGGCGGTGAGAATCCCACGTCGGTCGAGGGGGCAATCGACCAGCTCGGAAGCAAGGTCGACTACTACGTGGACGGAGGCAAGGCCCCGCTCGGAGTTCCATCCACGATAGTGGACCTCTCGCAGAATGAGATAAGGATATTAAGAGTGGGCGCGATTCCGAGGGAGAGGATAGAGTCCTATGGATGATGAGGTTCTGGAGGCATATCACACCGCAGGAAGGATTGCGGGTGAGGCCAGGACTTACGGAGCTAGCCTCGTCAAGGAGGGATCGACCTACCTCGAGGTGGCCGAGAAAACGGAAGAACTCATCAAGAAGAAGGGAGGCGTCCCCGCGTTCCCTGTCAACGTCGCCGTCAATGACGTGGCTGCACACTTCACACCACATCACAACTCCAAGGAGGTTTTCGTCAGAGGGGACATCGTCAAGGTTGATGTGGGCGTCCACGTTAACGGGTACATCGGCGATACGGCCATGACAGTGGAGGTCGGCACGAGGAACTGGACGGACCTGATACGAGCCTCCGAACACGCTCTCCAGACGGCAATCGAGCTGCTCAAGCCCAACGTCCAGATGAGGATGATCGGGGGAGCCATCGAGAGGGCAGTCGACTCGGTCGGGTACAAGTCCATCTCGAACCTCACCGGTCATAGCATGCGGCAGTTCTCTCTGCATGCTGGAAAGAGCGTCCCGAACGTACTGGACACCAACAGTGCCACGGCGAAAGAAGGGGACGTTCTGGCGATCGAGCCCTTTGCCACCAACGGGGCGGGAAAGGTCACGGGCAAGAAGGGAGGGAACATCTACAGGCTTCTCCGCGCCAGGGATCTAAAGAAGAGAGCGCTGACAACCCTGCTCCGCTCGATTGAGGAAAGCTTCCGGACATTGCCCTTCGCCGAGCGCTGGTGTCTGCAATTCGATAACAAATCCTCGCACAGGATCGGCAAGCTCGTCAGACTCGGAGCCCTGTATACCTATCCCATTCTCAGGGACGGCGGCGGTGGAATGGTCTCCCAAACCGAGCACACGGTCATCGTAACAGAGTCTGGGTGTGAGATCATAACCAGCCCAAAAAGCTTATAATCCCTCATCCGTGTTATGGCTATAGGCAGGGAACATACAGTGAGCGAAATAAAACGATTGGTTCTCGACGTTCTGAAGCCTCACACCCCTTCTATTGTGGAGCTTTCCAGGAAGCTTGGGAAGCTCGTGGGAGTCCTTGGAGTGAACTGCTCGGTCAACGAGGTCGACAAAGACACCGAGAGCATCAAGATAACCATCGAGGGACACTCCATAAACTTCGACAAGGTGACTGGCACCATCGAGGCGATGGGGGCGGTCATACACTCCGTTGACAGTGTTTCAGCGGGAAAGAAGATGGTGGAAGAGGTGGAGACGCCTCAGGACCGCTGATCCTTCAGTCGGGAAGCTATCTGCATAACGATGTCCGATTTGGAAGTCGTCTTGGCCACGATCACACGACCGTCGCCTCTCCAGGGCTCAGAAGGATGACTCTTCTCCGGCTCGATCTCGACATAGAAGCCCAGATCCTTCGCCGCGTTTGCGATCGCCTCCACAGTCGGTTCGTGGATGGCGGACTTCTTGGGGACCCTTCTGCCCTCCTTTCTGGTCTTGGCCTTGTCGAAGTAGCAGGGCCAGAGAATTACCAGGTCCTTTTTCCGAGGCATCGTCGCACGTATCCCTTGCAGGACAAAAAGCCTTTCCGTTCTATTTGGTGAGAACGGCGTTTATGACGCCGTGCTGACCTGGGCGGGAAGTCACCCTCGCCGTGCCAAGCTCCGTCTCTATCGTCGCACCCTTCGTGATGATGTTCCTCTGCACGAAGTGGGGATTGGCGGGATTGCTCTTCACGGTGAGGATCCTCGTCCTCTTCGTGGTCTTTTTCTTCGGGTCCAGAACGTTGGCCCACTCGGCCCTCAACAGCCTGACCTTCTGATTGTGTCCTCTGGTCTTGTACAGCTTGACGCTGTGTTCCCCGGTGGAAGCATACTGCTGTTCCCTGCCTATCTCGAACTTCCTCTTCTTGCGGGATCGGCGCAGTCTTCCGCCCGAGGATTTCCTTCTGGATTTTCCTTGCCAAAGAGCCATGGTCTCACTGGGGCCTGGACTATTGACGGTGCTCTATAAAAACATTGCGAAGGTCCAGTTGCTGGTCTGAAGACAGTCCGGTCACTCCTTCAGAAGGACTTCCCTGGTCTCAGTGTCGACCATCGCGTACCTACCGAACATCCCGCCGCCCGTATTGATGTAGATAGTCTCCTCTCTGTGGATTCCAAAACCCTCGTGCAGATGACCGAAGATTGAGAAGATGGGCGAGAACTCCTCCACGATCTCCTTGATGGCTATGCTTCCAACGGAACCCCGTCCTGGCACGACATCCAGCCGTCCCCTGGGCGCGTCATGCGTCACGAGAATAACGCCTGGCCCCATCAATGGAGTGAGCGCTGACCTAATCTCGTCCTCCGAGATTTCGAACGGGGTGTGGAAAGGCGTCGGGCTCGAGCCGCCCAGTCCAACGAAGGTGCAGTCATCTACCTCGATTCTCCTTGCGTGAAGCGAGACGCCCATGTCCTCCAAAAGGGACTTCGTCTCCAGAGGGTCGCAGTTTCCTGGGATGGCGAGGACTCTACCTGGAAGCCCCTCCAGAAAGGACCTCGCCCAAGCCAAGGGCCCGAAGTGAGTGATATCTCCACACACGAGAGTCAGGTCTGGCTCTTGGGAGAGAACAGCCTCGCGAATCGCCCTTGTCCCCTCGTTCGAGGAATGGATGTCAGAAGTTGCTAGTATCCTCATATCCCCACGGCCCTCAGGCTATTCCAAAGCTCAGATCGCCATAGAAGAAGATGTAGGAGATTAGGAACCCGAGGATGGCTCCTGCATTCAGTAGTGGAAGGCCTGCCTGCGGATTCCCCTTCAGCACGAACCTCATCAGAATCGAGAAGCCGATGACGACGCCTATCATTGTGAATATGGCGACCAGGATCTGAGCGGGGAAACCAATGAAGAGCTGGTCGGGTAGCCAGCGAAAGGCAGAGACGACGAGGGCCCCGGGGATTATTATGTCCCCGAGCCCCATGAACATCGCCTCCCGCTTTTTCTTCTTCTTTAGCTGTTCCTTGAGACCTGCCTCGGTCTTGTAGGAATATGATTTCGATTTCGGTATGACAAGGAGAATCGGGAGATGCTGTTCCGTGACAGCATCGGCCAAGGTCACCATGTGTTTTGTCTTGTAGACGGAGATCGCATCGTACACCGCAAGCGCGACGAGCAGAATGATTGCCGGGAGTATCGCGAAGGATATCCCGATTATGGCCGTCACACCCGCCGCAACAGTGATCCCCACACCGTCGACGACGTACCACTCAGGATGCTTGTAGGAGACGAAAGTCACGACTGTGGCGATCGCAACCGATACGATCATGGAGATCAGATCGGCGGTCGCAGGATCAAAGGCCACAAGCAAGACGTAGTACAGAGGAACGGATAGGACGAAGATCATGGTGAGGAAGATCGCTAGGAGCACGAAAAGGGTGATGAAACCCTTCCTACCCATCCTGACCGCGAGAAGGATGATACCCGTGAAGGCCAGGATGAGGAACACATAGAGAATGGGGTTGACCGGGTCCTCGGGATTGGGGAACGCCTCGTATCCGCTTGCCGCGAAAGGTATCGCAAGGAGGACCGCCAGCGATTGCGTGACGACCAATAGACAACCCATTGCGACGACGGCGGGAACTTCCTCTTTCATCTCATTCCCTTGAGAGAGTGGCGAAGGCGATGTTACCTGTGATCTTGTCAATCCTGATCTTGACGATCGAGCCCTTAGCGGTTCCTGGCACATAGATGATGTACTTGTCCTTCTTTGCGATACCGTCTCCCTTCTTCCCTATGTCCTGAATCATGACCTCGTAGATCTTGCCCTCCACAAGAGGCGCCTCCTCCTCCTTTGGGAGAATCCTTCCGAACTTGACAGGTCTATGGGCACCGCAGGCATCGCATTCCAGCAGCGTTACTCGCCCCTCCTTGACGAGCTTCGTGTCCGGGCGCTGGCATTCCGAGCACAGGACGAAGGTCTCGATGTAGCCCTTCAGGCGTTTCTCGACTTGGATCGCCGGAACCCTCCCCTTGAAAACGACCCTCTTCCCGTCGATCGTGCCAGCCGTGCCGAGTTCCCTGAGAAGGTAGACGAGTATCTGCGACGGCTCTCGGTTCACGGCATCGGCTATCTCCTCGAAGTTCCTGAAGACAGTAGTCTTCCCCTCGATGAACACCTGGACCTCGGGCACTCTGAACCTCTCGCGTGTGATCACTCTCTCGGGCAGGCTCTTTCTTGCCCTCTCCAATAGTGCATCGTAGTCTTCCTCTGCCATTCACCGACAGAAGAGTCAGGTCATCTAAAAAGCTTTGCCATTCGGCCGTCTATTCCCTTTTCCGCTCGAGAGATGCCCGGACCAGTCCGTAATGGAGCGGGGACGGCCTGAGCGGTCTCGACTTGAACTCCGGATGGAACTGCGACGCGACGAAATAGGGATGGTCTGCCAACTCCGCAATCTCCATCCTCCTGTCATCCATCGACCGTCCGGTGTATTCCAGACCTTCCTTCTCGATTCTGTCTATGAAGTCAGGATTTATCTCAAACCTGTGCCTGTGTCTCTCCTTTATCCTGGTGTTCTCGTAGAGTCTCTCGGCGGTTGAGCCCTCTCTGACAGCTATCTCGTGAACACCGAGCCTCATCGTTGCGCCCATGTCCACGACCTCCTTCTGCTCCGGGAGCAGGTCCACGACCGGGTAGGGCGTGTCATGGTCAAACTCCGAGCTGTTTGCGCCATCCATGCCAGCTACATGCCTCGAGAACTCCACCGTCGCCAGCTGGAAGCCGAGGCATACGCCCAGGAAGGGAACGCCGTTCTCCCTCGCAAACTGGATCGCGATGATCTTTCCCTCTGTTCCCCTGTCGCCGAAACCACCGGGGACCAGTATGCCATCTGCTTTAGTGAGCAGATCCTTTGACCGGCCTGCTTCCAGGTCCTCGCTTTCCACCCACACGATGTTCACTCGGGCCTTGGCCTTGGCTCCAGCATGGTTCAGGGCCTCAACGTGACTGATGTACGAGTCCATCAGGTGAGTGTACTTCCCGACCAGGGCGATGTTCACGGCATCCTTTGGATTCAGCAGCCTGTCAAGATAGTCCTTCCATTCCGTGAGGTTATCCTCCGCCCTGTCAAACCCGAATCTCTTCAGCACGAAGTCCGTAAGACCCTGCTCCTCCAGCAGCAGCGGGACCTCGTAGATGGACCCAACGTCATGCGCGCTGATCACCGCGTCACTAGGAACATCGCAGAAGAGCGATATCTTGTTCTTGATGGACCGCTCGAGCGGTCTCTCGGACCTCGTAACAATTATGTCTGGCCTGATGCCTATCGCTCTCAGCTCTCTCACCGAGTGCTGGGTCGGCTTCGTCTTCTGCTCCTTCACGGCTCCAAGTACCGGGACCAGAGTCGTGTGGATGAAAACGATGTTCTCTCTCCCCACATCTCTTGAGAGTTGCCTGACCGCCTCGAGGAAGGGCATGGATTCTATGTCACCGACGGTTCCACCGAGCTCCACGAGCGTCACATCGACACCGCTGTCCTCTCCCACCCGCACGATCTCGTTCTTTATCTCGTCCGTGATGTGCGGAATGATCTGCACAGTGTTACCGAGGTAGTCCCCTCTCCTCTCTTTCTCGATGACCTCTCTGTAGACCTTCCCGGTCGTTATGTTGTGATTGGTCGTGAGACTGACATCTATGAACCTCTCGTAGTTCCCGAAGTCCATGTCGACTTCGCTACCATCATCCAGGACGAAGACCTCACCGTGTTGGAAGGGATTCATCGTTCCAGCGTCGCAGTTCAGGTAAGGGTCGATCTTGATCGCTGTCACGTGAAGCTCCCGCGCGCTGAGTAGCATACCGAGCGAGGAGGTCGTGATGCCCTTCCCAAGGCCCGACAAAACACCGCCCGTGACTATCACATATTTCATGTTTCCACGGGGGTAGCACAAGGCTTGGATGTAATTTAATCTTTGTCCTGAGCGCCGAGTCGGGTGGGAACTCACAGGAGCACACTCGACCCCGTATTGGCCCAATCAGCAGACTTGCCAGCGAAAAGGAATAATAAGTGAAACAAGATGGACTCGGTGGAGGCACAGGATGGCGTCGAAGAGAAGGAAGAATCTCATGGAACTCGCGAAGAAGATACTCGAAGACATGGAGGATCATCAGTTGTTCGGATTCATACTCTCGCACGTGGGAAAGAAGGCGGTCCCGGAGATTGTGAAATTGTGGGGAGAGCCAGCTACGCCAGAGACCGCTGTGAAGGCGGAAGAGAACATGATCGAGCTAGTCAAGAGAGTGTGAATCCAGCTCTCCGAGCCTTCGTGCGATGTGGTTGAGAACATCAGAGAGGTTCTTCCTGTTGTCGAACTCGGAAAGGATCCTGTCCACTCTCTCATCATCATCCCTGAGCTCAGTGGCGAATATCGCGAGTTTGGGCATGCAGCGCGTGATGTTGTCGACGATCGTGACGTCCGACACTCGCGACGTCCTCGATAGCGGATTGAGGTCTATCGTCAACACGACCTTCCCCATGTCCTTCAACGCTTTCGCCCTGTCACCATCCTCGAGCGGGACAAGGACCACGTCTGCCGAATAAATCCCCGCCTTGGCACACAGACCTCTGGGATGGTCCAATCCCTCGATTCCTGCATCGGGATCGAGTCCGAGAACGACCTCAGCACCGGCGCTCTTCAGTCTCCCCACGATCCTTTGCACGCGGTCCTCCGTTCTGTGAAAGATGTTGACCTCGATTGTCGCACCCACTGCCTTGGCGACTTCCACCGTCTCCTTGGCTGACAGAGCGGCGACATTACCGTTCACGGAGATGACTGGATGCTTTGCCCTGAGAAGACGCCCAGCTGCTGCATACTCCGCCTCGACTGCCGGTTCGATACTCACTTCGCCAATCAGGTAGTCAAACGCTTCGCCCCTGCCGTGGGCTATGAGTCCTTGCCTCACGACGATGCCCTCCTTGACGCCTTCCACGAGCGCTTCCCTCGCCATCAGGGACTCGTAGCGCGGATGGCTCTTGGGGATTCTCATCACAACATCTCCTTGATTTTCTCAACGATGTCCTCACAGCCTTGTGTCAGAGGCTCGCACGCAGGAATGTGAAAGCGAGACTGGTATCCATCGATGGCCGCATTCAACTCCTCTTCGGTCAGCCCCTCCTTGTTCACTGTGAGAGCGATTACCTTGGATTTGGAGAAGGACTCCAGAAGCAAGATCTCTTCCTCAACGGATGGCATCGGCATGCGGAGCTCCTCCTTGTGATAGTTCCTGAACTCGCGACTGGGCGCGCACTGAAGGACTATGCCACTAGGTCTGCTTGCCGTGATGATGGCCCGGGTGCCGCAAACGTAGGCTGGGTGGGATATGCTTCCCTGCCCCTCGATGAGTATGACCTGGGGTTCTCTCTCCTCGTTTGCCAAGCTGATCTGGTGCTCTAGCTCGCCCACAATGAAGTCCCCGCCGACTGCATCCAGGGGAAGACCGTATTCCGCTCCCTGAAGAAGGCCAGTCTGACCCGTGACGACGAACACAGACTCCACGCCCGCCCGCTCAAGGGCCTCACTGAGGATCCATCCAGTTGTCCTCTTCCCTATCGAACCATCCATCCCGAGTATGGGAATCCTCAACGCATCCATGTCTCCCGCAAGATTGTCGAAGTGGTGGAGCTCCCTGAACGGGGGCTGCTTCCTGATATCCCTGATTTCCACTCCTCTCTCTCGAGCGATGTCCGAAAACTCTGGATCCAAAGCCAGCTCCTCATGGAGACCCGATATCACACCGATCCCGGTCTGAAGCGCATGTCGTATGGCAGGCCTGAACTCATCCGGAAGGAAACCTCCGATTGTCGCGACCCCGATTATGAGCCAATCGGGCCTCTCTCCGAGGCGGAGAGCTTCCTCAATCGACGGATATATCTGTATCCCCTTCGGCTTCCCCCCCAGCACGGCACCAGCATCCTGGCCAGCACAACTGCTGTCTATCACTCCAATAATACGATACTTCTTCGAGAGCCTCACCAGGCCGTTGGCGGTCTTACCCACGCTCCGACCAAACCCTTCCTCACAGAGTACTATCGCCTTCTCCATCGTCACCATCGCTTGTTGGCCCAATAATCAGAACGGTAGATATTTAAGAAGCTATTTATAAGTCCATCGTGATTGAATCCAAGAAAGGGGGAGAGTCAACAGCGTGTCGGCCAGTGGCAAGTCGAAGGTTGAGAGCAATCGCGCGGTCTCTTCGGGCAACGAGCTCTTCAAGAAGGGTAAGTTCGGGGACGCGATGAAGGAGTTCAACAGGGCCCTGAAGACGAATCCCAAGAACGCTATCGCGTGGAACAATCGGGGAATCATTCTCCTGAAAGCCGGTAAGTCTCTTGAGTCGGTCAAGTGTTTTAACGAGGCGATCAAGGTCCACGCCAACTACTCCGATGCCTGGATGAACAAAGGTCTAGCGCTTGCCAAGCTCGCCAAGTACCGGAGAGCGATGAAATGCTACGACAGGGCAGTTGAGATCGATTCCGACAACGAGATTGCGTGGAACAACAAGGGGAACCTGTGGTCCAGGAGAGGGAAGTATGACGAGGCGTTGGAGTGCTTCGACAAGGCGCTCGACATAGATAGTGACTACGTCGCGGCCTGGAACAACAGAGGCGCCACGCTGCTCAAGACTGGCAAGTATCACGAGGCTCTGAGATGCTTCAATAGGGTTCTTAGGAGGCGGACAGACTTTGCCGAGGTATGGCTCCAGAAGGGCAGGGCCCTCATGCAGCTCGGCCGTCCAAGGCATGCTATAATCTGTTTCGAGAAGGCTCTCTACTACCGGGACATGTACCCTGCCGCAGAGGCGGCTATGAGGGAGGCAGTAGAGGCGAAGGAGGCAATCGAATAGTCGAGATGGAACGGGACAGGTGCTCCCTCTGCGGGGGCATGATCCGCCCCTACGTCCGATGCACTCAGTGCGGGTTCACGGTCAGGAAGAACATCGAAGATCTCGCCGGACCCTCCGAAAGATGCCAGAGATGCGAGGGAAGCGCCCGCATTCAATTCACATGCTCCTCCTGCGGTTCGAGGTTCGGCTACGGAAAAATCGTCAGGGAGGAGTTTCAGGCCTGTCCTCTCTGCGGCACCGAGGCTGAGAAGGACGCAAGACAGTGCTCCTCGTGCGGGGCGACTCTTCTCGTCGAGGAAGAGAAACCCAAGGAGATCATCATCGAGAAGACGAGGGAGAAGAGGAAGATCCTCGGCAAGATGCATGAGGATGACATCGAGGCGCTCAAGAAGACGCTGGATATCGATGGAGACACCGCCGAACTCCTCTGCGGGAACGGATACAACTCGGTTTGGAAGCTGAAGCGGGCGACGATCAAGGAGCTGATGAAGACTGGGCTGAAGAGAGACGAAGCAAGAAAGATAAAGGCAGCCGCAAAGGGAGTCCCGGCCAAGGCGAAAGAACTGAAGAAGCGGATGCAGGAGATAGTTGAGAGGGAGTACGAGTGCCCAGTGTGCTCCTTGGTCGTCAGCGGGTTCGACGACTCCTGCTACAGCTGTGGAACCCTTTACATCACCGAGGTGGACGATCGCGTCATCCCCTATGACACTAGCAGGAAGAGGGAGGGCATATCCACCCTGGCCTTCTTCGATGACAAGCTCCTGGAATATCCTGAGGACTCGATGCTCTGGTTCTCGAGAGGGGTGCTTCTACGGTCCATGAGGAAGTACGAGAAGGCTCTCGACTCCATCGACAGAGCGCTTGAGCTCAACCCGTTCCTGAGGAATGCGTGGATCCTCAAGGCGGACATCCTTACAAAGATAAGAAGGTTCGATGAAGCAGCCTTCTGCTACAAGAAGGGCGTGGAGGAAGAGGTCGGGGTCACGGATGAAGAGATCCAGACAAGAAGGGAAGAGCTGAGGTGGTTCCTGAGCAGGCTCAGCGAGGAAAGATGCACGAACTGCGGAGCCACGGTCTTCGTGGGTACCGAAATGTGTCCCCTGTGCGGGCAATCACTCATCGAGCCCGAGGAGCCAGAGATCCCGGAAGAGGAAGAAGAGGAAGCGCCCGGACTCGTGCCGCTCGAATATCGGAAGGATTTCCCGAGACTTAGGCCTCTCGGCCTAATCAACGGGCGAGGCCTGGTCAATGGAAGGGGAAAAGTCAACGGACTCATAAACGGGAATGGCCTGATCAACGGCAGCGGCCTCACGAACCTGAGGGTGCTGAAGCCCAAGCCGGTGGTGTCCAGGGTCTCCGCGATCGGCATAGCCCTCATAATGCTCATCTCAGTCATGGTGATGATGTACCCAGTCGAAGAGGCGGAGGCCGGCATAATCATAGATGGCAGCTTTGACGACTGGTCCGGAGTGAGCATGTTCTCCGATCCGTTCCAGTCTGTCAGGAATCCGGACATAAATATGTCCAGATATGCCGTCGATCGTAAAAGCAATCAGCTCTCATACTTCATCGAGGTGGAGGGTCTCCCCTTTGATGGAAGCTCAGATCCCGATTCGTTCTACATACTCATCGATAGCGACGCGGAATCACAGACAGGATATAATCTCCCACAGCTAGGTGCAGACTACATGGTCGAGCTTTCAGGCGAGGACGGAGTCATCACAGCCCATCGTGTCCTCAGGTTCAACTCATCGCGCAGCAGCGATGACTGGGCGGGATGGCTCGGTGTGGGCGGTGCACAGGCGGCCTATGATGACAACCAAATTGAACTTCAGTTCAGCGCCTCATTGATACCAGATCTCTCAGACGGATTCCGGACCGTGTTGTACTCAGACGACAATATGGGGAATCTGACGCACTCATCCATCACATTCGGAACTCTGGACAACCCGTTGGTCTCAGTCGTTCAGCGGGGAACGACCGATGGGATTATCTCGCCAGGTCCAGGCGAGCACGTCCTGACCGTTGAATTGAGAGCGGTCACGGAAACGCACGTGGAATCGATATCCTTGATTGATTCGTTCTCGAACATATACGACGTCTCAATCCCAGATGGCGCCTTGGGTCAAGGGGGGGTCAGGTTGCACGATATCTCCGCCGACACGACGATCCTGGCGTCTCATTCTGGAGAGCTTGCCACGTTCTCCGTCTTCGAGCTGAGGGACAGTCAGGGAGGCTCGATTACATTCGACCTGGAGGGACAGTCCACTGTGTGTTACGTGTCGACACCGCCTTCCAAGGAGACAATCGACGGCTGGTTCGGGGATTGGACAAACCAGAGCCTCAGGAGTGACATCGACCCAGACCCCCTGAGGAATGAGAATGCGGACATTACAGATTTCTTCGCTAGTCATGACCGAAATGACAGCATTGCCTACTTCTACTTCAGCGTTGCAGGGGAAGCCTTTGGAGGACTCACCATCCCTAAACCCTTGAAGAGATTACCGTCGATACCTTCCATCCCGGGACCTGCAGGCGTACTTCTGCCAAGAATGGGCGAGGACGTGGCCAGGATATATATCGATTCCAACATCTCCGTTCCCTCTGCTTGTGTCGGATATGACATCTTCCCGGATGCGATGATTGAAATTCGCGGGAAAAACGGTGAGATAAGGAATCACACTCTGTACCTATGTCAGGGGGGGACGTGGAGCCCTATCGATGATCAGGCATCTGACTCCGCAAACGACATCAGGCAGGTTGAGCTGTCGATGAGTCTCGCTAACATTCCAGATATTGGCAACACGAAGATAGTATTCACAATGACCGACTGGAGGAAGGACGCCGACAACGCCACGCTTGAGACCTCATGGGGAACCAGGAGCAGAACTAGGGCGATATACACAGTTCAGAACACCACCAGCTCCTCGTCCACAACTGCCTTCTCGACTCAGAGGAAGCTTTTTCACGATGGGACGAACTTCTGGGCATTCTATTACAACGGAACTGATGGCGACACGCGATACGAGTACAGCGATGACGGAGTAGACTGGAGCAATACGGCCAATGACGCCTTCACAACCTCTGGGGTCATTGTCTCCTCCATCTGGTACGACTCTGCCAATCAACTCGTCTACATTGTCGGAGACGATGGCGGCACCGACATCAGCGTTCTAGTCAGGAGAGGGTCTGTCTCCCCGAGCGACAAGGAAATCACCTGGGGAACCGAGCAGACAATTGCGATTTCGAGTTTCACGATTGGGGTCAAAGCTACGTTCATATGCAAGGCTGCCGACGGAAGAATATGGATTGCATCCGGTACCGACGAGGGAACCCCCAATCCTTTCAATCTGGCGGCTCGCAGATCGACCGATCCAGATGACATAACCACCTGGGATTCGAGGACAGTCCTCAGAGACAATCCAGTTGCGAGCGGATTCGTGTTCCCAATCATACTCCCGCTGTCTCGGGACGCAGATGATGCCGATGTCTATGCGTTGTGGTACGCCAACGGGAACATCGAGGGAAAGAGATGGGAGAACAGCACTTCCACATGGGGATCCCAGGAAAGCATTGCCACAACGACACCCGGTCGCGATTTAAGGGGTCCATCGGCAGTAGTGGATGCGAACGGTCTAGTCCATGTGATATTCAGCAATGCAACCGGTCGCCTTAACTACACCATCAGGCCTGCGTCCGGGCCGCCCTGGACGAACGGTCCTCAGGTCGAAGGCGGTCTTGGGGGAAACGTCTATCCCACTCTCACGATCATGACCAGCACGGACCCGGAACGTCTCTATTCCCTCTATATCAGGAACAATCAGATTCGCTGTAAGTACAAAGGGATTGGTGCCGGTGGCTGGATGTCGATCGCACTGACCTCCAATACGGACACCAAGACGAATCTGACATCGATATACTCAGTATCATCCACCAGCTATGTGTCCTGGGAATGGCTCAATATCACAGGGTCGAACCGCAATGTCGACTTCGAGAGGATTCCAGAATTCCTGAACGTTCTCGCACCAATCACTTTCACTCTTCTGATACCCATAATTTTAAGGCGGAGAAAGAAGTAGCCATTACTCCGATGGAAGTTGGGATCGTTGGGAAGCCGAACGTGGGCAAATCGACCTTCTTTTCCGCAGCAACTCTAGCTCCCGCCGAAATCGCGGACTACCCCTTCACAACGATTGAAGCAAATCGAGGAGTCACTTACGTGAGGGCGAAGTGTCCTCACGAGGAGCTGGGAACCGAGTGCAACCCGAACAACGCCCCTTGCGAGAACGGGACCCGACTTGTGCCCGTTGAGATGTTGGACGTTGCAGGCCTCGTTCCAGACGCTCACAAGGGCCGCGGACTCGGCAACAAATTCCTGGACGACCTCAGACAGGCGAAGGCCCTGATTCATATCGTTGATGCCAGCGGCGGCACGGACCACGAGGGGAACGTAGTGCAGTTGGGTACCCACGACCCCCTGTCCGATGTACAGTTCCTGGACACCGAGATATCTCAGTGGATAAGGAGCATCCTGGAGAAGGGATGGAAGAAGGTCGTCAGGCAGGTCCAGCTGGACGGACTGAAGGTGGAGAAGGCGATCCAGGAGAGGATGACAGGTTTGGGATTCACTGACGCAATGGTCCTGGACTCGCTTAGGCGGATGGAGACCGATGAGACGCCAATGAACTGGTCCGAGGACGACATTCTCAGACTCGCGGACAACCTTCGCACGGTCGGCAAACCCATGATAGTCGCCGCCAACAAGTGCGATGTCGCCCCGGATGAGAACATCAAGAGGCTGGAGACCCTGGACGACAAGATAGTTGTTCCGACATCCGCGGAAGCGGAGCTTGCCCTTCGGCGCGCGGCGAAATCGGACCTGATCTCGTACGATGTGGGAGACGATCATTTCGAGATTCTGGATAAGAGCAAGCTCAACGCCGAGCAGCTCAAGGGATTGGGATTCATGAGCAATGTCTTGGAGAAATTCGGCAGCACCGGGATCCAGAAGTGCGTGGAGGAGGCCGTGTTCAATCTTCTGGACATGATAGTCGTATATCCTGTCGAGGATGAGAACAAGTGGACCGACAAGGACGGTCGAGTACTGCCCGATGCCTACCTTCTCCGCCGGGGCAGCAATGCAAAGGATTTAGCATACGAGGTGCATACAGACCTCGGAGACAACTTCATTCGTGCTATTGATGGCAGAACCAAGAGGGTTCTCGGTGCCGATCACGAGCTGAAGGATGGAGACATCATCACGATAGCGGCAAGGGCATAAGATGGGAAGCTGGGATGTCAGACTGCTCAACGCCTCCTACAAAGAAGAGGGTGAGGGGGTCGTCGTCGAACTTTTCGGGAAGACTCGCGATGATAGGTCCATATCCATAAGGTTCGAAGGGTTCCATCCCTACTTCTACATAGTCGAGCCGCCCAAGGTTCTCGTTGACGACTTCGAACGCGATCCCGAGGTCAGGGGAATGGAGGACGTGCAGCTCTGGACCGACGGGGAGACGAGGGACTGCAAGAAGGTCTTCCTGCGATTGCCCCGGAGAACGCCCGAATACAGGACGCGAGCGAA
>JAGMAI010000211.1 GCA_023130895.1 Thermoplasmata archaeon
GCCGCCTTCCCGACCGCTTCCCTTGCTTTCGAATCGCACGAGACGAGAAGGACCCAATCCGAGACCTCTCTCCTCTGCAGGGTCTTGCTCAGACCGCTCATGCGCCTCAGTGGTCTCACCTTCTTCCCGTCAAGTATCTTGACGTCGAGCTGGTTCATCCTCGGCTCGGTGACGAGGAGTTCCGGGCGGGGCATGTCCAGTATCACTTCCCCGCGCTTGGCGTTGGCCCGGTCCGCGATGGAGTCCTCGACCGCTCGCCTCCGCCTTAGGTCCGTGAGCTCCGAGAGCGTCTCCCGCCTGTCGCCGCTGAGCTCCTTCTCCTCCAGGATGTAGGCCTTCTTGAAGAGCTTCCTGTACTTGATCCTCATCGCCATGTCCCGCTGCAGTCCGCCTTCCGATACCAGCCAGGACATCAGCTCCGAGTCCACCATCCTCTGAATCCTCTCGTAGTCCGGCTCGGCGGCCCGCTCGACTGCCCGGGCGAGCATCAGCTCCGCGACGCGGACCGTCTTGTGGAAGTAGACCGAGGAGTACATCAGCGCGCGGGCGACGAACATGCCCTCCACCGAGCTGATACCCTTCTTGTCCGTGACTATGTCGTTGTCGAATATCTGGACCGTCTGTATGAGGCGGTCGACATCTATCACTCCGTGTGCGACTCCTGTGTAGTGGGAGTCCCGCAGGAGGTAGTCGATCTGGTCGACGTCCACTGAACCGTGGATCATCTGCGAGAGGTACTTCCTTGCCTCCGACGGCTTCTGCCCGCCAAAGTCCGAGAGCTTGGAGAAGCCCAACTCTCGTGAACCCATCACGATGTCGGAGACCAGCTTCGGGTCGAGCCCGTGCTTCTCGAGGACCTCTGGAACGGACGGGATGTCGTCGAACTGCTCCTTCTCCGGTCCGGAGATCATCTCCTCCTCTCCGCGTATCACCTTCTTCGCCAGCAGCATGTGGTCCAAGCCGCTCAGCTCGGAGATGTAGTACTCTAGCATGTGCGAGAACGGTCCGTGGCCAATGTCGTGCAGGAGCGCCGCGGCCGAGACGGAGAGGCTCTCCTCCTCGGGGAGGTTGAGTATCGCGCTCATCCTCTGCGCCAGATGGCAGCAGCCGAGCGAGTGCTCAATCCTGGTGTGGTTGGCGCCCGGGAAGACCAGGTATGTTAGCCCGAGCTGCCTGATGCCGTTAAGTCTCTGGATTTCGAGGGTCTCCATGAGGTCCAGGAACGGTCTTTCGAATCTCATGCTGCCGAAGATGGTGTCCTGTATGATCTTGAAATCCATCGCTGAGCCATCCGCACAGGGATATTAATCACTTTTCGATGAGCGGGAGGTGTTGGAGAAACGTCCGAAACCCCTACAGCAGTTGTCAAGGCCTTCTAAGCATAGGTGAAGCGGAGTGGGTGTGGAGGGGAAGTGGAGGAGAAGCGGAGGATCATTGGAGAAGATAGGAGGAGCATAGGAGGCGAAGCTTTAAGAGGGGTAGCAGGGGGGGGTCCGGAGCTCATTCTATCACGGAGACACAGCGAATAGCAAGGATCCTGCAAGGAATAGCAAGGGTTCGGCAAGGGTTCCACAAGGATCCGACAAGAAGCCCACAAGGAAGAAGCAAGGATTCCACAAGGATGTCTATGGTAAGTCTATGGTAAGTCCCTAGGATGTCACAGGAAACCCAGGCGGGACCTTAGGGAAACCTAGGCGGAGCTTAGGATTTGCCTATGGTTTGTCGTTCTTCATATTGAAGTCTGTCATTTCCCCCGAAACGATTTCATACGGGCGGGCCTCGAAAAACTAATATAGACCCACTCCATTTGCGATACTGGAGGGCGGAAATGTGGGCAGATAGTAGTGGAAAGGCATCCACGGTTGCAGTCACTCTACTCCTCATGACCATGTCATTTGCATTTCTCACGTCGATTCCCCGTGGGGTCTCCGCTACCACGCTGTTCGTTGGAGGAACGGGTCCGGACAACTACACCTGGATTCGTTGGGCCGTTGATGATGCAAACCCGGGTGACGTGATATACGTCTATGAAGGGATCTACCTTGAGCGCGTGGAAATAGGGAAGCCTCTGACCCTGGTAGGTGAGAACGAGAATGTGACCGTCATCGGGACCGGCCCCATGAGCGATATCGTGGTAAACATCTCTGCCGATTGGGTCAACATGACAGGCTTCAGTCTCACGGACCAGGCAGACGCGGATACGATAGGTCTCCAGCTCTGGAGAGCCAATCACGTCCGAGTGACCAATGGGAACCTCTCCACGAGCAAGATAGGCCTGGTGCTTTACCGTTCCGACAACAACACCATTGAGAACCTCAGGGTGTCCAACAAGAATCAGAACGTGTATCTTGAACGTTCGAACAACAACACGCTTAGGAACTTGACCATCGACAACGCGAGCGGACATGGCAGCCCGGGATTCAGGCTCTATGAATCTGCCGACAATACGCTGAAGGGCAACCATGTGGCAATTGGCGACATAATGGGCATCATAGGACTTCAGCTCCACTACTCCCCCAGAACCACGGTCGCAAACAACACGATCATGGACAACTGGATAGGAATCGATGCTTTCGATTCAGAGGATTGCATATTCGCCAACAATATGCTCTCCCGGAATTCCCTGCGCGGAATGTATGCCGGGGACAGCTTGGTCGTCAACAACACGATCAGGAACAGCTACGAGGGAATACGATCCTCAGGGAGCACTATGACGAGGAACACAGTCTACGACAGCTACGAGGGAATACGATCCACTGGCGACATCGTGACGAATAACACCTTTCACAACAACACGGTGGGCATTCGCTTGCTCGGAGCCAACGGCACAGTCATTGGCAACGCAGTGTTCGACAACACGGACTACGGCATTCACGCGTCGGCGTTAAGCGAGAACAACGCGATCTACCACAACAACATCGTGGACAACGGAGTCCAAGCTCTCGATGATTCTTCTGCGAATCACTGGGACAACGGCTACCCTTCTGGCGGGAACTACTGGAGCGATTACGCGGGCAATGACACTCTGAGCGGTCCGAATCAGGATCAGCCGGGCAGCGACGGGATAGGGGACACTCCGTATCCCTTGGACTATTGGAAGGAGGACGTGTACCCGCTCATGGATCCCATGACGCGCCAGCCGCCTCGGCCGCCAAGATCACCTCGTGCAGGTCTGAGCGGAAATCGATGGGAGAATGTGACCCTCAACTGGGACCTCTCGGTGGACGACGGACAAGGGTTCAAATCCGTCAGGCGATATGAGATCTACAGGAACTCGACACACGACGAACTTGGGCGGGGATATCAGCAGATAGCCTCCCTGCCAAACGGAACCACGATGTTCGTGGACGAA
Organism: Thermoplasmata archaeon; assembly: GCA_023130895.1. Taxonomy (GTDB): domain Archaea; phylum Thermoplasmatota; class Thermoplasmata; order RBG-16-68-12; family JAGMCJ01; genus JAGMCJ01. Next base: position 3,353 of record JAGMAI010000211.1, read on the forward strand.
CTGGCGGGTGAAGGGAATCCTGCGAACTACTTCTACAGGATTTGCGCGATAGATGGTAGCAACAAGTCGGCATGCTTGAAAGGTCAGGCACACAAGTTCACCCGCCCGCTTGCGCCAGGCCCGAACCTCGTCTCCACCCCGCTCGTCCAATCGAACGAGAGCATCGAGACCGTTCTTCAGACAATGGAATACGACAAGGCATGGTTCTTCGACTCCTCCTCCAAGGAATGGAAATGGTACATGAAGAACAAGGAATACAGACGAGGGCTGTGGAACTTGAACCGCACCATGGGAGTATGGGTGAACGTGACACGTGCCAGCAATCTCACAGTGACGGGAGTGGTTCCTGTTCAAACGACGATACATCTATGCGAGGGATGGAATCTTGTTTCCTTCCCTTCGTTCAGCACTTCGTATTCTGTCGCTGCCCTAAAGGTCGAGATCGGTGTCACAAGGCTGGAGGGATACGATTCCTCGCATCCATATCATCTGAGGGTGTTGGGGGATGGTGAGATACTTCAGGCGGGATACGGATATTGGGTGAAGGTGGAGTCTGACGCGGACTGGATAGTCGAAGTGTCGTAGTCCAATGAGGACAACGACATTTCTGCCCCCGCATCTTCACCTGCTCCGCTGCCAGCTCAGAGGAGGCAATAATTGCCGCCATAAAAACCTTAAATATCCTCGAACACGATGGACTCTCGGGCCGAGGTGACAGAGCGGCCAATGTGACCGCCTGCAGAGCGGTTTTGTGGGGGTTCGACTCCCTCCCTCGGCACTTTGGTGAAGAACATGCTGGTCTACAACACACTGACGCACAAGAAGGAGGAGTTCGTTCCTCTCAAGGGCAACAGAGTGACAATGTTCGTCTGCGGCGTCACTCCGTACGACTATTCGCACCTGGGTCACGCGAAGACCTACGTCGCGTTCGATGCCATCGCGAGATACCTCAGGCACAAAGGGTACAACGTCCTCTACGTCCAGAACGTCACGGACGTGGATGACCACATCATCAACAGGTCGGCGGAGACGGGCGTCTCGGAGCCGGAGCTCGCCGAGAAGTACTTCAAGTACTTCCGGGAGGACATGGAGGCGCTCGGCGTCGAGAGCATCAACGTATTCGCGAAGGCGACGGAGTTCATGGCCGAGATCATCGAGCAGATCAAAGGGCTCATCGAGAAGGGCTACGCGTACGACGTCGACGGGAACGTCTACTACGAGGTCCGCAAGTTCAAGGGCTTCGGGAAGCTCTCCCGCCAGAAACTCGATGAGCTGAGGCCGGGCGCGAGGGTCGAGATCGACGAGAGCAAGCGCAACCCGGAGGACTTCGCGCTGTGGAAGAAGCAGAAGCCGGGCGAGCCAGCATGGGAGAGCCCCTGGGGGATGGGAAGGCCCGGCTGGCACATCGAGGACACCGCGATCGCGATGGCGCACTTCGGAGAGCAGTACGACATCCACGGCGGGGCGACCGAGCTCGTCTTCCCGCACCACGAGTCGGAGATCGCTCAGGCGGAGGCGCTCACGGGCGTGGAGCCGTACGTCAAGTACTGGCTGCACACGGGCATACTGAATGTCGAAGGCGAGAAAATGGCCAAGTCCCTGGGCAACTTCTGGACGATCAGGGATGCCATGACGGAGTATCGGCCGGAAGTCCTGCGGTTCTTCCTGCTGCACGCGCACTACAGGAGCCCGATAGACTTCAGCAAGGACCAGCTGGAGGAGGCGAAGAGGAGCTATCAGCGGCTGGTCGATTCGCTCGAGACCGCAAAGCAGTTCCTGCCGAGAGCGGAGGGCGGGGAGACCGAATCCGGGAAGAAGCTCGTGGAGGCGGCGGAGAAAGCGGAGAAGCAGTTCGAGGAGGTCATGGACGACGATTTCAACACGCGCGAGGCCATAAGCCTGCTTTTCGAGCTCGCGAGAGAGCTCAACGTGGCGGTCGACAAGAATGCGGACAAGGACTCCGTCGAGAGGGGGCTCGGGACATTCACGAAGCTGGCGGGCGTCCTCGGACTCTTTCCCGAAAGGGCGGCTCAGACGGAAGTCGCGGACAAGGTCCTAGCGCTGATCGTGGAGATCAGAGAGAGGGCGAGGTCGAAGAAGGACTACGAGACGGCGGACTGGATTAGGAGCGAGCTAGAGAAGCTGGGAATCCGTCTCGAGGACACCGGGAAAGGAGTCGTCAAGAAGGCCCGCTAGAGTAGCATTTTGGCGGGTTGATAGTATTTAAGCCTTTCCTAGAAAAAACGTGGCAGAAAAGACACTATCCAGATAGTCCAAAAATCATTATATAGTCGGCGGGCTATAGAGTTAGCGCGAAGAAACGGGATGCACAGGCGTTGAGAAATGGCTGAGATTTAGATGAAGGAAGAGGGTTCCTACAGAGAGGAGGACATCGTCGTTCTCGAGGGTCTTCAGGCGGTTCGCAGAAGGCCGAGCATGTACATCGGGAGCACGGATGAAAGGGGCCTACATCATCTCGTGTACGAGGTCGTGGACAACAGCATCGATGAGGCGATGGCGGAGTCCTGCGACAACATCGGCGTCCAGCTGAACACGGACGGGAGCGTCACGGTCGTCGATAACGGCAGGGGGATTCCAGTAGGGCCGCATCCCAAGCTCAAGACGTCCGCGCTCGAGATCGTGATGACCAAGCTGCACGCGGGCGGGAAGTTCGACAGGAAGACGTACAAGGTCTCCGGCGGGCTCCACGGCGTCGGCCTCTCGGTCGTCAACGCCCTGTCGGAATGGCTCGTGGTGAGCGTCCACCGTGACGGAAAGGAGTGGACCCAGAGATACGAGAGAGGAAAGCCAACCGGGGACGTCAAGCCCGTCGGGGACGTAGACGGCACGGGAACGATAATCACGTTCATGCCGGACTCGGAGATATTCGACCACACGAATTTCGACTACGCGACGCTGTGTTCGCGAATGAGGGAATATGCGTTCCTCAACAAGGGTGTCAAGATCATACTGAAGCGGCAGGACTCGGAAGAGCAGGAGACATTCTGCTACGACGGTGGAGTATCCGAATACGTTCTGTGGATGAACAGGAACAAAAAGCCCCTGCATGAAGAGCCGATCTACGTCGAGGCCGACAGGAAGGACGTTCACGTAGAGCTGGCCTTGCAGTACACGGACGCCTACTCGGAGAACATCCACACGTTCGCCAACAACATCGCGACCATCGAGGGGGGCACGCATCTCAGCGGCCTCAGGTCCGCTCTCACGAAGACGTTCAACGATCATGCAAGAAAGCAGAAGCTGTTCAAGACGAAGGACCAGGCCTTTCACGGGGAGGACGTGAGAGAGGGGTTGACGGCGATCCTGAGCATCCGTCTCCCGGAACCGCAGTTCGAGGGTCAGACGAAGACGAAGCTCGGGAACAGCGAGATCAGGGGGCTCGTCGACAGCGTGATATATGAGAAGCTGGGGGAGTTTCTTCTCGAGAACCCCAAGATAGGCCAGACGTGCATCCAGAGGTCGCTGCTCGCGTCACAGGCCCGCGAGGCCGCGAGAAAGGCGAGGGAGCTGACTCGAAGAAAGGGGCTCCTGGAGGGGCTGAGCCTCCCAGGGAAGCTGGCGGATTGCAGCGAGCGGGACCCCGCCCTGGCCGAACTGTTCATCGTTGAGGGGAACTCGGCGGGCGGCAACGCGAAGCAGGGCAGAGACAGGAGATACCAGGCGATACTCCCGCTGCGGGGGAAGGTCATCAACGTGGAGAAGGCGAGGCTAGACAAGGTCCTGAGGAACAACGAGATCAGGACGCTGATCACCGCCCTCGGCACGAGCATCGGGGACGAGTTCGAGATAATGAAGCTGAGATATCACAAGGTCATAATCATGACGGATGCGGACGTGGACGGTTCGCACATTCGCACGCTGCTGCTGACGTTCTTCTACAGATACATGAAGCAGCTCATAGAGCAGGGCTACGTGTACATCGCGCAGCCGCCCCTCTACGGCCTGAGGAAGGGAAAGACGATTCACTACGTTTACACAGAGGACGACAGGGAGGAGAAGCTCGAGGAGCTGGGCCGCGGCACCTCGATCCAGAGGTACAAGGGGCTCGGGGAGATGAGATCGCACCAGCTCTGGGAGACGACGATGGACCCGGAGACGAGGATACTGAAACAGGTGACCATCGAGGATGCGGCCAGGGCTGAGGACATCTTCGTGATCCTGATGGGCGACGCGGTCGAGCCGAGAAGGGAGTTCATACTGGCCCACGCCCTCGAAGTCGTGAATCTTGACGTGTAGGTGGTCAATTGGAGGAGGAAGCAGAGACCAGGACCACAAAGAGACCGATAGAGAAGGAGATGGAGAGCTCCTACATCGACTACGCCATGAGCGTGATCGTCGGAAGGGCCCTTCCCGACGTGCGGGACGGCCTGAAACCCGTTCACCGTAGGATCCTGTATGCGATGAAGGACATGGGTCTGGACTCGTCGAAGCCCCACAAGAAATGCGCCAGGGTCGTTGGGGAGACCCTTGGAAAATACCATCCGCACGGAGACCAGGCCATATACGACGCCCTCGTGAGAATGGCGCAGGACTTCAGCCTGAGGTACATGCTCATCGACGGCCACGGAAACTTCGGATCGGTCGACGGGGACGAGGCCGCCGCGATGAGATACACGGAATGCAGGCTAATGAAAATGGCGGACGAGCTGCTGGCCGACATCAACAAGGACACGGTGGACTTCGTCGACAACTTCGACGGCTCGCTGAAGGAGCCGACCGTTCTGCCCTCGAAACTACCGAACCTTCTGATCAACGGCTCTAGCGGGATAGCCGTGGGGATGTCCACGAACATGCCCCCCCACAACCTCTCCGAGGTGGTCGACGGCTTAGTGCTCCTGATCGAGAACCCAGATGCGGACACTAGGGAGCTTCTCGAGGTCATAAAGGGCCCGGATTTCCCCACTGGCGGGATCCTCTACGGGACCAGGGGAGTCGTGGAAGCGTATCACAGGGGAAGGGGCGTCATCCGTGTCCGCGCAAAGGTGGAGATCGAGTCCGTCAAGAAGAAGCGATCCATCGTTGTCACCGAGATCCCGTACATGGTCAACAAGTCCACTCTCCTTGAGAAGATAGCGCACCTGGTCAGGGACAGGAAGATCGACGGGATCGTCGACCTGAGGGACGAGAGCGACAGGGAGGGAATGAGGATCGTCATGGACCTCAGGAGAGACGCCAATGAGGAAGTGATCCTGAACCAGCTCTACGCAAGGAC
>JAGMAI010000212.1 GCA_023130895.1 Thermoplasmata archaeon
ACCACCTGGTGAGCTCCTTGGAGGTCTGTCCTTTGGATTTTAGGTACGGCAGAGACGAGATGAAAGCCATCTTCAGCGAGGAGTCCAGGCTCCAGGCCCTGCTGGACGTGGAGGCCGCTCTCGCGAAGGCGCACGCGGCGGTAGGGAACATCCCCGGAAAGGACGCCGTGGCAATCGCCAAGGCCGCCACTGTCGACGTCGTCACCGTGAAGGCCGTTAGGAAGGAGGAGGAAAGGACCAAACACGACATCGCCGCGCTCGTGCGTGTGCTCGCAAAGAAGAGCGGGGACTCGGGAGCCTACGTCCACCTCGGCGCCACCAGCGCGGACATCAACGACACCGCGACCGCGCTGCAGGTGAAGAAGGCCATGCGGATGCTCATCCGCAATCTCCAAGAGCTCGAGGTCGTCTTCATCGATCTGGCGAAGAAGCACAAGGGCACCGTCATGGTGGGACGCACCCACGCTCTGGCTGCAGTCCCGATGACGTTCGGCCTCAAGATGGCCGTGTACGCTGCGGAGACGAACCGTCACGTGACCAGGCTCGAGGAGTGCATGCCCCGCATGTGCGTCGGCAAGATCCTCGGGGCCGTCGGGACCGGTGCGTCGCTCGGCGACAAGGCGCTGATCGTCCAGCGGAGAGCGATGAAGCGGCTGGAGCTCGGCACGGAGGAAGCGCCGACCCAGATCGTCGGGCGTGACAGGTACGCGGAGTTCGTCTCGATACTGGCGGGGATCGCGGCATCCATGGAGAGGTTCGCAACGGAGGTGAGGAACCTCCAGCGGACCGAGATCGGCGAGGTGGAGGAGTCCTTCGGGAAGAAGCAGATCGGAAGCTCCACGATGGCGCAGAAGAGGAATCCCATAACGTCGGAAAACATCTGCGGGCTGGCGAGGATAGTCCGCGGGTTCGTGCACCCGACATATCAGAACGTGCCCCTGTGGCACGAGCGGGACCTGACGAACTCGAGCGCGGAGAGGTTCATCATCCCGCACACTTGCATACTCACGGACGACATAGTCGCGAAGACCGCAAGGGTCTACGGCAATCTGGTGGTGAACACGGACAGGATGTTGGCGAACGTGGAGGCGACCAAGGGGCAGGTGATGGTCGAGGCCGCGATGACGGCGCTCGCCGCCAAGGGCATGGACCGCCAGGAGGCGTACGAGCTCACGAGGGAGTGCGCTGGGAAGGCCCGCGAGAGTGACGTGCACCTGATGGAGGTCCTGCTCAAGGACAAGACGGTGAAGAAGTACCTCACAGCCGCGCAGGTCAAGAAGACAATGGACCCCGCCAACTACCTGGGCGCGTCGAAGAAGATCGTGGACAACGTCGTGAAGGGACTGAGGGGCTAGGTTGGAGACCGCCTACGAGGATCTGGTCAGAGTATACGAGAAGATAGAGGGCACGCCCAAGCGGCTGGAGATGACCGACCACCTCGTGGAGCTCTTCACGTCCGTCCCGCCCGAGATCCTGGACAAGGTCGTCTACCTCACGCAGGGGAAGCTTCTCCCGGATTTCTACGGCAAGGAGCTCGGACTGGCGGGAAAGCTCATCGTCAAGACGCTTACGTTCACAACGGGCATAGGCGAGGAGGAGATCCTGACGCTCCTGCGAGAGAAGGGCGACATCGGGCTCGCCGCTCAGGAGGCCATCGAGAACAAGAAGCAGACAGCGCTCTTCGCGAACCCGCTCACGGTCGAGCGCGTGTACGGCAACTTCATGAAGATCGCCGACGCGAGCGGGTCGGGCTCCCAGGACCTGAAGATGAAGCTGCTCGCGGAGCTCCTGCACGACTCGACCCAGCTCGAGGCGAAGTACATTGTCAAGTCGGTGGCGGGTTCCATGCGGATCGGCATCGCGGACCTGACGATGATAGACGCTTTGGCGGTCGCTTTCGCAACGAAGGAGAGGAGGGACGATATCGAGCGGGCGTACAACGTGTGGTCCGACCTCGGGCGGGTGGCCAAGCTGCTCGCCGAGGAAGGCGAAGCCGGGCTCGAGAAGGTGCACCTGGAGCTCGGGACCCCGATCAGGGCGATGCTGTGCGAGCGGCTGTCGTCGCTGGACGAGATATTCGAGAAGCTGGGCGAGTGCGCGTTCGAGTACAAGTACGACGGGCTCAGGATTCAAGCACACATCAGCGAGGATGAGATTAACCTGTTCTCCAGGCGGCTGGAGGACGTGACGGAGCAGTTCCCGGACATCGTGTCCGCGCTGCGCGAGAGCTTTCGCGGGAAGGAGGGAATCGTCGAGGGCGAGGCCGTACCCGTGAACATGGTAACGGGCAAGTTCCTGCCCTTCCAGGAGGTCTCCCACAGGCGGGGAAGGATACACGACCTGGAGAAGGCGGAGAAGGAGTACCCAGTGCGCCTCTTCCTGTTTGACTGTCTCCACCTCGATGGCGAAGATCTTCTGGACGAGACGTTGACGGACAGGAGGAAGAAGCTGGGGAGTGCGGTCGAGGAGGGGGATGACGTCAGGCTGTCGACGATGCTCGTGACCGAGAACAAGGAGGAGGTCGAGGGGTTCTTCCAGGAGAGCCTGGAGATCGGCGGCGAAGGGCTCATCGCCAAGGCGCTCGACTCGCCGTACGTCGCCGGAACCCGAGGATGGAACTGGATCAAGTTCAAGAAGGAGTACGAGGAGGGAATGGTGGACACGGTCGACCTCGTGATCGTGGGCGCCCTAGCGGGAAGAGGGAGACGCGCAGGGACATACGGCGCACTGCTGATGGCCGCCTACGATGCGGAGGACGGAAGGTACAAGACGGTCTGCAAGCTCGGGACCGGATTCGACGATATCACCCTGGCGGCGATCCCCGACCGGCTCGAAGAGCACAAGATCCCCGCCAAAGACCCGAAGGTCGTCTCCAACATGAAGGCCGACTTCTGGTTCAGCCCGGAGGTCGTGCTCGAGGTTCTCGGTACGGAGATAACGAGGAGCCCCGTCCACACCGCCGCATGGGACGTCGTGGAGAAGGGCGCGGGTCTCGCGATACGCTTCCCGAGGTTCACGGGTCGTTGGCGGGAGGACAAGGGCCCCGAGGACGCGACGACGGTGAAGGAGATCGTCGAGATGTACGAGCAGCAGGAGAAGGTCAAGTCCTGAACCACATTCTTTATTACACCGCCCTCTTTCCCTCTGTGAAACAATGCCGTCAACTGCAATCGTAGGAACCCAGTGGGGGGACGAGGGCAAGGGGAAGATAACCGACTTCTACGCGGCCGATGCCGACATCATCGTACGCTTTCAAGGAGGCACGAACGCCGGGCACACGGTCATAATCGGCAAGGACAAGTTCGCGTTCCACCTGATACCGAGCGGGATGCTGAGGCCGGGCAAGACGTGCATGATAGGCAACGGCGTCGTCGTCGACCCCGAGATCCTCCTCAAGGAGCTGAGCGAAGTCAAGAGGAGGAGGAAGCGGACGGGCAAGCTGCTCATAGCCGACCGCGCGCACGTGATAATGCCCTGGCACAAGATCATCGACGGCCTAGAGGAGGAGCTCAAGGGCAAGCTGAAGGCCGGCACCACAATGAGGGGCATCGGTCCCTGCTACACGGACAAGATCGCGCGGACGGGAATCCGCATGGCCGACCTCATCGACTCTCGCGTCTTCAACGAGAAGCTGGACCTGTTCATCCCGATGAAGCGGAAGATCATCGCCGCCTACGGCGGTAAGAAGCGGATCAACAGGAAGAAGATACAGAGCGATTACGCGAAGTACGCGAGGAAGATGAAGGACAGCGTCGTGGACGTGTCCCTTCTCATCAACCAGGCCCTGGACAAGGGCAAGAACGTGCTCTTCGAGGGCGCGCAGGGGACGCATCTGGGCATCGACCACGGCATCTA
>JAGMAI010000213.1 GCA_023130895.1 Thermoplasmata archaeon
CCTACATGTCCGAGGGGAAGCTCGTCCCGGACGATCTCGTCATCAGGATGATGGAGAGCAGACTCTCCCAGGAGGACTGCGCGGGAGGTTTCATCCTCGACGGCTACCCAAGGACTGTGGAGCAGGCGGTGGCACTGGACAAGGTTGCTGCAGCGGATGTCGTCATTTACATCGACGTGACAGAGGAGGAGATAATCAGGCGGGCGACCGGGAGGAGGGTCTGCAAGAGCTGCGGGGCGATATTCCACGTGGAGTTCAGCCCACCAAAGACGGCCGATGTCTGCGACATCTGCGGCTCGAAGCTGGTCATCCGAGAGGACGACACCGAACACACGGTCAGAAAGAGACTGGGGGTCTATCGGGAAATGACCGCCCCTCTGATCGAGAGATACGGCGATATGCTCGTCTCGATCGACGGGAACGGCACTCCGGACGATACGCTCGAGCGGGCTCGGAGCGCTTTGAGAGATGTTGGCAGAAACGCATAAATATCCACTAACCGTTGATGAGTACAGTGGTGGATTGCCGTGGATGATTTTCAGTGGCAGGTCCTGAACACGGCTGCTAAGAGAGGATACTACGGGGCCTCCAGGGAAGACCTCTTCTCAGATATGAGAGGTGTCAGATACAAACAGCTTGAGGAAGCTGTCAAGGCTCTGGAGCAGGACGGTTGTGTGGAGGTCGAGTGGACCGGACCCAACAAGTTCGTCGTCAACATCACGGAGAAGGGCACCGAGATGGTCAAGACCGAGTACAAGGAGCGTCTGGCCGAGTACGAGAAGAGGATCGAGAAGCAGAAGGCCGCCGCGACCGACAAGGAGCCCGAGGCCCTCTTCCAGTGCGGCAACTGCAATGCGCTGGTCAGTCAGGACTCGAAAGAGTGTCCCGAGTGCGGGGCCAAGTTCGAGGGTTAGCTGTACGCCTCAGCGAGCGCCTGGTCCTTTCTCCACTTGTCCTCAGCATACTTCTGAAGGGCAGCTAGGTTCTCCTTCGTCAGGTGCCTGAACCTGCCCTGGAGCTTAGTGTACTCCTCCACGGGAGTCATCTTCGGCTTCTTGTTGATGGTCATCTTCCCGTCCTCGAACTCGTAGAGCGTCCAGAGACCGGTGTCGACGACCATCTTGGAGATCTTCGCTCCCAGGCTGGCATCCATCCGCCAGCCCGGTGGGCACGGCGCGTATATCTGGAGATACCGGAAGCAACCCTTCTTGTTCTTCGCCTTCTCCAGCTTCTTCAGAAGGTCGGGGATGAATCCAAGGGTGGCGGTCGCGACGTAAGGTGCGTCGTGGGCCATCATGATTCGCGGAATGTCCTTCTTGTACTCGCCCTTGCCTGCCTCGACACTTCCAACTGGAGTGGTGGTAGTCCAAGCACCGAAGGGCGTCGCCCCGCTCCGCTGAATGCCAGTGTTCATGTAGGCCTCGTTGTCGTAGCAGACGTAGATGATGTCCTCATTCCTCTCCGCGGCTCCGGAAAGAGCCTGTATCCCGATGTCTGCGGTCCCGCCGTCGCCCGCGAAGGCAACGACACTGGTGTCCGTCTTCCCCAGCCTCTTGAGCGCCCTGCTTATCCCGGCGGCGCAGATCGCGGAGTTCTCGAAGAGAACGTGAAGGTAGGGAACCTTGAACGAGTTGAGCGGGTAGGTCCCGCCAAAGACCAGCAGACAGTTCGCCGGGAAGTAGGTTATCGTGTCAGGCCCGAAGACCTTCATCGCGATCTTCACGACCGTCGCACCGCCACAGCCTGGGCAGGCCGTGTGCCCGTTGACAAACCAATCCTCTTCAGGCAGATCCTTCATCTTCATGGTTGCACCCCCCTGGTGCCGATCCAAGTGACCTCTTTCTCGACCCGGTCCTTCTTGGCCGCCTCGAGCGTCCTCTCGAACATGAGCCTGATGTCCTTCACCATTACGTCCCTGCCGCCAAGGCCCGCCAGGAACCCCAGGACGGGAATCGTGGAGTGCCCGTACAATGCGCTCTTCGTGTCCATGTAGCTCGGCCCTCCTGTGCCGAAGGACATCGCCCTATCGTAGACGCCGAGCGCCTTCACCCGCGAGGCTATGTCCCTGATGATCTCCGTCGGATACGGGCGGAACCATCTCATCTTCACCAGTCCAACGCTCTTGCCCTCGTCTCTCAGCTCATCCACGACGTCCCTGGTCGTCGCGGACACCGTTCCAAGCGTGATGAGTGCAACTTCGGCATCGTCCATGCGGTATTCCTCGACCGCCCCGCCGTAGTCACGACCGAACTTCTCTGCGAACTCGTCGTTCACTTGCCTGATGACTTCCTTCGCGTTCTGGGTGCTCTCCTCGGTCTGGTATCTGAACTCCTGGATGTATTCCGGGGAGGCGAACGAACCCACGACCATCGGGTCCTTGGGCCTGAGGTACGCGTGCTTCGGGTCATAGCGGGGAAGGAACTCGTCCACGTCCTTCTGGTCGGGGAACTCGACCGGCTCGACCGTATGAGAGAGAATGAATGCATCGAGGTTCACCATCACTGGCAGGAGGACCTTGGTGTTCTCCGCGACCTTGTACGCCTGGACCACCATGTCCAGGACCTCCTGGTTGTTCTCGCAGAAGCACTGCAGCCAGCCGCTGTCCCTCTCCGCCATCGTGTCGTTGTGCTCGCACCAGATGCCAATGGGAGCTGCTATCGTCCTGTTGACGACGGGCATGACTATCGGCAGGTGAAGCCCCGCCGCTACGTAGAGGACCTCGTGCATGAGCGCGAGACCCTGCGAGGATGTCGCCGTGTATGACCTCACGCCGGTTGCGGTCGCAGCAACGCACGCGCTCATGGCGCTGTGCTCGCTCTCGACTGGCATGTACTCAGCGTCGAGCTTGCCGTCGTTCACGAACTCTGAGACGTGCTCCACGATGAACGTCTGGGGTGTTATCGGGTAGGCAGCTATCACCTCGACCCGCGAGAGTAGCGCTCCGTAGGCGGCGGCATAGTTACCTGTGACGATTCTTCTCTCGGCCATTATCTCACCATCTCTATCGCATCGGCGGGACAGACCTCTTCACATATCCCGCATCCCTTGCAGTAGTCCATATCAAAGCCCACCTTCTTCGGCGGTTCGAGCCGCTTGATCGCCGCATCGGGACAGTAGAACCAGCACATGAGACAGTTGGTGCAGGCCTCCTCGTCGTACTTCGGCGTGAAGGTCCTCCAGCTGCCCGTCTTGTTCTCCACGGAGCTGCCGGGTCCGACGAGACCGGAATCCGTCTTCGTCGGCTTAGTCGCGAGGCTCAGAGGCATCTCCTGGTAGGTCGGAAGCCACTTCTTCGCCTCCGGGTACGTTCTCTCGGCCTTGCACTTCCCGATCTTGATCCTGTCGTGCGCCGCGGCGGCTGCGCGTGCGTTCTTCTCCGCCAGCTTGTCTCCGATCCTCGGTCCGAAGATATCCAGTATCCCCTGCTTCACCGAGTCGATTGAGACAAGGCCCGTGGCCGACGCGAAAGCACCCAGTATGGCGCTGTTGGTTATGGGCGCTCCCAGGACCTCGAGCGCGACCGTTGTGGCGTCCACCGTCGCGGTCTTCACCGACATCCCCAGATCGACCTCCTCCGGGTCGAGCGGGGAGTTCAGGATGGCCATCCCATCTGGAGAGAGCCCCTCCGCGACGTTGACAAAGTCCATGAGCTTCTCGTCAAGGACGACGATGTAATCCGGGTTGTAGACCCTCGTCTTGATGTTTATCTTGTTCTCATCCACTCGCGTGAACGCGAGCACAGGTGCGCCTCTCCTCTCGGCACCGAACCATGGAAAGGCGACCGCGTAATTACCTTCCACGAAGGCAGCGTCGGCGAGCGCCTGAGCGGCCATGACGGCTCCCTGTCCTCCTCTTCCGTGAAACCTGACTTCGTACACACTCCCAACCTCCGGGGAACAAAGCGAATACAAGTACTGAACATAAACCTTGCGTGTCAAGTCGTAACGCTGGCGGTTCTCTTTCCCGTGACGATGGATTCCGCCGATGCCCCTGCGTGTCTCCTGATTCAAGTCTGACCGCGTTCCGAGGGCGAAAGAAATTAAAGGCGCGGGATTATGATGAGGGCAGGCCCGAGTGGGGTAGCTTGGACATCCTAGAAGCCTGCGGAGCTTCGGACCCGGATTCAAATTCCGGCTCGGGCACTGCATCTTTGCAGAAAGCTGCTTGCCGAATGGGCGGAGGGAATATGTCACGAACCAAGATCTGGGAAAGCTTGGAGAACAAGCTCGCTCTCGCGTTCTCAATCCCAGTTCTCATCGTTGAGATTGCCTATTGGGCCGCCGCGATTGAGGTTTCGACTGGCGGATGCTGTGTGAACTGGCCATGTTCGCCTCCGGCTCATTTTCTCCCCTGGCCTTGGGCTCCGTATGTCTGTGTCGAAGTTGAAGCACCTTTGAGCCCGATCGACTCGTCCATCTGCTTCCTCGCGGTCACTGGAGCGTTCATACTCGTAATCATCGCGGAGGTCTGGCTTGCGGCTTGGATTGGGAAGAGGCTGGGACAATGGATTGAGCGAAGACGAGCTGAAGGAGAGTCCTAACAAGAATTCATCTATCTGAGCGCATTAGTGGTTCGTATGCGAAGCCCCACGAGGTTGGGCGGCATCTTTGGACTGGTCCTCATAGCATGCTTCCTGACGGGATACATCACGGCATGGGCCTTGAGTCCGTGGTATGATTTTGGCGGGGACTACCTGAGCGATCTGGGTGTCGGCGAGGGAGCATTCGCCTTCAACATTGGCGTGATGTCAGCGGGGCTCATCACGATCCCATTTGCATGGGGCTTGTGGAACATTCTGCGCGACCACATCCTTGGGAAGCTGGGCAGCCTCGTGTGCGCCCTGGCGGGGATCTTCCTGTTCCTCGTTGGTGTCTTCCCGGAGGACCAGGTGCCGACCCACTACATCGTCAGCGTTTCCTTCTTCGCATCGCTCGGGGTGGCAGTGATCGTCCTGGCTCTTCCGATGATCCGCTCTCACGTTTTCCGGCGGGTGGCGGCGCCGCTCACGGTCGTTATGATCGTCCTTACGATCGTGCTGGTCATCCCGCTCGGGACAGGCCCGCTGATGGAGACCATCGCGGTGCTTGAGGCCCTCGTGTGGGTGTTCGTCGTATCCGTGCAAATGATCCTCTTCGCCCGCTCAGAGCAAGAAGGGATCCCGGCGCAAGAATGAATCACTCGAAGAGCTTGGCGGAGCTCCGGTCGAGCGGGACGCCCATGCTCT
>JAGMAI010000214.1 GCA_023130895.1 Thermoplasmata archaeon
CCCATAAGCAACTTCCAGGCCGTGCAGTGGATGCTGGCGGACATGGCGACAGAGATTGAGGCCGCTAGACTGCTCGTCTACAAGGCCGCCTTCGTCAAGGACCAGGGCAAGAGGTACAAGAAACATGCGGCCATGTGCAAGCTGTTCGCGTCCGAGGTGGGCATGCGGGCCGCAACCAAGGCGATCCAGATCCACGGCGGGTACGGATACACGAAGGACTACCCCGTTGAAAGGATGTTCAGGGACGTCAAGCTCACGGAGATAGGCGAGGGAACGAGCGAGATACAGAGGCTCGTCATCGCCCGCGAGATCCTGAAAGGCACATAGCCAGGCAGGGCGTTCCCGCCGCTCGGGAGCGTCACAGTCTGGAGAAGTCCCTTGTCTCGTCCTTCGGCGGCCTTTCCTGCCGCTCGGGGTGCGGCCTCGGCCTCAGCACGGCGGTCTTCTGCAGCGGCTTCTGGCAGTACGGGCATAGCTCCTCATCCTTCGTGCACGCGGCGCACAAGTACTCGCCGCAGTCGTGCTTCATGACCGCCTTCCCCTTGTGCATCCCGCAGCGTTTTCCCTCGAGCGGCCCCTTCCTGGCGGGAGGCTTCGCCGCCATCGTGGTGGGCGTTGCCGCTTTGGCGGGCATTCTTGGAGCGCCACCGTGGTAGTCCTCGCCCATCAGCGACTTCACTCTCACGACCTCCGGTGGACCCTCGTCCGGTGCGAACTCCTTCAGCGACGCCTCCAGCCTCTTCGCCTTGTAGATCCCGATGTTGAAGTGCCTGACGAGTGCGAGTACCGTCCTCTTCTCCGGTGGGATGTCAAGCGTCTGCCTCAGCAGGGAATCGAGCTCCTGGTCGTACCTCGGCTCGACCTTCATCCTGTCGACGGTCTCGATGTAGCTGAGGATCTTCTTCGACCTCTCGACGTCGTACTGCGGGAAGCTGGCGGTGATGTCGCAGAGCCTTAGGCCGTACCTGCCACCGCTCTCGATGCAGCTCCTCAGGACGGGGATCGACGCCCGCTCCATGTCCTCCAGCTCGGCCGATGTCATCTTCGCAATGTCGATGGGCTCTCTCTCGCGGAGGTGGCTGATGACCTCGCCCAGGTAGTCGAACGGTATGTTCAGGTCGCGGAAAGCCTCCTCTTTCGTGATGGCCCTGCCGTTCCGGAACTCGAACTCCAGGACCCTCTTCCCATACTCGCCCAGCTGTCTCTTCCTCTTCCTGTCCTCGCATATCCTCTTTGCCTCGATGGAGGGCTCGTAGTTGGGATCTATCGCCAGAGCGCTCTCGAATGCTCTCACGGCGCTCTCGAACCTTCCCTGATGCATCAGCGCGAGCCCCTTGCTGTTCCAGGGGACCTTGTCCTTCGGGTCGAGACCGATCGCCCTGTCGTAGGCCGCGATCGCCTCCTCCCAATTGTTCATCTTCTCGAGGGCCAGTCCCATGAGCTGCCAGATGCTCTTATCCTCCTCGTTGATCTCGGAGGCCCTCTCGTACGAGTTCAGCGCCAACTCGTAGTTCCTCGTCTTCGCCGCGAGGAGCCCCCTCTCCTTCCAGGCCGCGAAGCTGTAATAGTCGATCTCGATGGCCCTCTCGTAGCTTCCATCCGCATCCACGAACCTCTTCATCTTCTCGAGTATCCTTCCTCTCTCAAGCCACACCGTCGGGTTGTCATCCCTTATCCTGAGCGCGCCGTTGACCGCCTCGAGGGCATCTGGATACCTGTTCTGCTCCGCGAGGATCCTGCCCTTCGTCACGAGGGCTTCTAGGTTCTTCGCCTCCTTCGTCAGTATGTCATCCACGACGGCCACGCCCTCGTCGAACCTCTGCAGCTTGGAGAGCGTCAAGGCCTTTCGGTTCAGCAGCGCCGTGTTGTCCCGGTCCATAGTCAGGGCGTCCTCGTAGGCCTTGAGGGCCCTCTCGAACTTCTCCAGGCCGAAGAAGATCTCGCCCCTCTTCGCGAATGCGTGGGAGTTGCCCGGATCTATATCAAGGACCTTGTCGAAGCTCTGGATTGCCCCCTCGTAGTTCTTCATGGTTAGGAGCGCGTCGCCTCTCATGTTCCACGTGTGCTTGTCCATCGTGTCCAGCGATACGGCCTGGTCGAAGCTCTTCAGGGCCTCTCCGTACTTGCCCATCTTGGCCAATGAGTGTCCCTTCGTCCTGATCGAATCCAGATGGTTGGGCTGCATCTGGAGTATGTAGTTGCACGTCTCGATAACGCCTTCGTAGTCGCCCGTCCGTTCAAGAACGTCCTTCTTCACTTGCAGCAGCCTCAGGTCCTTCGGGTTCATGGATATGGCGGACTCTATGGCGTTGAGGGCGTCATCGTTCCATCCCAGGTTCTTCGCCGCCAGGGCCTTCTCGTAGTACCCCTCGATGCTTCCGTAGTCGATCGTGGTCATCAGGTCCGCGGCCTCGTAGGTTCCTTTCCAGTCGCCCAGCCTCTTGAATATGTCCTTCCTGGCTCTGGCGGTCTCGAGATCGTTCGGGTCTATCTCGAGTGCCCTCTCGTAGGAGCCGAGCGCCTCCTTGTCCCTTCCGAGCTTGACGAGGGCGTCGGCCATCCTCACGTGCGCGAGCTTGTTCGAGGGGTCGAACTCGATCACGTTCTCGAAGCTGGCTCGGGCATCATCGTACCGCTCGAGCGATGAAAGCGTCAGACCCTTGCTGTACCACACGTGCTTGTCCTTCGGGCCCAGCTTGAGCGCCCTGTCGTACGCGACGAGGGCCTCCTCGTAGTTCTTCAGACCTTCCAATGCCAGCCCCTTGCTGTACCATGTGACCCTATCCGTTGCGTCGAGTTGAATCGCCTTCTGCAAGCTGTCCAGCGACTGCTCGAAGCGACCGAGCCTTCCCAGCGCCTGGCCTCGGTTCTTCCAGGCCTTCGCGTCCT
>JAGMAI010000215.1 GCA_023130895.1 Thermoplasmata archaeon
GCTGAGGATGGAGAACGCCGAGTGGGGCCTCGAGAAGCTCAGGCAGAATGCCGATACCGTCGTCTCGATACCGAACGACAGGCTCCTGGACCTTGTTCCGCGGCTCTCTCTCAACGCCGCGTTCCGATTCGCCGACGAGGTGCTTGTGCGGGCGATAAAGGGCCTTGCGGAGGTCATCACCAAACCGGGTCTCGTGAACCTCGATTTCAACGACATCAGAACGATAATGCAGGGCGCGGGAGTCGCGATGATCGGGCTCGGTGAGTCCGATGCGGTCGGCGAGGACCGGGCGGTCGAAGCCCTCACCGAAGCGATCGAGTCTCCGCTGCTCGACGTAGATGTGAGCGATGCGAGAGGCGTTCTCGTCAACGTCACCGGAGGCAACGACATGACCGTGTCCGAGGCCGAGAAGGTGGTCGAGGAGATACAGGACAGGGTGAACGCCAACGCGCGCATCATATGGGGCGCCAGCGTCGATCCGACACTCGAGCACACGTTGAAAGTTATGCTCATCGTCACCGGAGTGAGGTCCAAGCAGATACTCGGAAAGACGACCTCACCCGTCGGCAAGAAGATGGGCATGGACGTCGTGAAGTAGCCCCTCCAACGCGGTGAAAATCGTCATAGCCAGACATCCGGCGACCGCCAGCCAACCTACCGAAACCTTTTATAGCCTTGTGTGGTTTACGTGAACGAAAACCTTCAACCCATTTGTATCCATGGATTGATTTGGAGGATTCGAGATGAAATCTGTAGTAGAAGAAGTTCTATCTCGAGCGGGTGAAGAGACTATTGCTCGGGAAGCGCCCACTGAACTCGGCGGGTTCAGCGCCGATGATGAAGAGCTCGAGAGGATTCTAGCGGAACTGAAGACGAACATCAGGATCATAGGTGTGGGCGGTGGAGGGTCCAACACGATAGACAGGCTCGTGGATGCCGGCGTTCTGGGCGCGGAGCTGTACGCGGCGAACACCGATGCGCAGCACCTGCTGACTATCCGATCGCCCCACAAGTTGCTCCTGGGCAAGAGGTCCACGAGAGGTCTGGGGGCCGGAGCGCTGCCGCAGATAGGCGAGGAAGCCGCCCGCGAGAGCGAGGAGGAGCTGCGAGGCATGCTCCAAGGGGCGGACATGGTCTTCGTCACGTGCGGTCTCGGAGGCGGCACGGGCACGGGCGCAACACCCTACATTGCGAGCCTGGCCAAGGAGGTCGGGGCGCTCACGATCGCGATATGCACTCTTCCGTTCAGGGCAGAAGGCACGATCAGAATGGAGAACGCGGAGTATGGGCTCGAGAAGCTGAGGAACTACGCTGACACGGTGATAGTGATCCCGAACGACAAGCTTATCGAGCTGGTCCCGAGACTGGCGCTCAACGCTGCCTTCAAGGTGGCCGACGAGGTTCTGATGCGCTCGATCAAGGGAATCACCGAGGTCATCACGAAACCCGGCCTGGTCAATCTCGATTTCAACGACATAAGGACGATCATGAAGGGCGGCGGTGTGGCGATGATAGGCCTCGGTGAGGGCGACTCCGACAACCGGGCCGAGGAAGCCGTCGAGGAAGCAATAAACTCTCCTCTGATCGATGTCGACATAAGCGATGCCTCGGGCGCGCTGGTCAACGTCACCGGCGGTACAAGCATGACCGTCAGCGAAGCGGAAAAGGTCGCCGAGATAGTTCAGAGCAGGATCAGCCGGAACGCACGAATCATCTGGGGAGCCGCGGTGGAACCGTCCCTGGAGCACCTCATGCGGGTCATGGTGATTCTGACGGGCGTGAAGTCCAGACAGATTCTGGGCCGAGAAGAGGTCCGAAAAGCTGAAGTAGGCGGTATTGACTTAATCAAGTAGTTCGGTGCGACCAATGGACATCGTTGACAAGTCATGGGACATACAGAGGAAGATTGAGGAGAAGGCCAAGAGGATCGGCAGGGGGAAGTACGGCAGGATCCTGAGGATGGCTCGAAAACCGACGACGGACGAGTACATCAGGGTTCTTCAAATCACGGGTCTCGGCATACTCCTGATCGGTGCGGTGGGCTTTCTCATATTCCTAATCATGGTAGAGCTTCCAAAGATGTTTGCATAGCCAGGGAGATTGATCCAGTGGGAGTTTTTGAAGAAGAGGAAGGGGAAGAAGAGGAAGAGGAAGAGGAGGAACCCGAGGAACGTCCCGAGCGGTTCGGAATCGCACTCACGTGCGATGATCTGATGCGCGTCGTGACATCGGGATCGTCCAACGACTTCGAGATGACGCTGGAGAACCTCGGGGACGCCGAGGACAATGTTCAGATCAAGCTCGACCTCATGTATGCCGAGGAGGAGGAAGGAGAGCACTCTGAGTGGACCGTCAAGATCGACGGACTCTTCAGGAACGTGTGGGACGTCACGCTGACCGAGCTGACCGAAAGGGAGATCGAGACGGGCTCGCACGAGAAGAAGGAGTTCACGTTGAACGTGGTCGCCCCGAGGGGACCGAAATACGGTGACCGTCTGAACGTGGTGGTCACTGCTACATCAAGAGGAGATCCGGCTCTTTCCGACATGAAAACGATATCCACTACCGTCAGGCAGATGGTGATGGCCGTCAAGACCTCCATAGGCCATGAGAAGAGCGTCGCGGACTCCATCGCGGCGAGGGCGAAGTCCCCGAAGACCGGGGTGTTCTCCGTCCTATCGCCGACGACCCTCAGGGGCTACGTGCTCGTTGAGACGATGAACCCTGACAGGCTCGAGGAGATCGTGAAGGGCATCCGGAGGGCCCGGGGCATTGTGAAAGGGGACACGTCGTTCTCCGAGATCGATCATTTCCTGGCGCCCAAACCGCTCGTGTCCGGGATTGTCGAAGGCGACATCGTCGAGCTCATCGCGGGACCGTTCAAGGGCGAGAAGGCCAGGGTCCAACAGATCGATGAGGGTAAGGAAGAGATCACGGTCGAACTCTTCGAAGCCGTCGTTCCGATACCGGTCACGGTGAGGGGAGACAGCGTACGGGTCATCCAGAAGGAAGAGAGGGAGGAGTGATATTGGCCGAGGTTCTCAAGGTTCTCGTTGATGGAGGAAAGGCTTCTGCTGGACC
>JAGMAI010000216.1 GCA_023130895.1 Thermoplasmata archaeon
GACAAGGTCAAGAGGAACGAGGAGAAGTACCCGGCCGACGTGTACAGGGGCAAGGCTACCCTGTGATCATCCGCGAGGGGTCTCTGACGGCGGCATGCTCTGTTCTCGAGGTCCTTCACAGGAAGCATGATCTTCTCAGAGTGGAGTACGCGATTCTCATGAGCGCCTCCAGATTGACTATGTCCTCCCTGTTGTAGGCGACGAGCAGGTCAAGGGATTCCTGCTTGTCTGCCTCGTACTCCTTCCACAACCGCACGGCATCGAATCCGTCCAGACCCTGCGTCTCCTCGGCTCGGCTGATGCCCACGGTCCGCTCGATGGCCTTCAGCCCGCCCTTCAGACCTACTCGGTACAGAGGGAAACGGAGGTCGATGTGAATCTGGTTCAGGCCTATTCCTGAAAACTCCTCTTCAATGAACCGGAGGTCGAAGCCCGCACCGTTGTAGGTGACCAGCAACTTGTACTTCTGGATCTCTTTCCGGAAGTCACGCAGATTGATGCCGCGAACGAAAGTGTGGACATCATTTCCGTCGTAGAGACCGATGACTGTGATATCATCATGATGGGGAGACAGGCCTGTCGTCTCTATGTCCAAGTAAGCGATGGAGTCACGGAATTCCGGAAAGGCCCGCCACAGCTCCCTCCCGGGGAGCTTATCGCGGAAGAACGTCTGGTTCTTGCGGTCGAGCTGGTCCAGGGACCTTGATATCTCGTCCACGACGACTTCCGTTTGCCGCGGGCCCAGGGGGAGATGGGATGTCCGCCTGAGGCACTGGTTCCAGGTTCTGATTCCGGACTCCCATATCCGCTTCTCCGTTTGGTATCCGATGCCTGGAATGTGAAGAAAGGTGTTCTTGAGCGTTCGATTCCCCCGCCCGAACATCGCTCCAGCATTACTTAATCTCTGCGAACAGAGCGGACTCCTTTTATCCTTCGAAGCCTTCCTGCAGACCATCATGAAGACGAAGTTGACGTTCTATGGAGGGGTGTCAGAAATCGGAGGGAACAAGATACTGCTGGAGCAGGGAGGGACGAGGATTTTTCTCGATATGGGGAAGTCCTTCGATTTCGGTGAGAAGTACTTCGTGCAATACTTGTCCCCTAGGATATCAAGGGTGGGGCTCAAGGACCACTTCGCTCTCGGCCTTCTCCCTGAGATCCCCGGCCTCTATTCCGAGAAAATGCTCGAACAGACGGACCTCGAGTACGAGGCCCCTAGATTCCAGGCGGTATTCCTGAGCCACATCCACTTCGACCATTCCTCGCATGTCCATCTCATCGACCCTCAGATCCCTGTGTACCTCGGGGAAGGGACCAAGGTGATTCTGGACTCATGGGAGGAAACATCCCGAGGTTCACTGTTCGGGGAACGTGACTTCAGGACCTTCCGGACGGGGGATGCGATAGACATCGATGGGATTGAGGTCCGGCCCATTCACGTCGACCATTCGGTCCCGGCGGCATACGGGTACGTCATCCACACCGACGCGGGGACGCTCGCCTACACTGGAGACCTCAGAAGGCACGGTACACACGCGAAGATGACCGACGACTTCCTGGAGGAGGCTCAAGAAGCGGATTTCCTGATCTGCGAAGGCACGAGGGTGGAACCCACGGAGACGAGGAAGAACTTCAGGGAGAGCGAGGTCCTCAGCAACGCCACGAGCGTTGTGAAAAAAGCCCAAGGGAAGCTTGTTGCGACCACATTCTACCCTCGAGACGTGGACAGGATGAAGACGTTCCACAGGGTCGCGCAAGAGACCGGAAGGAAGTTCGTCATCTCGACGAAGACCGCCAAGCTCCTGATAAGCCTCTCTAAGGACCCGGGCATCGAGGTCCCAGACGTCTTCAAGGACGAGAACATCCTAATCTACGCTCGTCACCTGATAAGTAGGTCCAGTTGGGAAAAGGGACTTATGGATCACACTGTTGATGCCGAGTTCGTTCACAAGAACCAGAAGGAGCTCATCCTTCAGCTCGACTTCCACTACTTCACGGAGTTCGTGGACATCGACCCGAGTCCCGGTGGCCACTTCATACACTCCATGAGCGAGCCCTTCGAGGAGGATGACGTTGAGGACGAAGTGAAGCACAAATGGCTTGACCATTTCAAGTTCAACTTCCATCAGTATCATGCCAGTGGCCACTGCAGCAAGGAGGAGATCTTCGACATCCTGAAGACGATCGATGCGAAGAAGGTCTTCCCCGTGCACACGGAACATCCGGGGATGTTCAAGAAAGCCGCAAGCGGCGTCATCCCTCCGGAGTTGCGCAAAACGTACGAGCTCTGAGGAAAGTCTAAAACGAACAGGAGCATTTCCGACCTAGATGCTGGAGATCAAGAAGCGGGACGGGCTCGGAAGAATCTGTCTGTTGGAGACGGGTCATGGTGAGATAGAGACCCCGGCTCTGGCACCCGTCGTGAATCCGAACCGGATGACCATCCCTCCGCGAGAGATGAAGGACAAGTTTGGGGTGTCGCTGATCATCACGAACGCGTACATCATTCGCGGCAGCCCTGACCTCCGGTCAAGGGCGAAGGAAGAAGGTCTCCATTCTCTCCTGGACTTCGATGGCCCCATCATGACAGATTCCGGCACATTCCAGTCGCATGTGTACGGGGAAGTGGATGTGGACAACCTTGAGATAGTTCAGTTCCAGCAGAGCATCGGTTCGGACTTCTCGACCATCCTCGACATCTTCTCCGAACCTGACGAGCCCAGACCAGACGCCCAGGCGGCGGTCGAGAAGACGCTGCAGAGGGC
>JAGMAI010000217.1 GCA_023130895.1 Thermoplasmata archaeon
AACTACTCGTTCCCAGAATGCGACGCCGTCGTCAGCCTACCAGAAGCTCCAAGGCCCTTCTTCCGACACTTCTCGAGCCTGATTGACAGAATCGCCGAAAGGACGAGGGTTGCCGTCATCGTGAACTCGGTTCTCGGACCTGTCCCAATCGAGCTCGACGAGGTCTACCCCGTCGCTCAAGCGGTTGTCCCCGCGGCCATCCAGGAAGAGTCAAGGGACATGATGGAGGAGTGGATGCAGCGGTTCCTGCTCTTCCACGGCGCCCCGCCATCATACGCGGTGGAGGACGAGGACTCGATCGACCTGATACCCGCGTCCACGGTCTCGCCGCCTTCGATGGACTGGGACAGAGAGAAGATCCGGCGGGTGGCAGATTACCAGTTCGGCCTAGGGGCCGGGGACGCTCTCACGGACGGAGAGGTCCGAACGGTCAAGTCCAAGAGAACGGACAAGATTAGGAACGTGTTCCTGAACGATGTCCACGTCCTTTCGATGAGGGCCCACGATGGGCAGTTCACACTCAAGCTCGCGGGTGCAGAAATCCTCCACCAGATGTTCGGCCCGCCGAAAATGCGCGTCATCGTGAACGCGGAGGCGGCAGAGTTCGTGACAGAAGGAAGGAATGTCTTCGCGAAGTTCGTTGTGGAATGTGATGAGGGACTGCGCCCCGGCGATGAGGTTCTCGTTGTGGACGAGGAGGATGCGCTCCTCGCCGTGGCAAGAGCCCTGATGAACCGAGAGGAGATGCTGGCTTTCCAGCGGGGAATCGCCTCGAGGGTCAGAGAGGGGCTCTCCGGGACCCTTTCTCGATGATATCTTCTGCCACGGTCAGGCAGGACAAGTAATCGTCCAGCGTATGCAAGAGGCTTGGGATGCTCCCCGCCAACACCTCCGAAACGACCGAGGATCCCTCCAAGTGCGTCTTGACGTAATCCTCATTGTCAGCCTGAACGGCGGCAAGAACGCTTTCCGCCTCTTCCTCGCTGTCGTAAGTGAACCGCATCGAGCAGACGACCTTCACATCGTTGGAAAAGGTCTCTTCATATAAAACAGACCGCCGATGCGGACAAAGGTTAATTCTCAAGGGACGCATTCGTCCCGCTATGGAGGTCAAGACAGCGATAAGGGAAAGGAGGAGCATCAGGGCTTTCAAGACGGACCCGGTTGCGGAGGAGGTTGTCATAGAGCTTATAGAGCTGGCAAACATGGCGCCGTCAGCGGGGAACCTCCAGGCCCGCGAGTTCATCGCGGTCAGAGATGACAAGACGAAGGAGGCCCTGGCAGCCGCAGCACTGAATCAGATGTTCATCTCAGAGGCTCCAGTCTGCATCGTGGTTTGCGTCAACTATGAGAGAATCGCTCACTATGGAGAAAGAGGAAGAGAGCTCTACGTGTTTCACGACACTGGTGCAGCGATCCAGAACATACTTCTGGCGGTGCATGACATGGGCTTGGGGGCTGTGTGGGTCGGGGCGTTCGATGAAGACCCAGTGAAGCGGATACTGAACCTCCCGGAACACATACGACCCGTCGCGATCGTTCCCGTGGGCCACCCCGTCGAACAGCCAAAAATGAGAGTTCGCAGGGACCCGTCCGACATCCTGCGCAAAGAATCGTGGTGAAGGGTCTGAAGTTCCACAGAACGATTGTGATCATAACCCTTGTCTTTGCGGTCTTCGCGACGGTGTCGCTTGCCCTGCTGGGCACGGTAATCTCAGCATACGCGGTGTCCACCGACGAACCCCTCCCGCCAGAGATGGTCTACACCGCCTTCTTCCTGTGGATCCTCATTCCGTTTCTCATCCTCAAGCTCATCGAGAAGATAAAAGGAGAATAGCCCCGAGCAGATTCGAACTGCTGTCGCCGGCTCCAAAGGCCAGCATGATTGACCACTACACCACGGGGCTTCATTGCGATTCAAGAGCTTTCTAATATATCAAACATCCCGCTGAC
>JAGMAI010000218.1 GCA_023130895.1 Thermoplasmata archaeon
GTGTTCTTCGTCGATCCAAAGGGAATCATCAGAGCCATGCTCTACTATCCGCAGGAGCTGGGTCGGAACATGGACGAGCTCCTCAGAATGGTCAAGGGCTTCCAGATATCCGACAAAGAGGGCGTCGCAATGCCCGCCAACTGGCCAGACAACGAGCTAATCAAGGACAGGGTCATCATTCCACCCGCAACGGATGTCAAGACTGCCAGGAAGAGGCTCAAGGAGTACGATTGCTTCGATTGGTGGTTCTGTCACAAGAAGCTCTAGACGGCGAAATAGTCGGGATCATCGTGCTTCTGGTCTCGAGTTCACGGTGAAGAATGGCGGAGGTGCTGAAACCGCCAAGGCCGCAGTTCACGGGCGCGTTCGGAGCGGCCCTCTACGCGATGATGTAGCTACTCAGGGGGCTTGCAGAACCTCTCTCTCAGTGTTCGATGGAGTATCTTCCCCGTCGGGGTCCGAGGCATCTCCTCTTCGGTGATGAACCTCACCTTCTTGGGCTTCTTGAAGGCGGCCATCCGTCCCCGACAGAACTCGATAATCTCCTCCTCGGTGCACTCCTTGCGGTTCTTGAGAACGACGACCGCTGTCACCGCCTCCCCCCACTTGATGTGCCGCTCCCCGATTATCGCGACCGCTCTGACCGAATCGTGCTCTCCGATCATGCCCTCCACTTCGGACGGGAAGACGTGCTCCCCGCCAGTGATTATCATATTGGCCTTCCTGTCCACGAGGGTGTAGTACCCGTCCTCGTCCTTGCGCGCCATGTCGCCGGCGCTGAAGTAGTCGCCTATGAAGGCGGCCTTCGTCTTCTCGGGCTGATTGTAGTACTCGTCGAACATCATCGGGCCGCGCGAGTAGAGTTCGCCCACGTCGCCCACAGGAACCTCGTTCCCGTCCTCGTCCAGCACCCTGAGGACGTCCGTGCCGGCGCACTCCTGACCGATGGAGCCCAGCTTACGCATCTGGTCCTCCGGTCTCAGGAGAGTGACGAGCCCCGCCTCCGTCGACCCGTAGGCCTCGAACAGCTCCACGTCCTTGAAGAAGTCCATTATCTCCAGCTTCGTTCTCTTCCACACAGGTGCCGAGGAGCAGAGGATGGACCTCATCGAGGAGACGTCGTATCTGCCTTTGACCCCGTCGGGAAGCGCGAGAATCAGGTTGTAGTGCGTCGGGATGAGCGACGTGAAGGTGATCTTCTCCCTCTCTATGATCTGCAGGACCTCTTCTGGGTCGAAGCTCTTCTCCTTGTGTATGTACACGCTCGCGCCGATGTACGTGAAGACGAAGGAGTAGAACGTCGAGTTGACGTGGAAAAGGGGCATCACTATCAGCCCGTAGTCGCTGTGCCTGAAGCCGAACTCGACCTCGTTTATCAGGTAGAACGCCGTGTACGACGCGTGGGAGCGCACCACGCCCTTGGGCACACCCGTCGTGCCGGACGTGTAGAGGATGACCCACGTGTCCTCGTTCTTGATCTCGACAGCAGGCTCTTCCTCGCTGCCCCCGTCGAGCAGCTCCTCGTAGTCCAGATAGCCCTCCGCTGGCTCGCCGTTCAGGCAGACGTACCTTCCGGGGTCCACGGGCAGCTCGTCCCTTATCTCGTTGATCCTGTCCACGAAGTCCGTGTGGACCATGATGGCGGACGCGTCCGAGTTGGAGAGGATGTACTTGAAGGCCCTGCTGGTCTGTCGCCAGTTTAGCGGGACGACGATCACGCGCGACTTCGCGGCGGCGAGGTAGACCTCCATGAACTCGATGCAGTTGTAGGAGACGACTCCCAGCTTGTCGCCCTTCTTGAGTCCCATGCCCAGGAGCGCGTTCGCGAGCTTGTTCACTCGCGTGTTCAGCTCAGAGAATGTCACCGACCGCCTCTCGTCCTTGAGGGCCATCTTGTCAGGGAACTTCGCTGCGTTGACTCGCAGTGATTCGCCCATGTCCAGCCAAGCCATGTCCTTCCTCCCCG
>JAGMAI010000219.1 GCA_023130895.1 Thermoplasmata archaeon
GGCCGGGCGGGCCCCTCCCGTACAACGCTCTCGCCTTCTTCCAGAGATGGATCGCCCGCAAGTACGGCACGGACGTGGGTCAAGAGATGGTCGCTGCGGTCAGCTCCGCCCGCGAGATCGGCGCGGATGTCGCCTTCATAGACATGGAGGCAACCGACGTCTTCCAGAGGTTCTGGAGGGGGATGAGCTTCAAGGAAAGGGTCAAGATGTTCGTTGCGCTGATATCCAGCCTCTTCGTGCGCAAGAAGACCATCGACAGGGAGATCAGGAGGTTCGAAGAGAACAACGAGACCTACCTCGAGGCCTTTGGGGAGGAGTTCCCCTCGATCAAGAGGATACTCATCGATGACAGGAACACCCACATGGCCAGGGCCATCGAGAAGATCAGCGAGACCCACATGAACATCGTGGCTGTCATCGGGGATGGTCATATCGAGGGTGTGAGAGACCTGCTGGGAGACAGGGAAGTGGATGTCGTGAGGCTCAGGGAGCTCAGGTCAGAGCCATCCACGAACAGCGTGACCTTTTCGTTTTCGATAGAGGATGATTCGTAAATCTCATATCGAATGAGGATGATGATGTCTGGGGATCGCATCAACGTCGAACTAGTGAGATACACGCCCGAGCCGGTTGAGACCGCGGGCCGGGCGGCTGGCATATGCTGGGACAAGGAGGAGAAAGAGGAATACGGTGCCTTCATCAGGAGGGTGGTGAAGAAGGGCCACGAGAGCGTCATCGAGCACGTCTCCTTCACCTTTCGGATCGAGGGAGTGAGCAGAGCGCTGACGCACCAGCTCGTGAGGCATCGGATCGCGTCCTACTCGCAGAGAAGCCAGAGATACGTCGATGAAGGCGAGTTCGAGTACGTGACGCCTCCGAACGTGGAGGAGAATGAGGAGGCGAGGAAGCTCTTCGTGGATTTCATGGAGGAGTCGAAGGAGCTGTATGACAGGCTGCGAGGAATGGGAATTCGAAAGCAGGATGCCCGCTTCGTTCTGCCCAACGCGTGCGAGTCCAAGATCATCGTCACCATGAATGCGAGATCGCTCCGCAACTTCTTCAGCCTGAGGATGGCCCCGGGTGCCCAGTGGGAGATACGAGAACTCGCCGCGAGGATGTTCGACCTGGTTCATGATGTTGCGCCGGAGCTCTTTGAGGATTTGAAGGAAGCGGCCGATTTGGCTCGCAAGGATTAAGACCCGCAGATGTCATTTGGAATCCATGGAGAAGAGCGCGACGGAAGACTTCCTGATGCGGAAATTCAGGGAGTACTACAAGGGCACTGAGCTCTATCTTCCGAACGAGTTCACCCATCGCGAGTTCGGCTTCATGTTCTTCAAGGGCGGCTATGTCCAGAGGCACCTTGGCTTCAAGACGAGAAACGAGGTCAAGAGGTTCCTCCTTGACAGGGCGCCCTCCCATGTCTACTACTCCTCTGCCTATTACGAGAGGCCTGGAGCTGGGACTATGGACGAGAAGGGGTGGCTGGGTGCCGACCTCATCTTCGACCTGGACGCTGACCACATACCGCGCGTGAAGGGGTTGCCCTTTGAGAGACAGCTTCATGAGATCAAATTGGAGCTGATGTCCTTGGTCGATGATTTCCTCCTTGACGACTTCGGCTTTGCGGAGGATGATCTCCTGATCACGTTCTCAGGCGGGAGGGGGTATCATGTCCACGTCAGATCGCCAAGGGTGAGATCGCTGACCAGTCCGGAGAGGAGGGAGATCGTGGATTTCATACAAGGGACGGGATTGGAGGCGGAATCCGCATTTCGCAAGAGGTCCATTGGCAGAACTCCATTCGGGTCGGTGTTCACACTTGAGATGCCACAGCCCGATGACGGCGGATGGTCCACGAGAGTGCACAAGGGGCTAATGGACTTCGTCGGGCTACTGGAGAAGATGCCCAAGGAGGAGGCGCTGGAGAAGCTCGGGGAGTTCGAGGGGATAGGTGAGAAGACGGCGGGCGAGATCTACTCTTCACTCTTCGAGGGAGAGGCTGGTATGAGGGGCGTTGACCGGCTCCGTGAGGGGAGGTTCGACTTCTTCCCGAAGGATTCCTACAGGAACCATCTCGTCAAGGTCGCGATCAGGCACACGCTGGGGACATATCGAAGGGAGATAGATGAGCCTGTCACGGCGGACATAAAGCGTTTGATCAGACTCCCCACGAGCCTTCACGGGAAGAGCGGGATGAGGGTCATAATCCTTCAGCGGGGCGAGGTTGACGACTTCGTTCCCCTCAGGGACGCCTTCCCCGAGGCGTTCGGGAGCGACCCAGTGGAGGTGGTGCTCGAACAGGACGTCTCGCTCAACCTGAAGGACGAAAAGATTAATTTACACGAAGGCATAACTGATGTTCCAGAGTTTGCAGCCGTGTTCTTGATGTGTCGTGGTCTTGCAAAGCTGTCCGAGAACGAGGAGCGCAAATGAAGAGATTCGTGGATAGGCTGGAAGGCGGCTACAGGGTCGTCAGGATACGAAGGATGAGGAGAATCGTCTATGCCATACTAGCGCTGATCACGATATTCTTCCTTGCTGCGGTGGCGGCTGGTAACGGGGCGAGCCTGAGGCCGTTCTATTTGCCCTTGGACATAGTCCTTGGCGTTGCTCTTGTGATGGGTCTCGTCTGGCTTTTTCTGTCCTTCGTGTTCCGGAATCTGAGGATAAGATATGCGGCGAGGAGCAGCCAGAAGTTCCTCATGGCCGGCAATTCGATCAGAAGAGCGCTCATCCTCACGGTCGTTGCCATCATCGTGGGAGTGCTGTTCGTCATGCCCTTCTTCCACTCCGCCACGGAGGACCACCTCTCGAGCGAGATGACAGTGACGGTGTTTGCGGGGACCGAAAGGGGTGTCAGCCTCTGGAACACTGACGGTCTGGGATTGACCGAGACGAGGCAGGTCACGATTCATGTCTTGGGCAGTGACGTGAATGTGTGCTTCATGGAAGGGGACTATGACAGTGGTTCTCCATGCCCTCCCTCAGAGTGGCAGCTCGTCGATAATGTACAGCCCAAGTCGTACGTGCTGAGAGGGGACGGGCTCCGCATATACTCGTTGGTGCTCAACGGGACGATCGGGTCCTCGGACGTTCGGATTCTATCGGAGAGCGCGATTTCCGAGACCATACTCGGGGTCGTGCCGTTGACCATGCTGATCATAGCCGTATTGAACGTCGTCTGGATCGCCATCCTGA
This sequence comes from Thermoplasmata archaeon, assembly GCA_023130895.1. Lineage (GTDB taxonomy): Archaea > Thermoplasmatota > Thermoplasmata > RBG-16-68-12 > JAGMCJ01 > JAGMCJ01. The sequence goes on from JAGMAI010000219.1 coordinate 3,202, forward strand.
ATCCCGTGAAGAAGAAGTTCGCGGCAGTATCGATCTACAGCCATGAGTATGTAGAGAAGGTGAAGAAGGATGAGCGGTTCTACGGCGCAAAGCCCGCCAAGACTGCTCCTGAGCCAGTGACCGTTCCGGAGACGGTTTCGTCGGTCAAGGCGGAGATCGAGGCAGAGATCCCGCCCGTGAAAGAGGTCGAGAGACCTCCGCCACCACCGCCCGAGGAAGAGATCCCGCCCCCGCCAGAGCTCGTGACCGTTCCGTACCTCTTTGATATGGCGAAGGACCGCGTGTCCACGCGTGAGTTCGAGCAGGCGGTCGGGTTCTACGATGACATACTGGAACGGGAACCGGACAATGTTGCCGCCCTCATCGGCAAGGGAACGGCTCTCACGTCGCTGGATAGGGAAGATGAAACGATAGAATGCATGCAGAGAGTTCTCGAAGCGGACCCCAAGAGCAAAGCTGCCCTTCTGTGGATGGCAAAGGTCTTCGACTCGAGGGAGAACTGGGACGAGGCCCTCAAATGGTATGACCGGTACTTGGGAATCTACCACGGGGACGAGAAGCATTGGATAAAGCACGGCGACGTGCTTGTGAACCTCGGAAGGGGGGACATCGCCATGGAGAGCTACAGGAACGCGTTGAAGATCAACCCGCACAACCAAGATGCCACCCGGAAGCTGGAGAAGCTGAAGATCTCCGTCAAGGACCTCATGACGCGGGCTCTGAGCAGGTCGGCCCTAGGGAATTATCTGGGTGCACTGGAGGTTTTCGACCGGGTCCTGAGAATCGAGCCGGGTAACACTAAGGCGCTTCTCGGAAAGGGTGTGGCTTACAGGCGGCTCAACAAGATCAACAGCGCCGTGGAGTGTCTGAATGCCGTCCTTGAGATGGATCCGGAGAACCAGGCAGCCCTCCTGAACAAGGGCGGCCTGCTCGAAGGGCAGGAGAGGTGGCAAGAGGCGCTCTACTGCTACAACTTGCTCGTGAAGATGAACCCGAAGGATGATGAGGCGTGGGTGAAGAAAGGGGACGTCCACCTGAACCTCGGGATGAAGGACGAGGCCCTCGAGAGCTACGGTGAGGCGATCGCCCTCGACCCGGAGAAAGAGGACGTTGTGCAGCGACGGATGGCCCTCGAGGGCGAGCTCGCGGAGACGACTGAGGAGAAGGATGCGGTCGAGAGGCTCTCCAAAATCAAGGGAGTGACGAAGAGGAGGGCGACCCTGCTGTACGAGGCTGGCTTCAGGACCGTGGAGGACCTGAGCGAGGCGAGCACGAACAAGCTGAAGGCGATCCAGGGGATAAGCAGGAAGACCGCCAGGATGATCTTGGAGTCAGTGAGGGCGGAGGCCGAGGAGTTCGACAAGAGGCTCAACGAGATACCGGGCGTTGGTCCGTCACTTGCAAAGGCGATCTTGGATGCAGGATACGCCTCGGTCGATCAGATCATGTCCGCGTCGCCCAAGAAGCTCAGCGAGATCAAGGGCATAAGCAAGAAGAAGGCGGAGAGCATCATAGACTTCCTGAGCCAATAAGAGAACAGCAGGCCCTCTTGACGGCGTTCTCGCGGTTTCTCCTCAGCGTTGCTGGAAGGGGGACCGCTATGCCGTCGATTCCCTCGTTCAGCAGTGCATCGTCCAGCCAGGCGCTGTTCCTAGGCCTCATGCAACCGAGGACTATGGGAGTCCCTGGAAGCGCTTTCCTTGACCGGCGGTAGAAATCGACTATGTCGATGTCCTCCACCATGACCCCCTCGAATGGCGTTCCGGGGACGGGAAGCAGGGAGGTGATGACGAGAGCCTTTGGGTCGCTCTCGGAGACCATCTCCAGGGCTCTTGACTCGCCCACCAGGCGTCCGCCGTGAATCCCGACGCATATGTGGGGTGTCAACGGAACGGAGGCTTCCCGCAGGAGGCGGAGGGAGCGCTCGACGTCGCCTATCCCGCAATCCAGGTTGTACACCTCCCTGAGCGTCTCTTCCGAGCCTATCACATCCACCGAGACCGAGTCCACCTGCGAGGAGGAGAGGATGTCCGCCTCCCTGCTGTTCACGAGACCCGGGTGGACGTTGACCAGGAGGTCTGTCTCGCGCTTGATCCGCTTCAGTGTTCCCGCGAAATCCGCTATCGGAACCCTCCCCTTCTCATCGCAACCCCCGCTGAGGAGGAAACCGGTTGCACCGTTCTCCTGCAGCTCGCACGCGACTTGCCAGAGACGACTGGGCTTCTCCGCCGGGATCATTCCCTTGAGGAAGTGTCCCCGGCAGTGCAGGCAACCCAAGGAGCATCTCCCGCCCGTCACGGAGATGGAGGGGAAGTCCTTCCCGGGAAGGAAGAAGTGAGCCACGCCGGTCGTATCTGCAACGTCGTACAAGGTTTTTTGGCGGAAGGCATTTAACATCGGAGGGAATAAGGGAAAGGGATTCGCCATGAAACCCTACAGGATATCGGGGACCTTCCTCATGGGGGACTCCTGGTCGCCCTTCAAGAAGGAGGTCGCGGCAAAGGACCAGGTTGATGCCGTGAAACGCCTGTATTCGGACCTGGGAAGCAAGCACGCAGTGAAGCGGAGGAACATCAAGATAACGGCAGTTGAGGAGCTGCCGGAGGACCAGGTCCAAAATCCAATCGTGGGGTTCTTGATCAAAGGAGGAGCGGAGAAATGACGGAGGAAGAGCTCAGGAGCGCGGTGGCGACCTTGGACCTGGCCAGAGCCCAACTCGATGGCCTGGCCAAGCAGGGCGAACTTCTCAGGATGGCCCTGGAGGAGCACATGCGGGCGAAGGAGACGATCTCGCGGTTCAACAAGACGAAGACGGGGGAGAGACTTCTCGTTCCTGTGGGCGCCGACTGCTTCGTCTTCGCGGCTGTCGAGAACAATGAGGATGTCATCGTGAGTCTCGGGTCCGACGTGATGATCACGGACACCACGGGGGACGCGATAGCAAAGCTGGACAAGAGGATCAAGCAGATGAACGACAGCGAGGAGGAGTTGGCAAAGAGGATGGCCGAGCTCGACGGTGAGGTCGCCCGGCTCACGGAGAAAGTCCAGAGCGAATATGACGAGTACCGTTCTCAGGAATGAGCATGTTCAAGTTTTTGAAGGACCGTCTGAAGGGCTGGCGGGAGAAGACCGCCGAAGAGGCGGGAGAGATCATATCCGAGGAGAAGGGCAGGAGAATCCGGGAGAAGAAGCTGGAGGACGTCCTGTGGGACCTTGAGATCAGTCTCATGGAAGCGGATGTGGCCGTCCCGGTGATAGAGGAGATCAAGGAGAGCCTGAGGGAAGACCTGATCGGGAAGAAGGTCTCGAGGACTGTCAGCTTCTCCGAGGGGATCGAGGTTGCTCTCAGGACGGCGCTGAAGGATGTCCTGGTGACGGAGGAGCTCGACTTCGAGAGGTTCATCGAGGACCACGAGAAACCCGTTGTCATCATGTTCGTCGGGGTCAATGGCACGGGGAAGACGACCGCGATCGCAAGGGTGGCTCACCTCCTCAAAGGGAAGGGGATGAACTGCGTCATGGCCGCCGCCGACACGTTCCGTGCGGGGGCGATAGAGCAGCTCGAGAAGCATGCTCAGAACCTTGACGTAAGGCTCATCAGACACGATTTCGGCGGCGATCCAGCGGCCGTGGCATTCGACGCGGTGGAGCATGCGCGGGCGAAGAGGAAGGACGTCGTGCTGATAGACACGGCGGGAAGGATGCAGACCAACATCAACCTCATGGACGAGATGAAGAAGATCAGGAGGGTCGCGGATCCAGACCTCGTCATCTTCGTGGGGGACGCACTTGCGGGCAACGATGCGGTCGATCAGGCGCAGGCGTTTCACGAGGCCGTCGGAATAGATGCTGCGATTCTGTGCAAGATAGATGCGGACGCGAAGGGAGGGGCCGCACTCTCCATAGCGAAGGCGATAGGGAAGCCGATCATATACGTCGGGACGGGGCAGGAGTACGGCGACCTGGTCAGATTCGACCCGGAGTGGATGATAAAGAGGATATTCGAGGACTAGCGCGCTCTGCCGAACTTCTTCGAGATCAGGAACTTGAAATTCCTCCACCCGTCATGCCAGCTCTGCAGTTTCTTTTCCCCCGTCCTCGGTTTGTAATCTATGGGGATTTGCTTCACGCGGAACCCTTTCGTCATGGCTTCGATCTTTATCTCCTCCGAGAAGGGCATGCCATCGCTGGTTACGTTGAGGGAGTCCAGAAGCTCCCTCTTGAACACCCACATGCCGGATTGGGAGTCCTTCACCTTGACGCGGAACAGAAGGCGCATCGTGACGTTCAGTATGCGATTGCCTATCCTGTGCATGAGTGTCATCGCCTCGGGGGACAGGTTCGAGAGCCTGTCTCCGATGATGAAATCGGCCTCGCCCGAGTCGAGGATTCTGACGAAGTCGGGTATTCGCTCAGCGGGGTATGTGCAGTCCGCGTCCAGCGTCGCGACATAATCTCCCTTCGCGTTCTTGAAGCCGGTCTTGTACGCCCTGCCGTAGCCTCTCCGCGGCTCGTTCACGACCCTGGCGCCTCTCTCCTCCGCGATCTTCACAGTTCCGTCGGTTGAGTCCGTGTCGACGACGAGGACCTCGTACTCGGTCTCGGAGAGATTCTTCTGGACGTCATCGATCACCTTGCCGATCGAGCCGGCCTCGTTCATGGTCGGTATGACGACAGTGAGCTTGACTGGAACCACCGGGGCGAAGAATCGTTCCCAGATATTTAAAGCCTCATTCCCTGCCGTCTTCGGCTGCAGGGGACGCCTGCGGGCACGGGGAACTCCTTGTCGAAGTTAACCTTGCTTAAGGTTAACCCTGCGGACATCTGGCTTGTCGTCATCCGTAGGTTCGCGGGAAATAGTATGAAGAAAGTTAACCTTGTTTAAGGTTAACCTTTTATGCTCTGGCGGGGCTAGTCTGGTGGTGGTGTTGTGCAGATTGGTTGCGGTCAGACAGTGAAGACGATTAAGGGAAACAGGTACATCTACTTCTGGTGGTACGAGAGC
>JAGMAI010000022.1 GCA_023130895.1 Thermoplasmata archaeon
ACCTCCTCATCTGAGAGGAAGTCGGACTTCGACAGGACGTTGATCAGGGGAACGGAGAACCGGAAGCCAGTCGTAACGGAAAGCATCAGGAGGGAGACCAAGCCTGAAGGTGTCTTCGCGAGTTGCGGGTCGAGGAGGAAGATGATGCCCGTGTTCTCGGTTCCGAAGACATCTATGACCTCTCTGCTCGATTCCCTGAAGGCGAACAACTCCATCTGCCCGGGCGTATCGATGAAAACATAGTCCGTGTCAAAGCCTTCCAGGGTCTGCACGATCTCGCGAATCCGAAGGGCGATCAGGTCGGCGCAAGCGATCTGCGCCCCGTTGGGACCGAGCTGGTACTCCTGCATCACCGCCTCTAGGGTTATCCAGTCTCTCACATCAACCTCTGGCTCGTACTGGAGGTCCTCCACGCCGGGGTCCAGGTTCACGGTGATCGAATCGAACCCCTGGGCACTCATCCATGTCCTGAAGGCATACGTCATCGTTGTCTTTCCGCAGCCCGCGGTTCCTACGAGGAAAAGGTATTTGGACATGTCGATCGACTAGCGGGCCTGAAGGGATTCGTCCCAATTTGGGTTCGAAACCGATTTTGACAGTCGCCTCTACACGGTGAGTCCGTGGGACAGAATCCGCTCAGGTCTGAGGGTCATATGGTTCTCCATAGTTAACGCTTATGCAGTCGACCCAGTTTGATGCCACAAACAAGAAGCGACACATCCTTGGGTTGTTGGTTATCGCAACAGCCATACACCAGCTTGGGGTGGCCGTCAAGTCTCAAATAGGACCGTTTTCACTCTATACCAACGCAAGAGAGGGTGCAAATGAGTAAGCAAGCTCCAAAGCCCTGCCACAGAATATGAGCTAGTAAGCAAAGCCACAGGTAAGTCCTGCAATAGGTGTGGAGCCATTCTCGATGTTCGAACAGCCGTGGCGGTGCAGGACGAAATCGAGAGCCTGGATGGGAAATTTCCAACACTACTTCAGGATGAAGAAGTCCATAAGCTATCGATGAGAAGGATGATCGAACTTGAGATCAAGTAAGTCGACTGGAGGATGTGCTCTCGTTGTATCCACATACAGGGACTTCGATCATCACCGTCTACCCCCGTTGACCGAAAAGCCAGAGTGAGATTCTTCCATCTGGGCCGACTCCTCAAAGGATATGAGATAACATATTATGAGGTTTCGTGGTCGAACTTTGAGACCACATTGTGATGGGGGTGCTTTTTTGCCTGAGGAAAACTCTTGAGCCGATCGAACACTTGGCTCAAGATTTCTGGAGTCGCACGTTTCTTGGAACTGGAGCAAAGCACCAGTGAGTTTCTAAAGCTCTCGCGTTCCGCATCGGAGAATCCAATTCCAGATTCACCAAGCCGTTTCTCCCATTGTTCGAGGTTTCTCTCCGCTTGGCCGATGATTGCCTTGATACTCACAGTGTTGCTAGTATCGGTAGTATCGGAGCTCCTCCTGCAGACAAAGACACAATCCCACTTGATGTTGCCCGAATGGCTGTGAAATCCGCTTTTCCCTTCAGACCTCAGCGGGAAGACGTTCACAATCTTGAATCCGCTTCTTATTAGGGAATGTCCCAAGGCAAGCCAAGCCTTCCTCTTCTTATGATGATAGGTGAATACCATGATTCCTTTGTCCTTGAGGACTCGGGCGCAGTTCTTGAACACCTGAACGAGTCCCTCGATGTACTTGTGGTGCTCATGTGATTTGGGCCTTCGAACGATAATGGCCTCTCTGTAGGGCGTGGAGGTTTTGCCGAAGTAATCAGGATAGCTCGCCTTGAGCCCTCTCCTCAACCAGACATAGTAGAAGTCCGAAAGCTCGGAATAGGAGATATTGTCGTAATAAGGAGGATCGGTGAGTATGATGTCCACCGAGTCGCGTGGTAGACCCTGCATCTCCGTCGAGTCACCATTGAGAACGAGAGAATGCGATCCGTCGGTCGGCCAACTGGCAATGTCTGTCGATATTGGCTTATGAATCACGCTTTTCAAGTGCACTCTCTCAAGGTTGCGTTCAGAGTATCTGATTTCGTATGGCTTGTTGGCATACTCCTTTGCCCTAATCAGCTTCTTGACGCATCTGGTAAAGGTCCCTCGGCCGTATTTGGCACCCCACACATTTCCCTCCACGGGCCTTGACACGTAGCGATAGGAGTGAATGCTGAATAGCGGTGTGAGCTTTCTATAACCAAATGCGAAACCGCACAACATATTGTTCGCTGCAAGACAATCGGAAAAAGCCAGAAGCAGGTTCTCCCTCACATTCTGGGTCTTGACCTCCTCAATTCGCCGAAAAAGTGAGGACAGATGTAGTAGTTGTCTCTTATTGAAAAGCTGGTGGTAGTACTGATGGCCATTGGATATAGGCCTCCTATCCGTACGTTCTTTCACGGGAATCTTGGCTCTGGGAAAGTGAAGACGCCTCCGTCTCCTGTCGAATTCGCTTCTTGCCTCCTGGAATAGTTCCAAATCGTGCCTCTCTGCCCTGCGAAAGACACGTTGATCTTGAGAGTCGACGTACTCGAGCGCGAAGAGCCTCTTGGGCAACGGTTTTCCGGACTTTGGCAACGATGACGTCTTACCGGAGTGACCGCAGAGCGGACAGGTGAAGAGTCCATCTTTGACCGTTCCCTTAAGAACTGTCGTGGAGGTGCGACATGTCTTGCACTTGAACCACTTCTGTTGGACAGGCACAATCTTCACTTCATGGCATTTCTTGCAGAACACTGTCCTTGTGTTGGCGCTCTTGGACTGAAACAACATGAAGTGTGGATGAGCCTCGAACTTTCCCGAGCATTCTGGGCAACTGATGACGTCGACCCAGAAGTAGTAGATGACGTCAACCTCATTTCCATCGGTGTCAACTGTTCTGTAGAAGCGCAGGATGTCTTCAGAAACGTCTTCCTTAATTCTCTTCATCTCGTCTTCTATGGCAGATGGGTCGCAGTACTCGATTTCCTTCTTTGTGACGAACCATGCCACTGGATCGATATCCAGTCCGATGGTCCTCGCTCCAAGCTTGGATGCCTCGACAAGTGTCGTTCCCCCACCCATGAACGGATCGAAGACAGTAATATCAAGGGACACCTGAGGATCATAGAATTGTCTGAAGACAGTATCAACCCATGAGGATGACTCGAGGTTTGAAGCAATCAGAATTGCCCTTACATTGGACCCGAGTCTTCTGGCCCACCACTTATGCATCTCGTAGATTGGTTTCTTCCTGTTTCCCTCACGTAATGCAAGCTCGAAAATTCTTTCAACCGGGAAATCCCTCTCAATCAACGCCTTGTTGGGGATGTTTGCACTCGAATTCGCTTTGGACCTCCTCCGTTGTTTCGTGGTCAGGCTGGGGTCACCTCCGTCACGTGCAGGGTTTCTTCTTCGATGCTAAACCGCGGATTATCCAGTATTGACCGTATGGGATCCTGGAACATCTCGGGAACTAACGTCTGGAACCCGCCGGACATTCGAAAGCCTCTGAAGAAGTATATCCAGTACATTGCTCTCAACCCCCTAGCTACGTCAATCTCATTTCTTGGCCAGTAGAAACTGAGTTGAGATGACGCAGATGACTTGACTTCGATGAACCTATCGTGCTCGAGAACATCCGATTTCCCGTCGTAGGACGATATATCATACCCAGCAGAGATATCGAGCTTGCTCGTGTGCTCAACGAGCTCTGCATGAACGGCTTTGCCCATTTTGGCCAGGCGTTGTTTCTCAAACTTCAAACATATCCGTTCGGCCGCTTCGCCCATTTCTCTCCGATGTCGAAGAATCGCTTCTAGGTCCTCTCGAGATATTCCCCTCGCGAGTGTTCTTACACTCTGAACCTTCTCTATGTGGGCCCTGTTGACAACATACCATCCGCTGGCCGTGGACAGTATACTCAGTTGAACAAGCAATTCTCCAACGGAGCGTTCATTGGATTCGAAGGGGATATCAGCTATCCTAGCTCTGAAAGTCTCGCCCTCCGGAGAGATTCTGAACAAAAGGAAGAAGTCAGAGAGAGTCTTCCTCAATGGGCCCTTGTTTGAGAACAGACATTCGATAAATGCCACAATCTGGCTCTCAGAGGGATAGACATCACCAGTCTCACTAAGCTGCAGCAAGTAGTCTCCAACATCTGTGAGTTTGAACCGTCCATCACCGGATTCCACTAGACCCAGCAGCACCAACCATCGAACATCCGAGAAGTCAAAGAAACGACCCTCCAATAGGTTCCTTGATAGCACTCTCTGCAAAAGCGGCTGATCGTGTTCTTCACTCAAGCCGAGTCTCCTAAGCTCTTCCATTATTCGGAGTAATTCAGGTAGATAAGGAGTACTACTCATTCTCCAAGAGCCTCCTCAATGACTGGACCACGTTGTCAAAGTCCTCGTCTATCTGCTCATCTGACACATCTTCGGTTTCCACTTCCATAGCAAGGAGAGGCAGTTCTTCATCGATCACTTGCCTCATGCGATGTTCCTTTTCTTCCAGCCTATCTCTAACAACCTCATCAATTGTGTCTTCACATGTCAAGATGTAGTAATTGATCTGGTCTGAGGGTTCGAGACCTATCCTGTGTATCCTATCCAGAGACTGTAGGTACTGTCCACAATTGAACGTTCTGTCAACGTAGATAGCGTCATGACATGCGGTGTGAAGCGATATCGATTCCCCACACGCGGCAGGATTGGCAACGAGGACGTTCGAAGTCGCCGAATCAAGGAAGGTCCGGATGTTTCGTTCCCGATTGAATTCTTCATTGATGTTCTCATCCCTTGGGATTCCTCCGTGTATCGGTAGAGGATTCAAGTCTGACAGAGTGTTAAGAAGCATGGAGATGTTGTGGACAAACCAAGTCCAGATCAGGACCTTCCTTCCTGCGTCTACTACGTTCCTAGCAATCTCAGCAGCGCGGGAAATCTTTGCTGGCGTCTCATATTCAGGATACCTCTCAATAAGGTCTATGATCGATTCTTCTTCGGGTTCAAGTGGAGGCATCCTAAACTCATCGGAATGGATAGTAAGCAGTGTGGGATTGCTAGCTGCCTGAAGAAGCCTAATCATCCCACCTCGTCTCCACCTCCTTAACTCCCTGCGCTCGCGAGGCGCCAATTCCAAGTCGGCTACGGTCCTCACAGCTAGAGCACGATAGATGGCCTTCTGATGCTCGGACATTGAGACGCTCTCACATTGAAATCGGGGTTCCGGCAAGTTCAGGTCGCTTTTCCGAACCCTTATGAAAAAGGGGTTGATTTCCTCTCTTATCGCGTCCAAGTCTTCACAATGTGATCCGAATCTCCTGCGTGTTCCGAATACCTCTCTGCTTGGCCACAAGAATGTAATCTGGGTCCAGAGATCCCTTGGACTATGAGGCATTGGCGTTCCTGTAAGAATCACCCTTCGAGCAGCACTCAGGGCAATCCGGAGCACAGCTTCGGCGTACCTCCCCCCTTCCATTCGTTTAGCATAATGCGATTCATCTAGGACAACCATGAGATTCCTTCTTCTGGCAAGGTCCAACATGTCCTCGACATCTCTGTAGGCTGTCTGATAGGTCGTAAGTAGGACCTCGTAGGTAGCTTGCTCGTCGTAGATCTCTGACCTCTCCTCCCGGTCCCGTCCGGCAATTCTAGTCAACGACGGAGAACGGCCAAAACATTCCCTGTATTCGTAATCCCATGCCATGAAACAACTAGGGGGTCCGATGATGAGTATTCCGCTCACGATACCCTGTTGCTTAAGGAAGTCATAAGCTGCGTAGACAACCGTGGTCTTCCCACTACCGGGGACAGAGAAGTTGGCTCCATGCACAGCTGCGAGGAGGTGCCTAGTCGAAAGCATCTGATGGTCCTTCAGGTCTCTCACGAAGTTTGGCGGGCGAACTGGCTCAGGATCCAAGGAGTTCTTGACTTCCAACGCGTTTCTTCTTGCGTTTTCGAAAAGCTGCTGTTGACGTTGTATGAGGTCTTGGATGGTCTGAGCACCTTCAAGAATCTCGAATTCGAATCTTTGACCTGTCAAGTAGCTCGCAATCGCCTGGAAGGTCGAAGCTGCACTGTCACCTGCAGGAATATTCCATCCATCTCCACCTTCTGCTAGAGAGGAATCCATCACGACAGAGAAGAAGATTCTGTGTCTGCCATTTAGAATCGGTGAGGGCGAACCCGAGTCATCTGTCAATGCGAACCTATCATCGTGGAAATCGAGCCTCATCAAGCAGGTCACCCTTTCTGAGAGCCTTTCTCGATGAGTTCGAGGAATTCCATGACCCTTTCAGCGAGTTCTTTCAAATCCCTCTTCACTTCTGCCCTGAGAATGTGATGGCTCTCCTTATCGATTGATTCTATGGCATCGATCGCTTTCCTGATGAGTTTTCCTGGTTCTTCCCGACTTCTTTCGAAGTCGACGACATCGAGCGCGTTCTTGTACTCCTCAACAATCCGCTTGGCTTTGCCTCTCCTCTTGGAGAATTCAAGTGAGTCTGATGACAGAGACTCGCCCTCAGCTTCTTCTTCCGATTCCGCCCCGTCGAGTTCTCCTGCCTCAAGTGCCTCATCCACCGGAGATTCTTCAGCGTCCAATTCATCAGGTTCATCCAACGCCCTTTCTATCCCATCGCTTGCTCTGTCACTGAGGATGACCTCTGCAAGATGTCTCACATCCAAGTGCCGTACACCACCAAGTATGATCTCATATCCCAAGACTATGGCCTTGTTGGTGTCCGACTTGGTGACTCCTTTCCTTTGCAGCTTTTGAATCTGCTTCTGGAGATTGATGAAATGATTGTCAAGCCTATCGGCGAGTTTCAGATCGTCAGGTTTTTCAACGTAGTTGAGGTATTCCTTCATTAGTTTCAGCCGTTCGAGGTCATCCACAATGTTCTTTCTTGTGACCTTGCCGTAAAAGGATTTGGCGATTTCCTCAGGCTTCAAACCGGCTTTGATTCCTTCCTCGATCTTGAGGAGTTGATTGACTGGGCTGTAGTCCAATCTCTTGTCTCGAGAGAGTTGGAGCCCTGCTTCGATTCTCCACAGGTCTTTCGGGCTGACAGATTTCGGAAGAACCTGAACGTCGAGAAACTCGAACTTCGGATCTGGCTCCTCTTCGTACAGTAGCTCGAAAATCGCCATCCGTCTATTGCCATTTATCACATGACCATCATGTGTAATAAGACCAGGGTCAATCTGTCCCTTCTGCTTTAGGTCCTTCTTGAGAAACTGCGTCTCCTCTTTGCTTTGCTCTCGGAGTATCTTCTTCACGATAGCCGCGTCGTCAGGGTCATTCGTGTCCAACTTCCTGCCTTCCTTGGCCTCTACGGCTCTCAACTCAGCAGCGAACCTGCCGTTCCTGATGTTATATCTAAGGGACTTGATCGGAAGTCGATATACGTTGAGAACCTCTTTCTTGCCCATTATTTCTATTCCGCGGCGCTCGAGAGTCTCATCCTTTCTCTCCGCATCCTCTTTGCACCTCTGTATTAGTGTCGTTATCTCCTTCTCTCTTGAACTCGTCAATTCCTCACCCTCCGTATATCTGTTTCAGGGAAATTCGATCTCATTGTGGTGAAATGGGCATAAGGAGTAAAACCTTTTCCTCGTCATCATGATTCCAGCGATTACTGCCTAGGTTTCTTCTTAGCCTGGAGCAATCCAACAACGTCCGCCAAATCGTCTTCATTCAGCCCTCTCTTCGTACAACGGTTCCACGTTGGCAATCCTCGCCAGGCAGTCTGAATAGGCGATTAGGATTCTTCTTGTCTCGTCCAGTCTCTCCCTAAGTTCATCGTTGCACTCCCACTTGTCCTCGTGTTCCTTGGCGGAAGTATCATCACTTCTCTTTGACTCATATTCCATCAGCCTGGGATGCCATTCTGCCAGCAGTGGGCGCAGTTGGTAGTTCAGGATGATGATTGCGAGTTCACCCAAGGAGTGCTCTTTCTTCTTCCTGGGTTTCGCCACTTCGGGACCGTGGCTCCTCAGAATCCCCCTTGTCGTCGAGAAGACTGAATAGAGTGACCCCAAAGCCTCGCGAAGTATTCCTTCTCCACCCTTGAGTTCAACGACAGAGATTCGGGTGACCAGTTCAACATATAATTCCCATGCGGCTTCTCTTTCTGCATCGTTTGGCGTCCAAGTCCATTTTACCCCGCCAAACAGTGGGATCTTCAGATTGATTTCAACAGACTCTGTTTTGGGCATTGATTTGTCCTCCAAGAATCCTATTGCCAGCCTGTCCCAGTATGATTCTTCCCGAACATAGGTCGGGAGTTGTTGGGCAGTACATGGTCTTTTGTCCGGAAAGCCTCATCGATCCATTCCTTCATCTTGTTCTGGTCGGTTGTCCAAAGACGCATCTTTGCATATCCGCATTCCACATTGTCATGCAACCGAGGTGGGATGGTGGACCAGCTGTAAGTATTGGGTTTCAAGAATGGATACGTGGGAAGAAGGATTCCCAGAAGCCCAGATCTTGGGCTTTTTTGAGTGTCCCGGATGCTCGAGCTGACTTCCCAGTCGACATGTTTTCTCTGCCAGGTCTGCGCACCGACGAGAACCACAGTAACCGAGGAATCGCTGAGATATTCGTCCCGAATGATTTGACGAACATATTCCGTGTTCAGGTTTAGATTGATATCACCAATATCTACCGAACGGGACACAATCACATTGCTGAACACTCTCTCGAATTGCTGTCGGTATGCCTGATCGTTCTCATGGTGATAGCTCACGAAGACTTTGTGCCGTGATGTCATGATTCGTCACCCCCACACGAGCAATCCGGTTCATGTGTCTATTAGAACTTAACTCTTTCGAGTTATTGAAGTTTTCGCAAAGACATTCGAGCTGGATCTGGCAAGGCCCATCTTCCAGTTTCGCTTTTCTGTTGACACAGACCCTCTGCATCTGTGCTTGAAACCCCTTCCAGTATCCCAAGTCAGATGGATGCAATGCTGGCAAACTCAGATCGAAACCCCACCTCCGAAATCAGTGATTCATTCTCATCTGGAGCAAGGAGCCCAGTCTGGAAATCACAGACGAAATGACGAAGTTCAATATGGTTGGAGACATATCTGGGCCTTGGAGGCAAAAACATGGGCCGTAGTATCAAGCACTTGCCGCATTCGGCTCCAACAAGGTACACATCCTCAGAGAATTGCACACATATTGAGTGCCATCGTCGCCAAGCAACTGAATATGAGTCATGTTCTCCCGAAAGACCTTGGCAACAGAGTGCATCACCTATCTCATTCTTCCGAGGTCCCCAAGTTATCCGCTACTTGCCTCTTTGATGAATCCCACAGTTCCTCTCTCAAGATTCTTGGATATCCTCCTTTGCCCGTACGCAGACTATCGGTTCTCATTGGGCCAGGCAAACGTTTAAGTTCGGGTCAGTCATCTGTAACTACTAATGAGCAAGGTTGTACGAGATCCCATTTGGGGCGATGTCAAGGTGTCTAGGTCGGAATGTGATGTAATCGACACACCTCAGTTCCAGAGACTTCGAGGAATAAGGCAATTGGGATTGGCCTATTTGGTGTATCCTGGCGCGATACACACGCGATTCCTTCACTCTATTGGGACGGTTGCAGCAGCCCAGACGATGCTGACAACCATGAAGGAGGAAGGCACTGCCATCGATAGTGATACGACTGATGCCATTAGGATGTTTGCCTTGCTCCATGATGTCGGACATTACCCGTTTGCCCACCTTCTTTCAGACGAGATGGGCATCTATTCCATAGGGCACGATGACAAGGAACACCTGAAACCTATTGTTGACACGATTTCGGATGAAGTCCACGATATGCCTCAAGAGGCAATCGAAATGCTCCTGGGAGAAACTCCACCCCCGAAGAGACTGTTCATGCAGGATATGGTGTCCAATACCGTTTGTGCGGACCTTGTTGACTATATCCAACGTGATGGGTACTTCTCTGGGGCTACGGGTTTGGGTTTTCGGTTCGACAATAGACTTCTTGGGTACTTCAAACTAGTCCCTGATCAGGACGGGGCAATACGTCTGGCCATAGTGCCCGTCAAGGACAAGATTAGGTTGGACGTTATCACAGATTTGCTCCAGCTGCTGCGATATAGGTATGTTCTTACAGAGAGGATAACCTATCATCATGCGAAGCTGGCCGCTAGTGCGATGCTTGCCAAGGCGGTAGTCTGGGCAGGGCAGCCGGACTCGGAGACACTTGCGACCATGACAGATGACAGATTTCTGGACCATGTGGCCCACAAGAGCGATAATGATGGGCTCGCGTCGGATTTGGTCAATGGACTACTCGAACGTCGACTCTACAAACCAGTATTCCGACTTACACGCAAGGCGGTGTCCAGAATGACCGTTGAAGGCTTTGCCAAGAAGTTTGGCACGCCAAAAGGCCGAGAGAATCTTGAAATGGAGATTCTAGATGAGGCCTCTGGACTAGTCCCTTCTAAGACTTTTCATGAAGGGGACATCGTTCTGTACACATCACCCGATTACAGGATGACTTTCAAGGCAGCTGGTGTTTTGGTCAAATGGAAGGGTGACGCGGCCATCCCCCTGAGGAATGTCATTGCCGAGGAGTATTGGGAGACCACCATACAGCAGGAAGTGAAGGCACTGGAGGACAAGTACGATGCGCTGTGGTCAGCCTACGTGTTCGTGAACCCTTCATTGCGGGATTTTGCATTCGAAATCGAGAAGGCGTGTGCGGAAGTTCTGGAGATGGAGAACGATCCCCTCTTGAGTCAGTCACTGAGTAGAGAAGACACGTATTCAGACATCAAACTGGCCCAAAGGCTTATGGATAGGACAGGATTGGCCCGATCGGCACTGGAGATATCCCATCGAAACCCACGGGCTGCTTCCAAGGAGGACCGCCTCAAGGAAGCGCTGAAGGATGCCATACGCGCTCACGGACGTGACGAACTCAAGAAGGATGAGGACAAACCACCATCGAAGGCGCTGGAGAAGTTCGATGACGAACCCTCAGAATCGGAAGGATAGAGAGATTGCATCGTACCTTGTCAGGAAGACGGGCATCCCGAGTCCACAGGCGGCTATGGTGGAACTGGCAAGGAGAACACTCTATGAATCATTTGACGGAGAAGACCCTGATGTGCCCATTGACTTGTCTCGTGTATCGAATACACTGGGCGTACCGCGGGTTGTCGAACGAAGCGGAATTGGGGCAGACGCTGCCCTCATTCCTGATGGCAGGACTCTCTCGATTGAGCTGCGTGTGGGCAATAGAACCTCACTTGGTCGTAGACGCTTCTCCTGGGCCCATGAACTCTGTCATACTTACTTCTACGAGTTCAAAGACGGACACTGGTCTCGTGCCGTTTCAGCTGGGTCTGAGCTAGAGGAGGATCTCTGTGACATTGGTGCACATGAAATCCTGATGCCAGAGACTCCATTGTTGAACACCCTTGAGGGCTTGACGGGGTCGAAATCGGTAACTGATGCCACCGTTGCGTTTGCCCGAGAAGTCCAGGTGTCACCATCGGCCTTGCTTAGGCGGATGAGGCAATTGGGCCTCTGGGAAAACGTTGCCTTTGCGTGCTACATGAAAGTCATGCGGAAAGGCCAGATGACATTGAAACCCACATGGAGAAGTCCCGCAGCCAATCCACACGTGCAGTTCGAGGAGGTTGAGGTTCTGCCACCATCCATTCTGCACCGTGCATTTGCCACTAGGGGTCTGACACGCGAGTACGTTGTATCGGACTGGATTACTCCAAGAAAAAGGACCTTAGTAGAAGCGAGGCGCTATTCCGATTTGATGCTTCTTGTGGCAACTATCAGGAAAAGCTGATGCCCCCTGGGCCGTAGCTGCACCGTCCCTTGTGTCGCAGTCCCCTATGAACCGAGACATACTCGGTTGAAACAGGTTCATAAGCGCTTGAAGCAGAACTCTGTTTGGCAGGCGTTGGGAAGGCGCCAAGTATCGGAATGGTCTTCCCTCGCACAGCCGCAAGAACAGAAGGGAATCAGCATCTCAGACATCCGATCTGTCAAGATGCCCGCCCAGGACGGTGCCTGCATGCAGGAGAAGCGGAGTCTCCTTGCCGCCCTGGACGACCGACTGCGAATGAAAAGTCAAGTAGGGATGTACTCCTTCTCGGATCGTAGTCGGGCAGACGATCAACTGTCCTCGCATTAGATAAGTTCTCTGGTACACCATTTTGTGAATGGCGCCATGGCTCCAGGTCGAGGGAGAATCGGAGAGATCCAGGAAGTGGACAAGGTCTTTGGGAGGCGATTAGAGGGTGAAGCTTCCTCACAAGACCCTCTTGCACTCATTTGAGTGAAATGAATGCTCAGTCTTCCCTCTTTCCACGCCCCGGACCTCTCCGCATTGGCCATGAGATTCTGAGGATAAGAAGATATCGTTCTGGAGCCCGAGGTGACGTCGATTTGGGTCCTGAACTCACGCGTTGCTCTCTCTCTCGCTTCGGCCAGCTGTTATCATTCCTGATAACGACGTAGAAGGGATTTAGAAGCCGATTCACGACCTCCTCACAAGGAAGATAGGAGATGTCAACATGACTAGTCTGGAAGGAAACAGCTTGCTGTTTCTCAAGATTAGGAGCGGTTCCGTAGACGAAGCCGCCTCGGACCTGAGAAACATGCAGGAGGTAGCGCAGGTATATCGACTGCTGGGACACTGGGACATGGTCGTCTCCGTGAATCTCCCCGAATACGAGAGCCTGAGGGGCTTCGCCAATCACGTGGAAGAGAAGCCATATTGCCAGAGGGCATCCTTCTATCCCTGCTTCGAGCAGTGGACGAGGGAGAAACCATCAAAGGCTCCAATAACCGGATGGGCGATGATCGGGACGACAAAGACGGAAGAGACATTCGAGAAGCTCAAGGAGTACGAGCAGGTCTACTGGATGACTCAGACCGGAGGAGACTGCAGCATAATCGTCCACCTGGGAGCGAGAGAGCTCGACGAACTGAGCAGTTTCATCACGTCCGAGATACACAAGATACCCGGAGTGAACAGAACGGAGACATATCCATCCATTCGAAAGTAATCTCTTCTCGACACCCAAAGGGAGGCTGTTCTGCCGAAGTCCGGTCAGCCTCCCACCACTCCCCACGCTGAGACGGTTATGGTGCTCGAAACGCCAGTTTTCTAGGCATGATTCTGTAAGCCAGGGCTCGCAGGTCTCCGAAAGCGTCTAATACTGGATAATGGATATGAACGCATCCAGCAGATGTGGGGGAGCGATATTCTGGGAGGTTGGACTCCAAAAGAGGACGAGCATCTTCGACGTCGTTTCGTCGAGGATAGCGCAATGTATTCTGAGATTGCCCTTGAACTTGAGAGACCCATCCCCGAAGTGGTCAGAAGGGTAGCGGAATTGAATCTGTGGGAAGAGTATTACTCTTGGAGATTCTTCTCTGAGTTCAGGAATAGAAGGCTTCCAGAGGATGGTTCAGAATGCCTTTGCGGAGCAACTGTGCGTCCCGACAGCCGTTTCTGTCCGTTCTGCGGAAGAGCGCTCCAGTAGGTCCACGTAACGGTGGAACGCAGTGCTGAGTTCCATCAGAGTTGCTCTACGGTCTGGAGGATCTTGCACTCTTCGAGGTTGAGTCTCGCGATCTCGTAGGACGGATCTATCGAAAGAGCCTTGCTGAAGCATTTGATGGCCTCTTCATGCACTCTCCTTCTCATCAGACACACGCCCAGGTTGTTCCAGGCCTTCTCGAACGTAGGATGCCTGCTGATCGTTTCCGTAAGAAGGAGTTCAGCCTCTTCCAGGTTCCCCTTGGACAGCTGCACGGTCCCGGAATTGTATGAATCGACTACGTTGCCCAATGCCTTGTCTCTCAGACTCCTGCTCCTTGATTTGTGTTGACCGTTTATCCTTCCAAGTCTGGGTGATATCTCCTTTGTAGAGTCGGAAAACGAGGTCCAAAGGCCGCCTCTCTCGTGCGGCTTTCGAAGGCGAAGTGCGGCCTCTGATGACATCGGACACCTTTTCCGGGAAAGCGATTTAAGTCTTGGGTCTTGGGAATCAAGAATGATAACACATATCTGTGCTGGAAAGAGTGAGTCAAACCTCAGGCCGCTCTCCAGCTCTGGATCGAAGACCCTTCAGCATTCTCAGGAAGAATGGCGACTGAACTCGAACAAGGAACTCCTCGGGGAGAACCCGCTTATTCCGTGGGAGCATGCCCCGTCAGCAATGTGAAGCATCGCCACCAGGGTGTTGAGGAAGAGTCTGTCGTCTGCGAGTGCGTCTGCCCTCCAGGAACCGCTTCTCCCGTGTGCAGTCATACACTCTCTAGAATCGAAACGAGGATTGCCAAGATGCCCCTCGGAGGAATCAGATCCACTGTCTCTCAGAGAGTCTCAGTGAGCGGTGATTGAGACTTCCTTCCTGTCTTTCCCGAACAGAATCGTTTGTGCCAGCTCGCTGAACGCCCCGTCGACATTCTCTCCCGTCTTGGCGCTGGTGAAAACGGCGGGGGAAGCCAAGCTCATCGAGGATTCTGTCACGTCCGATTTCTCGATTTCGAACTGATCCTCCAGATCCGTCTTGTTCACCAGGATCTGGACGGGCACAACACTTGCGACCTCGAAGACGGAGGAGGCCCAATCACCGATATTATCCAGAGTGCGCTTTCTGGTCACGTCGCAGACCGCCAGGATGCCTTGCATGCCCATGAAATGTGACGACATGTAGAGCTCTGCAACGTTCCTCTCCCCTATGATATCCCAGATCATCATGATTACTCTCACCCGTCTGTTTCCGGAGAGAGGGAGAATGATCTCCCTCTTGGAGACCTTCGCTCCTATCGTCTTGATGTACTTGTCGTCGAACTGATCCAGTACGAATCTTTGGATCAGACTCGTCTTGCCCACTTTGGAATCTCCCACGAGTCCCACTTTCAGCTTGGCAACGTTCTCAACGCTTTCCCTTTCCCTCATTGAGGCTTCCGAGACCACCGTCATCTCGTAGTCGATTCGAGCCACCTTCATGAGGTACTTCAACTTCGAGACGGCGCCGTGGACTGCCTTCGTCATTTCCCTCTTACTACGAGAAAACGCGTCCCTCGGTACGGTCAGAGTGAGTTTCCTTCCCTCACATACCCAGCCATCGGATTCCAGAATATCGGACAAGAGCGTGAGTCTTGAGTCGCTTCTTCTGGTCGTGACCTCGAAAATGAGTCTTCCTCTTCTGCTCGTTTCTCTCAGGTCTTCATGCTTTGAGAAACCATTCAGCAGGACTTTCTTGCCATCGGATGGTGATGTCTTCAACGGAATCTCCCAACCAGAGGAAATCACTTGGAAGGCGATAGTCAGGCCTTTGTCGTGAGAGCCTTTACTTGCCTTCTCATAAAGCTTCCGCCAACAGTATCGCTGGTGGGAACAGCTCTTTCGAAAGGAAGACCGTCAACCGGATGGATAGCGTTGGGCATCCAGCGCGTGGGTCATGTTCCAGAAATGTCGCACTTCTTTTCGATCGACGACGTTTTCAATAGACTTGAGTTCACCGATTGTTGATTGTCCATGTCGCACTCAAGAATCCCCAAACAGAATTCATATCAAGAGGAAGAGTGAATCAGATGTCGGTGCCAACTGGCTCATCACCAAATGAGAAATCCTGGAGAAAGCATCAACTAGTATGTCGATTCTCAGTGCATCAGCGTTTGAAATTGGATTTGTTCCTACGCCATATTCCGCAATCTTGTCGATTGCAGAGATTGCTCTGGATTGTGTTGGTGCGTGGCTCCTGACAATGTCTGGGACCTTCTTCTTCAGAACCCGTAACTGGTCTACGGCAGTTGAAGGATAAAGAAAAACGACAGCGTATGTCGTCTGGCAGTAAGACTTTTCATTGACGAGGCGGAATTCCCAAGAAGGACGGTTATTTTCTCTGCCGAGAGAGACTCTTCCTTCTTCTGGACAGAAATATGACGAAACAAGTAGTAAGGAATGGTATGAGGATCTCTGTGAACTCGGGTATGCGTTCGAATCTTGCATCGTAGGGTGAGGAGGTTCCCTGAGTCCATTCCCAACATACTTCTCCTACTGCAGAGACGTTGTAGACAGAGGTGAGCCAGTCCTTGGCATTCGTATTGGTCTCAATCTCCGTTATGGTCGACCATGAGGATCCCGTGTATTCCTGTCCCTCAATCTGGTAGTTGCTGGAAATCCAGAAGGCGTAGAGATAGTCCGTCGAGTTGTCGATTGTTATGGTTACGTATTCGTTGTTTGCGTCCGTGTCCAAGACAGTCGGTGAACTCCAGGAGGTTGTATACTTCGTGTAGTTTACTCTTCCTGTCTCGTTCACATAGACGAGATGTATGTTGTAGGAGGAATCCACAACTGCAGAGACGGTCTTGTTTGTGACTCCCGAGGTCGTTGTGCCGATTGATGTCAATGTTCCCCAGCCACTGCCGGACGTATACTCCTTCCCCTCTATGTTGGTCTGGTTGTACCATATCGCATACATATCCTGATTGGAAAGTGGAAGGATGATGGCATATAGATTAGGAGTGTTCTGGTTCAGATCAATTAAGTCCGTGTATGTGCCCCAGGAAGAGACATCGTCAACATTGGTGGATCTGACCGCAGCAATGTTATTGGTGCTGCCCGCAGAGGGTCTATTGTTGGTTATTATCCAGAGGTATCCTTGGCTGTCCTGTGAGATGAAAGCCACCTTGTCGGCCATGGGGCCATTTGCATGGCATACAGTTGCTGTGCTTTCTGTCCCCCACGTTATCGTTGTGCCGCTGATTGTTCCCCGCCTGACGTACACATAACCTGCGGCCGTGCTATTGTCTCCCACTATGTACACGACCTTGGAAGACCCAGTATCGTTGTACCATAGAGATGCATATTTCATTCCAGATGAACTGAACGCCTTCTCGGCTGAGCCTGTCCAAGTCTCTCCGTCAGAGCTGTATTCGTAGACCGTTTCTGTTCCGTTGAAGTAGAAGGCCCACCAGTATGTCCCATCATAAACAAGCTTCCTCTGATGGGAGAAAGCCGTTGCTTCGGAACTCGTAGAAGTGTCAACCTGGTAGCTAGCTCTTGTTCCAGCGTCTTCGGTCGGCGAAGAGAACAGCCATCCATCCTCTGACGTGCTCCGAGTTCCTCTGCTCAGGCTGTCAACCAAATCTCCGTCAGGAGTGACGTCATATGCATCATTCGCATCCGCGTAGTGTCTAGTGCGAGATTCAGGGATGCTTCGAGTTGTCACATTTGCCAAAGCATCATCCGAGTAGTCTTCTCCCGCCTGTTTCCACGCATATGTGTAGAAATAGACCCCGAAACCATCTCCCGCCCCGAGTCCGATTGAGGCTAGAGGAACCTGAGCCTCAAGCTGTGAGTGATCAATCTCCGCATCCACACTCCCGAGCGGGGACCAAATCCACTGTCCCGGACTCGCGCCAGAGTGCTGATAGAGCTCACTGGCGATGATGTTCCCGTTCTTGCCTCTTGTCTGGATCATGTACTCTGCAAAGATTGGTCCGATTGAATACCCGGTCCCTGACGACTCATCTGTGTCAATGAAGACAAATGCCACATCCTCGCCCAGGATCTCTGGCAGGACTCTCGAGCCGATGAACACCCTGGAGGTCCGATTGGCGTAGGCGGGAAGATAGTCAGCGGGTATGGTGGTTTCAAGCCATTCGTCCACTCCAAATGGATAGTCAGTGTTACCATCTCCATCGTAATCGTAACCTGTCTGGATGTCCGGGACGCCGTCGTTGTCGAAGTCGAAAGGCCGCGTGCCATCACCGTTCGGGCCATCAACGTTGTCCGGAACGGAGTCTCGGTCACTGTCGATGACGGCCGGGCCAGTACCTGACGGTATCGTCGGAGTATCGTACGGAACTGATGTCCCGCCAAAGATCTCCATGTCCACCTTCACGTAGAACGATGCACTCGTGTTATCGTTCGCGGCATCGTAGCTCCTCATGTCTATGTTCTGGATTAGGTTTGTAGCAGATTCGTCATTCGAGTCCAACGATGCGCCTGTCCAGTCCGCGAACCCGCCGTCGATGACTGTGTCAGCCGGGACCGTGCCCACGTACCCTGTCTCGAGAGTCCCAGGCAGCCTTTCGATCGTGGCCGTTCCGTTCCCCAGAGTGACGCTGCTCGAATGTGGGATCGTGGCTCCCAAGGTGCTCCCGCTGCTGGTCGACCCAATGTCGGCCATCACGAAGTACCGCTCGATCGTCTGGGGTTGGACGGTGATGGAAGCATCAAAGATGACCGTTGGCCCCATCCAGATCCGTTGAGAGACCGGTGTTCCGCCCATGTTGACGAGTTTCACGGAGCTCACGTCCGAATAATCCGCAGTCCCAGTGATCATGACTTCGATGCTCCGGACATCAATTGCGGTGTCAACTGCGAAGAGGTCCAGTTCGAGGAGCGGCTGATTGACACCAGTCAGGACATCAGTCTGGATCCCACTCCTCTGCCTCACGAGGAGCAGCCCCTCGCTGTTGCTGGCGATGTAGTCGGCGAAGTCCTCGTGGCCGTTCCAGCTCTTCGTGTGAAAGAGAACGTCTATCGTCTTCGGCTCAGTCGATATCGTGGGCCAATACACCTGGGTCTCCAGGTTCTGTCCGCCGATTTCGGTATGCACGCTCACCTCGGACAGCCAGCTGTTCCAGTCATCCTGCCCTCTGTTCGTGTCGAACCTCATCAGCCTGGAAGTGGCGACCTCTCCGTTGGTGCCATACACTTCGATTATGAAATCTGCGCCGATTCCCCTGATCTGGTAGCCTGTGCCATAACTCCTGTCAACGTCAATGAAGATGTGAACCGTGTCCGCCCTGCGAGTGGTCGGCTCGCCCTGCAGGACGCTTCCCTCCACGCTCATGTAGAACGATACATACTCCACGTTGTTCTCGACCGCCGTCTCGATGATGTCGATGTTGGGATTGATCATGAAGTCTCCAGAGCTCTGCATTCTCGAGGCATCTGTCCAATCACCGAACTGACCGTCGATCCTGATGCTGCCCATTGTCGCGACCTCCTCTCCGACAGGACCGAATAGCGAGGACATCAGCAGCGCCACAGCAATCAGCGGTATGAGAAGCACCTTCCAGCGACTGAACTTCGCTTCGGATGCGAACCTCGCGCCGCCCAGACCGTTCGTCAATCCCAGTCCGTTTGTGACCCCGTTGGTGAGTCCGGATCTAAAGGATCTCAGGCCATTGACGACCCCATTCGTCACGCCGTTGACCCTGCCGAGCCCGTTGACCAGTCCGTTCGTGAGGCCGTTTACTCTCCCTACTCCATTGACCAGGCCGTTCGTCAGGCCGTTCACTCTTCCCCTGAGACCATTCGTCAGTCCATTCGTGCGTCCTCGACCGTTTGTGAGCCCATTCGTTCGCCCTAGGGCCCTCCCATTCGTCAATCCGTTGGTCCGTCCGGGAATCGAGCCGAGGCTCTTCCTCACGAGGCCATTCGTCAGGCCTGTGCGGGCATCGGATGGCGCGGGTTCTCTCTCCCGAGGGGCTTCTTCGGCTTTCGGAGCCATTCTGGGTTTCCTTGACTTCAGCTCGGCTATCTCCCGTCTCAACATCTCTCTCTTGTCAGCCTCTGCGGGCTTCGGGACTTCGATATCGGCTGGCTCTGCAATGGACTCAGGTACCCCAATTAGGGACGTGTCGAATCGGGCACCGCAGTTCTCGCACTCGGTAGCATCTTCGGAGACGGATTGTCCACACATGGGACACTCGTACAGATGTTCTCTCACGACCTCTTCTCTCACAACCTCTTCCTTGTCATATGACAAGGCCATCTCACGGCACTTGATCGCACTCTCCCTGTCGCCCATTCGAGCGTGCACCTTCGCCTTGAGTATCCAGACACCCGGATAGCGGGGGTCCAGGTCCGTGAGCCTGTCGAGGACCTCTATCGCACCTTCATGGTTACCGATCTTCTCGTAGGTGGCACCCTTGACAAAGAGAGCGTCTATGTCCTCTGGGTTTCGGTCCAGCTTCACGCTGCAGACTCTCATTATGCGGTTGACGTCCATCCCGCCGAAGTCTGCGGTCGACTCGTTCATACCGCAGCTGTCACAGAACTTCGTCCCGCTCGGAATGGTCTCCGAGCAATAGGAGCACTCGCTGCCGGGTTCTTGGGGTTCCGGCGGTGCTGTCTCCTCGGGTTTCTCCGCGCCCTTCGTGGAGTAGACGAGTGCTTGCTTGTAGCATTCCGTCGCTTCCTGAGCTCTTCCAAGGTCCTTGAGAGCGTTTGCCCTGGAAGCCCAGGCGCGGAAATGGGACGGATCTGCGTTCAACACCTTGTCAAAGCATTTGAGAGCTCTCTCAGGCTCACCCTGGAGGAGCAGTCTTGTACCGAGGTCAAACCAAAGCTGCGGGCTCTCTGTTTCGGGGACGTCCTCGGTCTCTTCAGGAGCCTCCTTCGCTTCCTGCTCCTCCACATCATCCCCGATTCCGGGATCGCTGACAGCCAGAGGAACATAATTCGAGTCCACTCTGGTGTTCTTCATCGAGAGCGCGCCGACCTTTCTCACTATCCGGTCCCCTTCCCGGGTGCGTTCTATGTCGATGACCCCGTCAAAGGGCTGGAGCAGCGTGGAAAGCGTGACGCCATCGTGCATCTCCTTCTCTACCAGGAACAGGGACGTGAAGCCCATCTTCTCCAGCTTCGCCTTCGTGCTCTGGGCAAACCCGTAGACCTTCTGGATGTCGTATTCGTTCAGAGCGGGGGAGAGTATCTCCACGACGGCCCTCTTCTCCGTGCTCTCGTCCAGGTCGGCGATGGCCCGACTGAACGCGATCCCGACGTTTATCAGGTCAATGGAGCACCTGAGGACGCCCTTGTCCTCCTCTATGTCGATGATGGCCTTCTCCTTGTGGGAGTACCAGTCTATGATCCTCAGCAGTCTCTTCTTCATGAGGTCCTCGGCGTCGATGCCAACCGCCAGCATTCCCCGCTTGAACTCCTCTGGCGAGACCGAGGACAGAGCGACGATGACAGCTTCACCCTTCTGGATCCCCTCCTTCAGGAAGCTCAGCGCGAGGTCGTACTTCTCGTTCCCCGATGGCCCTTGCACCGCAACCGACATCTTTCGTGGAATTCCTCCCTCGATGAGGGAGTCAATGACCTTGATGCCTATTCTGGCTCTCTCGACCATCCTACACCACCTTCTCCCCGGACATGACCTCGATCCCTCTTGGAGTGATGAGGAAGGGATGCTTCGCGGTGTCGTGCTTCGTGAACCTCATCTTCCTGACCGTCAGGGTCCGGCGAAGCTCTCCTCTCACATCCTCCAGTCCCAGGACTATGAAGGAATCCGCCACGAACTGCTCCACCCCGAACCTCGTGAGACCCCGTTCCTCCAGCGACTCCGTGATGAGAATGGTCGTCAAATCCTGCTGTCGCAGGT